>JBFWQT010000063.1:0-19374 GCA_050249295.1 Planctomycetota bacterium
TTGGTGAGGCCGTCGATGAGCTGCATCAGTTGCTCGATGCGGTCGGCGCGGGCCGCAGGGTCGGCGGGCGACTCGATGGCGCGGAACTCTTCGAGCGCGGCCTTGAGCGCGGCCGCCTTGTCGAACTTTGTGGGCGGCGGTGGGTCGACGTGCGGGCCAACCGGCGGCGGGTCGACGGGCGGGCGGTTGGAGTTGGAGTTGGTGTTGGTGTTGGTTGCGTTAACCGGCGGAGCCGCGTTCGCGTTCGAGTTAGAGTTGGAGTTCGTGTTGGTCGGCGGAGCCGCGTTGCGATTCGCGTTGGAGTTCGTGCTGGTGTTGGCGTTCGCGTTGGTCGGCGGCGCGACATTGCGATTGGTGTTCGCGTTGGTGTTCGCTGGCGGCGCGACGTTGCGGTTGGTGTTCGCGTTGGCGGTCGCATTCGCATTCGTGTTCGCGACATTGGCCATCGAGTTCGCCATCGCATTGGTCAGCGCGTTTGCACCGGTTCCACTGCTGTTGGTCGCGTTCGCGTTCGCGTTGCCCGCGTTGGCTGGCACCACCGGCGCCTGGTTGTTGTTCACCACGTTGGCAGGTGCCGGCAGCGGTGCCGGTGCGGGCGGAGTCGAACCGCAGCCCATCGACCAGGCCAGCATCGCGGTCACTACGAGCAGCCCCGCCGCGCGCGCAGCCACGTCACGAACCACCGACATCGGAAGGTGAAAGCCTGTCGTCATCGCACTCCCCGGTCCACCGCTGGCCACTTCATGGCACCATAGCACGTTCGCCGCGCCACACCCACCGCACGGCTACCCTGCGCCATGAACGACGCGTTTCGCCGCGACGCCGCCACCGCGCGTCCCCGGTCAGAGCCGTGCGCGCAGCAAGCGGCCAGGGGAGGTGTGCCGGCATGGTCGATCAGCTCAAGGATGGCCGCTTGCTTCGCGCGCGGCTCTGACCCCGGATCTGCCCTGCCCACACGAGGCCCGATGGTCCGATGTCCACCACGCCCCCACCACGCCCGATCCGTGAGCGCTCGCCAGGCGCACGCTTCCGGCGCTGCCGCCCGGCTCCTATAATCCACAGTGCAAGCGTTGCCTCCCCGGTTGCCCCCGCTTCCGCGAGCCATGCGATACCACCTGCGTCGGGCCGTTCCGGTCGTGCTGCTGCTCCTGATCGCGGCCATCATCGGCTGCTCGGGACCGAAGAAGCCCGAACTCACCTACCCCGGCACGCGCTCCGACACCCAACTGCCTACCGGCGTCGGCACGATCACCCGCGTCGACCGCCCGCTGCAGGCCAACGGCGAACGCGAACGCGCCGGCCGGCCCACGATCCGGCCCGCCCTCTTCCGCTTCCTGCGCGAGCGCGTGTTCTGGACCGGCTCCGGCGGCGTGCGCATCGAACTGCCGCCCCAGCAGCGCGGCGACGACATGCGCTTCCTGTGGATCAACCCGGTCAACCTAACGCCGAAGACGCGCTACGGCTCCGACGTCACGCTGATCACCGACGGCAGCGCGGGCCACTACTCGCTGCGCGACATCGAGTACGTCAACGACGGCCACACCACGCTGGTGACGCCCGAGGGCTGCCGCCTCGTCACCCGCCAGGGCGTGCACCGCACCTACCTCAGTGGTGGCGGCCAGGTGGTCGAACTCGCGCCGCGCCAGACCACGGCCGTCGACGGCATCCGGATCGAGACCACGCGCGCCTGGGCCGACAACGTGGAAGGCCAGGACCGCTCGCGCCACCACGTCGGCTACATCCTGTTCATCGACGAGGACGGTGACGGCCGCAAGGATCTCACCATCTGGTACGTCGGCCCCTACTCCGAAGGCGAGGCCCGGCCCGACAACCCCGAGCTGATCGCCTTCAACAATGTCACCGACCCGGCCCTGCTCTCCGGCCGCCTGCCGTCGTATCCGGTGGACATCATGATCGTGCAGATCAACTCACCGTGCACGCTCAACCCGCGCGCGATCGTGGATCTGGCCGGCAAGGTCAACGCTGGCGTCGTGATGCCCGTCGGCCAGTCGCTGACGACCGAGGCCGACCGCGACACGCTGCTGGCGCTGGACGCGGCGTGCAACCGCCCGCTGTGGTTCCCGCCGGCACCGGAGTGATCCTTCCCCGATGCAGACTCCTCCGTCGCTGCATGCCCTGGCGCTGACCGAACGCGGCCCGCTCGGTGCGCTGGTGTTGCAGGTGGGAGCCGATGCGCGCCACGCCGACTTCACGCGGGTGCGCTTCGTCAACCGCCGCTTCGCCCGCATGCTCGGCCTGTCCACGACCGACCTGCGCGGCGAGTTGCTGACCAACTTCATTCCGGAAGCGCGGCGCGAGCACTTCGTGGACGTGGTCGCGACCGGCCTGGCGACCGGTGCATGGCCGTCGACCGCGGTGTACGAGCTGTTCCGCCACCACGACGACCGCACCGTGCTGCTGCGCCTGCACATCGCGGCCGACGATTTCCTGGCCGGTGCCGACGGAGTGCCGCGCGAACTGTTGATGTTCGCCGAACCGGCCAGTGCGAGCGAGTCGGAACTCGACCTCGTCGCGCAGCGTACGCGCGAGATGCAGCGGCTCGCGCTGGAGCTGAAGACCACCACCGCCAGCCTGCAGGGCGTGGTGACCACGCTGGCCGGGCCGGTGAGCAACTACCTCGGCGGTGCGTCGCCGCTCGCACGCGCGCTCACCGAGAGTCTGGCGGCCGACAACGACGAGATGCACGCGCGCCTCGCCGCGCAGTTGCTCGACGCGATCGAGGCGGCGCGTCACCTGCTCGATGGGCTGATCGCGCAGCGGCAGATCCAGACCGGGCAGCGCCGTCTCAATCCGCTGCTGCTCGACCTGGAAGACACGCTGCAGGAAGCCGCCATGGCCGAGCGCGCGCTGATGCTCGCCAAGCAACTGGTGGTGGAGGTGCAGGCGCCGGACGAGACCGTGACATTCCGTGCCGACCCGAAGGCGATCCACACGGTGCTGCTCAATCTGTTGAGCAACGCGCGCAAGTTCACCGCGTCCGGCGGTCGGGTGCGCATCAGCGGGTCGCAGGCCGGGCAGTCGGTGGTGATCCGCGTGGAGGACACCGGCCTCGGCATCCCGTCGGACACGGTGCCGCGCTTGTTCGACCTGTCGCGTCCGACGACGACACCGGGAACCGACGGCGAGACCGGCAGCGGGTTCGGCCTGCTGCTGGCGCAGGAGATTGTCGCCGCGCATGGCGGCGTATTGCTGGTCGAGAGCACGCCCGGCCGCGGGTCCGTGTTCACCGTACGCATGCCGATGCACCCGAGCAGCGACACCGATCGCCTGCTGGCCGGGCCATCGATGGGCTGAGCAGGAGAAAAAACCAGCTTCGGGTGAGACTCGTTCGCCGCTCCCGCCTATCCGTCGTGAGTTCCGGAAACCCACGCACGGAGAGTCCGCCCATGCACCGCTTCGCCTTCCGTTCCACGCCACTTGCACTGGTCACGCTCACCGGCGCCCTGCTGCTCGTCACCGCCACGCTCGCGGCCACGCCGGCCCACGCGAGCACCGGCGACTTCGACACCGACTTCATGTCCAACCTCAATGGCGGCGCCGTCGGCACAACGTACGGGGTGGTCGAACTTGATGACGGCAAGCTGCTGGTGCACGGCAGCTTCACGCTGTTCAACGGCGTCACCGGCGGTCTGGTGCGCCTGCTCCGCGACGGGCGGGCAGACGCGACCTGGCCGAGCACGGTGCAGACCAACGGGGCGATCGTATGCATCGCGGTCGATTCGCAGGACCGCATCGTGATCGCCGGGACGTTCTCTGCAGTCGCGATCGACGGCGGCTCCCCGGTGGTGGCCACCCGGCTGGCGCGCATCAACGCCGACGGCTCGCTCGACACCACGTTCACGCCAACGGCCAACGGCACGCCGCAGCGCGTGATGATGCTGCCCGACGACTCGATGATCGTCGCCGGCTGGTTCACCAGCATCAACAGCACGACCGTCGGCTACATCGCGCGGCTCGACAGCACCGGCGCACTCGACACCACGTTCAGCGCGAACATCGGCACCGGCTTCAACGACCAGGTCCGCGACGCGATCATGCAGTCCGACGGCAGCGTCGTCGCCCTCGGCCAGTTCACGTCGTTCGACGGCACCAGCGTGCAGCGGATCGCACGGATCAGCAGCACCGGCACGCTCGACACCACCTTTGCCGCGAGCACCAGCCTGAACGGCACCGGCGACCACATCGTGGCGTTCGACGACGGCCGGATGCTGGTCAGCGGATCGTTCACCGGCGTCAACGGCACGACGCGCAACCGCCTCGCGGTGCTCGACGCCGATGGCGCGCTCGACGCCGCGTTCGACCCCGCCGTGGGGCCCGACACCGCACCGAATGCAATTGCGATCGACCAGGCGGGCCGGGTGCTGCTTGCCGGCACTCTCGGCAGCTACGCGGGCACGGGTGTTCCCGAGGTCTGCCGCGTGCTTGCCGATGGCGGCCTCGATCCGGCCTTCGCGCTGGCCACCGCGCCCGACGACACCGCCGTCGGTGTCGCCGTGCAGTCCACCGGCCGCATCCTGTTCTGCGGCGCGTTCACCACGTTCAACGCCACGGCGGCCGGCGGCGTGGCCGCGATCGAAAGCGACGAGCGCGTGTCGCTGATCGAGTCGCATGACTCCAACGGCACCTACGCGGCCGGCAGCGTGCTCACCATCCGCGTGACCTTCACCGGCCCTGTGACGGTGACGACCGCCGGCGGTACGCCGTCGCTGACGCTCAACAGTGGCGGCACGGCGACCTACACCAGCGGCAGCGCGACGACCACACTCGCGTTCAGCTACACCGTGGCCACGGGCGAGACGAGCAGCGACCTCGACGTGACCGTGCTGGCGCTCAACGGAGGCACAATTGTCGATGGGTCGAGCAATGCCGTCTCGCTGCTGGTGCCGGTCGCCGGCCTGCCGGGGTCGCTGGCGTCGAACAACCAGCTGGTTATCAGCGCCGCGTCGTCCTCGTCGGGCAGCGGGACCAACGGTGGCTGCGCGGCGACCCTGCAGCCCGGCAGCGTCTGGCGGCTTGACCTGCTGGCGATGTTGCTGCTGGCGCTGACCGGCCTGGCCTGGCGCCGCCGGTTCGGCGGTTCCTGCGGGTGCGCGTTTTGAATCTGCCCGTTGCGTGCGGTATCATCGAGTGTGACAGCCGCGATGCCGCGCGGGCGCCGCCGTTGCGCCGGGTCCGCGAATCACTCATGGCAATATTCGACTTCCTGTCACGCATCCCGGGTAGCCAGCGGAACCAGCCGCCGACGATGTTCGCCCTCTACCACGAGGCGCGGCACGAATGGCACGGCTGCGCAGCCCCGCTCGGCGCAGCACTCGTCGCCTTCTCGTCGGCCGACCAGGCGCGCAGCTACGCCTTCTGCCGGGAGCTGCGCGGGTTCTTGCCGGCGCCGCTCAACGCCGCCACGATCGTCGAGTGCTTCCAGGAGTTCGGCAGCCAGGGGTTCCACTCCTTCCTGCTCGACCTCGGCCTCGATGAGCAGTACGTCGGGCTGTTCCCGTTCGGCGAGCCGAGCCTGACGCGGATGGTGCGCGTGCTCTCGGGTGCGCTGGCCCAGGCGCGGCGCGTGCGCAAGCGCTCCGAACGGCTGGCCCGCCGTCGGGCCCGCGGCTCGGATGGCCGTCGCGAGTTCAACCTGGCGACCGAGGCCTGCCGCCGGCTGCGCTTCTCGGAGTCGATCGACCGCTTCACGCGCGTCACGCGGATCGACCCGTCGCTCTCCGCGCGCGCCCACATCGAGCTTGGCGAGATCCGCCGCTGGCAGCGCCAGCTCGATCAGTCGCGCCACCACTACCTGCAGGCGCTGAAGGAATACGGCGACGCCGCGCGGCCCGATGCCTCGCGCGCGCTGGCCGGGCTCGGCTACTGCCTGTTCCAGCAGGGTGACCACGACCAGGCGATTGCCGCGTTCCGCGATGCGTGGCGCCGTTCGCCCGATCACCCCTCGCACGGCCTGCGCCTCGCGCGCATTCTGGTGCACACCGGCCACGGCCCCGAGGCCGGCGAAGTGCTCGAGCAGTTGCGCGACGACCACCCGACCGACGTCGATGTGCTCGACGCCGTGGCCGAGCGGCTCGCACACAACGAGTCGTGGGCGTCGGCCCACCTCGTGCGCCGCAAGATTGCGCGCCTCAAGCCGGACTACCAGGAGAACCTGCTCAAGCTGGCGGACCTTTGCGGCACGCTGCATCGCGTGGGTGAGGGCTTCGAGGTGTTCTCGCGTGCGATGGCCCGCCGCCCCGGCGACGCGTCGATCGTGCTGCGCTTCCATGTGTTCTGCATCCGCCAGGGCGTACACGCGCTGCAGAACTCGGCGGTGGCCGAGGCGACGCGCTGCTTCCGCACGCTGACGCGCGCGCATCCGTCGTTGCCCACCGCGCAGCTCGGCCTGGCGCTCGCGCTCGAAGCGCTGGACTCGGCCGACAACGTGCAGATTGACGACGACGGAGTCGGCCCGATGGTCGAGCCCGACGTGACGCGCGAAGCCGCCCGTGCGCGCAGCGTTGCCGAGTCGCTCGGCATTTCGCCGGCCGCGACGATGTTCGACGTGACGCTCGAAGCGCTGCTCACGGATCTGCGGCAGACGATCAAGGAGAGCGAGACCGAACTGGCCGAGCAGCTGGAGTCGTTGCTCTACGAGGACGACACCACCGACGAGCCGCCCGCAGGCGACGACGACTGAGAGCAGGCAAGAGCCGCGACCGAAAGGGAGCGGGGAAATCGTCGGAAGGCTGCCAACCTCGCGCACCACGCAGGTGCCCCGCGCAGTTGCCCTGTCGGTCGCGCTCATATCCGCATCAACCCACGGCATGGACAACTCCAACGGCCACTGCGCGCGTCGGAACTTGCCCACCTACCGCCTGAACCGGCGACGACCGCGACGACGACGCGGACGGCCCGCTTCATCCGGCTCGTCACCACCACCATCCGCATCGCCACCACCGGCAGGCGGCGGGGCGTTCGTCGGCGGCTGGATCAGGCCACTGCCCGGCCGGGTTCGCCCGGAGCGCTTCGACGATGACGGCGGCTGCACACCGCTCGCAGGTGGCGGAGGCGTCACACCACTGCCCGGCCGCGTCCGACCCGATCGCTTGGACGACGCGGGCGGCCCGTCGGCTCCCGCCGCCGCACCGCCGCCAGCAGACGGCGGACGCAACCTCGCGCGCCGGCGCCGACGCCGCGGACGCGCAACACGACCCGCCGCGCCGCCGCGATCATCGCCATCCTCGTCGTCCGAATCGCCGGCGTCACCCGCCGCTGCACCACTCGTCAGCGCACCGGTCAGCACCTCCAGCTCATGATCGAGCGCCGCCACCACGCTGGCCCACGACTTGTATCGATCAGCCGGATCCTTCTGCAGCATGCGCAGCACGATCGTGTCGATGCCCGGCGGAATCTCGCGGCCGGCAATCTGCGACGGTCGCGCCGGGATGCGGTTGCGATGCTGCGCGCGAGTGGTCTCGCGGTTCTCGCCGCGCAACGGCAGCCGCTGCGTGAGCACCGTGTAGAAGCACACGCCGAGCGCGTACATGTCCGACTGCGGAGTCGCGTCCGGCTCGGTGTCGAGCTCGGGCGCCGTGCAGAACGGATCGCGCCGCGCCGCGCGCTGCTCGGCCGGCCAGAGATCCACGTAGCCCGGCAGCCGCACCTTGATCTGCCCGTCGCTCGCAAGGAACAGGTCGGCCAGCGACAGATCGCCGTGCAGCAGGTTCTGCTTCGAGGCCTCGTCGAGTGCCTTCGCAATACTGAGGATCAGCTGCACCGCGTGGCGCACGCCGATGCGCTGGCCGCGGCGCAGCACCTCGGAGAGCGGCTGGCCCGGCAGGTATTCGAGCACCGAGAACGGCCGGCCGTCGTTGCCGACCCCCACCTCGAACACCTGCGCGAGATGCGGATGCGCGAGGCGGCCCGCGGCGGTGGCCAGCTCGCGGTAGCGCTCGGGCACGCCCGGCAGGCGCGACAACTCTTCGGTGAGCAGACGCACGACCACGAGACGGCCGAGGTTCGTCTGTCGCGCGAGGTAGAAGATGCCGCTGCGCTCGCGGCGGATCTCGCGGTACAGCTCGAACTTCTCGCCGAACGGAATGCCCTTCGTCGAGCCGGGGTCGGGCGTGCCGCCAATCTTCAGCTGCGCGAGCGCGGCGGTCAGCGAGCGGTCGTCGCCACCCGGCAACACCACCGGCGGCGGCGCGGCCACCACACGACCCGACGGCGTGACCTTCGCCGGCCCGGCCGGTTCGCTGCGCATCTGCTCCTGCATCTTCAGCAGGTCGGGCACTTCTTCGTCCTCGTCCGCGTCGTCCGGCTCCAGGCCCAGTTCCTCGGCGGCGCGACGGCGGATGCGGGTCGGCGACTCCTGCTCGGTCGCGCTCATCACCATGTCGAGCAGGCCGCCGGCGGCGCGGTGCATCTGCGTCTCGCTCCAGTTCGACACTGCGACATCCGACGGCGCCGCGCCGTCGTCGTAGTGCTCGCCGCTGTCGCTGTCATCGCCCTCGTCGTCGAGCTCCTCGGGCGGCGGCTCGAGGTCGGCCGCCATGCCCGGCGTGATCACGCTGCGCTGGATCAGGATGTCGAGCAGCGGCACGATGCGCTTGTCGGTAACAAACTGCTTCTCTTGCCGGGCGAATGCCGCGTCGATCTCGGCCTGAGGCACGCCGTCTTCCATCAGCTGGCGCGCGTACCAGGTGCCGTCGAATCGCTCCTCGGCCAGCCGGTACCAGCGCTGCAGGCCGTCGCGCTGGGCCTCCTTGATGAAGCCGCCGCGCACCGCGAGCTCGGCAAGCGAGACGTAGTCGCCTTCGTCGAGGATCTGCTCGTACTGATCCTCGAGGTCGAGCAACTGGTCTTCGTTGAGCAGGCCGCGCCAGTGCGCAACCCAGGCGAAGAGCTGGTCCGGTGAAAATCGCTCGGGCATGCGAGGCGTGTGTGTGGCCGGTGGCGGGGAGGCGGCGAGAGCCGCGCGCAGATTCTACATCTGGCCCGCTGACGGCGCGAATGCCGCCTGCGGCCGCTACAATCGCGACACACCACCCGCCGCGTGATCCCGGAGTGCCCCATGTTGCGTCGATTCGCCCGCTGGCTGCACACCGGTTGGCCGGCCGGCACCGTGGAGAAGTTGCCGCGCGTGAACGCCGACGGCAGCACCGCGGTGCCCGGCCTGTTCGTGGTCGGCGACCTGACCGGCGTGCCGCTGCTGAAGTTTGCGGCCGAGACCGGCGCGAAGGCCGTGGCGCGCGCGTGCGACGGCATCACGCCGTCGGCCGACGAGGCGGTGCGCGACCTGGTGATCATCGGTGGCGGCGTGAGCGGCATGGCGGCGGCGCTCGAGGCGCGGCGGCGCGGGCTGCGCTTCGAGGTGCTGGAAGCGGCCGAGCCGTTCGACACGATCGTGAACTTCCCGAAGGCGAAGCCGATCTTCACCTACCCGACCGACATGACGCCGGCCGGCGAGTTGCAGTTCACGGCGACGGTGAAGGAGCCGTTGCTCGACGAGTTGCGCGAACAGACGAAGGAGATTGTGGTGCGCCGCGCACGCGTCGAGCGTGTGGTGCGGATAAGAGCCGCGACCGAAAGGGAGCGGGGGCATTCGCCCGCAACGAACGCATCAAACTTGCAACCGAGCGGTGCAGTCGCGCAACAGACGAGACACAACAAGAGCCACGACCGTCAGGGAGTGGATGTAGTGGTGGGAGCATCGCGCTCCAACCACTCCGCTCCCGCTACCACATCCGCTCCCTTACGGTCGCGGCTCTTGCGCGTCGAGCTCGCCGATGGCGAACCGGCGATCGTCGCGCAACGCGTGATCGTTGCGATCGGCCGCAGCGGCAACTTCCGCAAGCTCGGCGTGCCGGGTGAGTCGCTGTCGAAGGTCAGCAACCGGCTGCACGACCCGCGCGACTTTGCCGGCCAGAACGTGCTCGTGGTTGGCGGCGGCGACAGTGCTCTGGAGACCGCCATCGCGCTCGTGCAGGGCGGCGCGGCCGTCACGCTTTCGTACCGCGGCCAGGAGTTTTCGCGGCCGAAGCCGGCCAACGTAGCCGCGCTGGAACAGTTGCAGGCCAACCCGCGCGCCGACGTCGCCGTCGAGCACCCGACCAGCGACCACGTCAGCACCGCCACCGGCCGCTGGGTGAAGGACATGCACGGCGCAGGCGGAAAGCCGTTCGCCGACGCCAGCGCGCTGCGGGTCGAACCCGGCAGCACCGTGACGCGCATCGACGACGCGACCGTGTCGCTGAAGCTCGCCGATGGCCGCGAGGAGTCTCTGCCCAACGACGCCGTGTTCAGCATGATCGGCCGTGACGCGCCGCTGGAGTTCTTCCGCCAGAGCGGCGTGCCGATTGCCGGCGAACGCAACGCGCGTTGGTGGATCGCGCTGATCGTGATGCTGCTGTTCTGCATCTGGCTCTACCACTGGAAGAAGGGCGGCTCCGTACTCGGCGACTGGTACGGCAAGGGCTTTCCGTACAACCTCGGCGAGTGGTTCGCTCATCTCGGCGGCTCGATCTCGGTGTGGGCCGACGACCCTTCCACGTGGCTCGGCGCACTCATCAGCGCCGCGAAGGACCCCGGCTTCTTCTACTCGCTCGCCTACTGCCTGCTGGTGATCGTCTTCGGCATCCGCCGCATCCGCCGTCGCAAGACGCCGTACGTGCGCCTGCAGACGGTCACGTTGATGGCCTTCCAGGTGATCCCACTGTTCCTGCTGCCGTACCTCGTGTTCCCGTGGATGGGCCACAACGGCTATTTTGACAGCGGCGCCGGTCGTTGGTTCGCGCAGGAGTTCTTCCCGGAGCCGTTGCCGGAAATACCCGTCGAACAGATGAAGGCGTCGCTGACGGAGCTGGAGCGGGAACGGGTCGACCTGCAGCGGGGCCTCGACGAGGGTTGGGGCACGGCCCAGGACTTGGCAAACAAGCGAGTCCGCATTGCCGACATTGCGCCAGTCATTCAACAGCTACGTGCTCGCACGGAGATCAGTTGGTTCAGCCTGAAGACGACCAGCTTCGACAGTGTTAGCGGTTTCTACGCGCTTGATGCATTTGAGGAAGCAGGCACTTACACCTTGGCGAAACGCGCGACCTGGCACCTCGACGTCAGCCTGGCGGAGTACGCGCGCTTTACGATTGATCTCGGTGCTTCAAGTGCTGCTGGTGATTCTGCGCGAACGAGGGCGATTGCTCGACGCCGCGATGCACTCGGGAGTCCGCTCGAAGCACGAGCCGACTTCGATGAGTGGCTGAAAACGGCTCTGCGGATCTCAGTCGACCCCGCCATGGCGCGTTTGCAGGTCCAGAACGCAAACCAGCGAATCAACAAGGCCATCGCATCCGTCCACGTCGCCGAGCCGCACTCGTACTGGCGCAGTTTTGGTTTCATCCTCGCGTGGCCGCTGTTCGTCTACAACATCTTCACTGACCAGCCGATCACTGGCTGGCTGATCCTCGGCCTGATCCAGACATTCGTGATCATTCCGCTGATCGTCTGGAAGTGGGGCAAGGGCGCGTACTGCGGCTGGATCTGCTCGTGCGGCGCACTGGCCGAGACACTCGGCGATGCGCATCGCCACAAGATGCCGCACGGGCCGAAGTGGAACCGGCTGAACCTCGCGGGCCAGGTGATCCTCGGCATCGGATTCATCATGCTCGGCCTGCGCATCGCCGGCTGGCTCAACGGGTCGGAGAGCGACGCGGGGAAGCTGGTCAACTGGATGCTCTACTCGGCTGGCGGCGGGAGCTTCGGCTACGCGTACCTCGTGGACCTCGTGCTCGCCGGGATCATCGGCGTGGCGCTGTACTTCCATTTCTCGGGCCGCGTGTGGTGCCGGTTCTTCTGCCCGCTGGCCGCGCTGATGCACATCTACGCGCGCTTCTCGCGGTTCCGCATCGTGGCCGAGAAGAAGAAGTGCATCTCCTGCAACGTCTGCACCAGCGTCTGCCACCAGGGCATCGACGTGATGAACTTTGCCAACAAGGGCATCCCGATGGCCGACCCGCAATGCGTGCGCTGCAGCGCGTGCGTGCAGAGCTGCCCCACCGGCGTGCTGCAGTTCGGCGAGGTCAACCGCAAGGGCGAGGTGATCCGCACCGACAGGCTGTCGGCGAGCACGGTGCGGATCCGCGAAGTGTGATCAGCGACGGCGGCGCGGCGCGGCGAAGATCTCGTGCTTCGTGGGCTTGCGCACTTCCATCTCGTCGTCGTCGTCTTCGCTGCCGTGGCGCGGCAACGGCTCGCCGAGGCGCTTTTCAATCTCGCGCAACAGCGGCAGGTCCTGCGGCTCCACGATGCTGGTGGCGCGACCCTTCGTGCCGGCGCGAGCGGTCCGGCCGGCGCGGTGGATGTAGTCGTCCACGTTCTGCGGGAAGTCGTAGTTGATGACGCGGACGATGTTCTCGACGTCGATGCCGCGCGACGCGAGGTCGGTGGCGACGAGCACCTCGCACTTGCCCTCGCGGAAGCGCTGGAGCGCGCCCTCGCGCTGCTCCTGCGTGCGGTCGGCGTGCATGCGCAGGCACTCCACGCCGCGGTTGCGCAGCGAGTTGGCCACGTTGTCGGCGTCCATCTTGCGCCGCGTGAAGATCAGCACGCGACCGCCGCCGTCGGCGAAGTGCTGGTCGAGCAGGCGGATCAGGAAGTCGAGCTTGGTGCCGTTGGAGAGCAGCTTGACGTCGTGGTGCACGCCCTCGGCGGTCATGTTGGGCGGCGTGATCTCGATGCGCACCGGCTTTTCGAGGTGCTCCTCGGCCAGCGCCGTCAGCTCACGCGGCATGGTCGCCGAGAACATCATCGTCTGGCGCTCGCCGACGCGCGGCGCGCGGGCCAGCACGCGGCGGATCTGCGGGGCAAAGCCCATGTCAAACATGCGGTCGGCTTCGTCCAGCACGATCCACTCGAGCGCCGAGAGCGTGAGCGTGCCGCGCTGCAGGTGGTCGAGCAGGCGGCCCGGCGTGGCGAGCACAATCGTCACGCCGCGTTCGAGCTTCTTGTACTGGTCGCCCATTTTCTTGCCGCCGACGATCACGGCGCACGAGACGGGCGCGCTGCGGGTCAGCGCTTCCACCTGGTTCTCGAGCTGCTGCACGAGTTCGCGCGTCGGGCCGAGAATCATCGCGCGCGGGCAGCACGGCTCGGACTTGCTGGTCTTGACCTTCAGCGGGCGGCGCTTGCGGATCCCTTCGATGATCGGAATGAGGAAGGCGGCTGACTTGCCGGTGCCGGTCTGCGCGCAGCCGACAATGTCGTGGCCGTCCATCGCGATCGGAATCGCCTCGCACTGGATCGGCATCGGCGCCTTGAAGCCGAGCGTGGCGATGTCCTTGAGCATGGTGCGCGAGAGGCCCATCTGCTCGAAGGTGGTCACCACCTCGCGCGGGCCGTCGGCGGACGGCGAGCGCGCATCGACGGACGAACCGTCGTCAGCAGAGTCCGCGCCGGTATCGTCGTCGCCGTCAGTGTCTGCGCGGCGGTTGCGGTTGGCTTCAAGTGTGGAGGGCGTGTCGTCGGAGGTGGCCGGCAGGGCCGGGTTGCTTTCAGGCAGCGTCATCAGCGGGTGTAGCTCCAGGTACCTCCCGGCCACGACCCGGGCCCTGCTCCTGGATGCCCGTTCGGGTGCGGGCGGGAGGGCGGCGGGTTGGTCGGGCTCACGCCGGTGACCTGTAATCAACACCGGCGCACAGACTTCGATCAAGCGGCGCAAGTCGCCGCACCTGGATAATACTGATTGGCGGGCCAATTGCCCGTGTGATTCACGTTTTGCTGACAGTCCCGGATCGGCCGCCGCCGGTTCACCCGCCGGTTCACCCGCCGGTTCACCCGCCGGTTCACCCGCGGTTCAACCCGCGTCGGGCGCGCACTCGGCGCACTTGCCGGCGAGCCACACCTCGTGGGTCTCCACCACGCAGCCCTTCGGTGCCAGCGCCTTCAGGCCGCTCGGGCAGGCGTACACGTTGAGCACGACGCCGCAGTCCTGGCACTGGAAGTAGTGATGGTGCGGCTTGTTCTGCACCTCGTAGCGGGCCGCGTCTCCGGGCAGGTTCACGGCGTGCAGCGCGCCCTCGTCGAGCAGCATCTTCAGCGTGCGATAGACGGTGGCAATGCCCAGGCCGGGCTGCTCCTTGCGCGCGCGCTCCAGCACCTCGGGCGGGCTCAGCGGGCCCTCTGCCGCGAGAAGCACATCGCGGATCGCGTCGCGTTGCCGGGTGTTGCGTGTCTGCATGGCCTCGGCGGGTGCACGGAGTGCGGACGCACCGAGTCTAGTCCAGTCGGCACGGCGTTCTCAAGGGCGTTCCGCCTGTGCGGCTGGCGGCTCAGGGGTGCAGCACGGCCCACGCCGGCAGTTGCATGCCCTCGCCGAGCACCATCGGGACCAGCACCCACACGAGCACGGTGATCAGCACCGCACCCGCCAGATTGATGATCAGGCCGTAGCGCGCCATGTCGGCGATGCGCACCTGGCCGGTGCCGAAGATGATGGCGTTGGGCGGCGTGGCGACCGGCAGCATGAACGCGCACGACGCGCTGATCGTCGCCGGGATCATCAGCGCCAGCGGGTTGATCTGCGCGGCCACGGCTCCGGCGGCGAGCAGCGGCAGCAACAGTTCGGTGGTCGCGGTGTTCGACGTCAGCTCGGTGAGGAACGTCACGACGAGGCTGATGATCAGGATCAGCAGCAGCGGATCGACGCCGGCCGCGCCAGCCAGCGCGGTGCCGATCACGGCCGAGAGGCCCGAGTCCTTGAACCCGGCGGCGAGCGCGAAGCCACCACCGAACAGCAGCACAATGCCCCACGGGATTTTCACGAAGGTGCTCGCATCGGCGAGGCGGCACGTGCCGCTGGCGTCGTCGCCGCCCGGCGCGGCCAGATCGGTGGCGTGTTCGCGCCGGCCCGGCAGCATGAACAACACCACCGCCATCGCAATCGCGATCGTGCCGTCGGCGACCATCGCCTTGCCCTTCGCATCGACAAGGCCGAAGAGTTGCACCCAGCCGGGAATCTCCACGCCATCGCCGATCGGCAGGCCGGTGCGCGTGATCCACAGGAGCGCCATCGTCGCGAACACGGCGAGCACCATCCACTCCTCGCGGCGCACCGGGCCGAGCTTGCGGTACTCGTCGGCGATCAGCTGCTGCTGATCGCCGGTCGGGGAGGTCGCCGCGTTGTCACCGGCCGGCGGAGTGTGGCGACAGAACGCGCGCCAGAGCAGCACCCACGCGAACGCAAACAGCGCGAGCGAGATCGGCCCGGCCAGCATCATCCATTGCGCGAAGCTGATCACCGGCGCATCGTGGAACGTGTTCTTCAGGATGGTGGTGAACGACAGGTTCGGCGGTGTGCCGATCTTCGTGGCAATGCCGCCGATGCTGGCGCCCCACGCGATGCCGATCAGCAGGCCGATGCTGATGCGTCGCGTCGCCACCTCGCCGTGCGTCTCGCTGAGTCGGGCGATCACGGCCATCGCGATCGGCACCATCATCATCGCGGTGGCGGTGTTGCTGATCCACATCGAGAGGAATGCGGTGGCCGCCATGAAGCCGAACAGCAGGCGCGGCGGCGTGGTGCCGGTGATGCGCAGCACGCCGAGCGCAATGCGCCGGTGGAGGTTCCAGCGCTGGATGGTGAGCGCGACGACGAACGCTCCGGCGAACAGGAAGATCGTGTCGTTGGCGTAGCGCGTGGCGGTGTCGGTGGCGTTCATGATGCCGAGCACCGGGAACAGCGCGAGCGGCAACAGCGCCGTGGCGGCGAGCGGCAGCGCTTCGGTCATCCACCACACGGCCATCAACAGGGCCACCGCGGCCATGCGCGTCACCTGCGGGTGGCCGGGCTGGAGGTCGACCACGAGGCCGAACAGCAGGGCGACAACCGGAGCGATGATCAGCGTCCAGCGTCGGAAGGCGACGACGCGCGCGGTGGGTGGCGGCGATGAGGCGTGCATGCGAAGCGAAGCGAGTCGATGTCAGACGTGGTGCGGACGGCGTTGGAGGCCGGATTGTATCGAGCCGCGGTCGCACCGTCGCGCGGGCCAGCTATGATGGTGCCGCAGGTTCATGCCGGAGCGGCCATGCGGGCATCTACTCGTTTGATCCAGGCCGGTGGCGCGCACGCGCTGGCACTCGTGGCGCTCGTGCTGATTGCAGCGGGGTGCAACCCGGTCGACCCGCGCAGCCTGCTACCCGCCGACAACACGGCAAACGTGCGCCCGGCGCCGGCCGACAACCGCAACGACAACGCGAGCGACGCCGCCCCGCAGACCCGGGCGCAACCCCGCACCACAATCGAGATCCCGCGACTCGGCCCGCCGATCGAGATCGCCGAGCTGCTGGCCGAACCGACGTGGCCGGGTGAGCCGATCGAGCTTGTGCTCCGAGCGTGGGCCCGCGCCGCATGCACGCCGGCGATCACCATCGAGCGTGTGTACGACGACGGCAGCGGGCTCGGCCTGGTGATTGCCGGGCGGGATGTCGACGGCGAGCGCGTGGACGAGATCGAGATGCCACCGTTCCGCGTGATGCGGCTCACGCTGTCACTCTCGCCGGATGCCTGGCCGGCTGGTATCGATCGATTGCCGCTGCGCCTGACGATGGCCGCACTCGGCGTGATCGCGAGCCAGGAGATCACGATCCGGCGCGCAGTCCGTCCGCCGAGCGTGCTCTACATCGAGGGCCGTCAGCGTGACGCGTTCCGTCAGCTTGTGGCGGCGCTGTCGAGCGAGCCGATGGTGCAGTTCCAGGCATACTGCCCGGGGCTACCGGCCGGTGACCAGCCGCACTCGACCGGCGTCGCGCCGCTGAGTGGCGTGCCGCCGGTGTCCGACGCCGACGACCGGAGCGCGTTCGTCCGCCGCTACGACATGGTGATCATCGGCGATGTGCCGTACGACATGCTGGGCGAGGAGTTCTGCCGGCTGCTGACCTCGTTCGTCAGCGTGCATGCGGGCGCGGTGGTCTTTCTTGCCGGCCAGGAATCCAACCCGCGGTCGTACCGGCGCACGTTGCTGGCCGACATGCTGCCGGTGGTGATCGACACCTGGGACTACCGCTACCCGGTGAACACGCCGGAAGCGAAGCCATGGGAGCTCACCGTTTCCGGCACGGGCGCGCGGGCGTTGCGCATCGATGTGAACGAGGAGTCGAGCGCGTACGTGTGGAATCGTGCCGTCGGGCCGAGCTGGTTTGCGCCGGTCGCCAGTGCGCGAGCCGAGGCGACGGTGTGGTTGCAGGTGCCGCGCCCGGCCACCGACCGTGGTCGGCCGTTTCCGCTGATCGCGCAGCAACCGATCGGCGCCGGTCAGGTGATCTACATCGGCACCGACCAGCTCGCGCAGTCATTGGGGGCGGATGGCCGCCACCCGGCGCTGTGGACCAACCTGATCCGGCACACGACGCGCGGGCGGATCGTGCACTACCGGTAGAACCAGAGCCGCGACCGCCGGGGAGCGGACGTACTGACGTGAAGCCCCCGAATGATCAATGGTGCCGCCATTGGCGTGAAACACCCCACAGGCGTGACCACCTGCCACCATATCCGCTCCCTGACGGTCGCGGCTCTTGTTGCGCCATTCGCTCGGCCGTCGCGCGCTACAGGTCGCTGTTGCGAACCTCGATCAGGCACTCGGCAGCGGTCACCGTGTCCACGCGGCCGCGCTTGATCATCAGCGACACCACGCGCGGCACCTCGTGCGAGTTCGCGCCGGCGGTCATCGCAAAGTTGCGCGCATGCAACCGCATGTGGCCGTGCTGGATGCCCTCGCTTGCCAGCGCGCGTGTGGCCGCCAGGTTCTGCGCAAGGCCGACCGCCGCGACCACCGCCGCCAGGCGCCGGGCCTGCGTGATGCCCAGGATGCGCAGGTTGGTGCGGACCGTCGGATGCACCGACAGGATGCCGCCGACCGTGCCCAGCGCGAGCGGCAGGTCGAGCCAGCCGTGCAGCGTGTCACCTTCGACGCGCCACTTGCACAGCGCCGTGTAGCGGCCCTCGTACGCCGCCCACGCGTGCGCCGCTGCCTCCACCGCGCGGAAGTCCTGGCCGGTCGCGAGCAGCACCGCGTCGATGCCGTTCATCACGCCCTTGTTCGCGGTCACGGCGCGGTACGGGTCCGCCTCGGCGAAGCGACTCGCCTCCTCGATGCGCTCGGCCTCGGCCGGGTCCAGCGCCGACGTGCCACCGCCCGGCGAGAGCGGAACAAACCCTTCGACGCGCACGCGACGATGGATCGGCAGATTGCTGAGGATGCGCAGGCCGACGCGCGTGCCGGTCCACTCCTCGAACAGTGGCGCCGCCTCCTCGACCATGCTGTTCACGGCGTTCGCGCCCATCGCGTCGCGCACGTCGATCAGCAGGTGCACCACGCCGATCGCGCTGCCGTCCGGGTGCGTGAGCCAGCGCACGCGCGCGTCGCGGAACCCGCCGCCGGCCGCGACAAGGCGCGGATGCAGGCGGTTGAGCAGCTTGCCGAGTTCGTCGCGATGCTCGACCACGATGCGCTCGAGCACGTCCTGCGGCGGCGGCTGCGGGAAGTGGATCTGGCCGATCATGATCGGCTCGGTCGCCTCGGCGCGAATCCCGTCACCGCCACGCAGCAGGCGCGCCGCGAATGACGCGGCCGCGACGACCGAGGGTTCCTCGATCACCATCGGCACGACGAAGTCCTCGCCGTTGACGCGGAAGTTGGTGGCGAACGCCAGCGGCAGGCTGAACCGGCCGACCACGTTCTCGCTCATGTTCTCGGCGACGGACGCGGGCAGGCCGTCCGACGAGGAGCGCAGCGGATCGAGTTCGTGCAACGGCAACCCGGCAAACCGCGCAACGGCTTCGAGCCGTTCTTCCGGGGTGAGGTTGTAGAAGCCGGGAAGGCGACTCGTGCGGTGTTCGGGGGCGGTCGGCTTCACCAGGTCGGTGTTCATCCGGTGATCTTTCTCGGGTGAGCGCGCCGCGAACGCGAACGCGCCCGCGAACGCGAACGGACGATCAACTGGACGACGAGGCGTCGTCCTTCCCGGCGTCGCTCGCCGGCTCGTCCTTCTTCTCGCCGTCGGCCGGCTTGTCGTCGCCGGCATCGGCCTTCGGCTCGTCGGCATCGGCCTTCGGCGCGTCGGCCGGCTTGTCGTCGGTCGTCGCAGCGGGCTCGTTGTCCGCGGGCTTGTTGTCCGCGGTGGCGGCGGCTCCGGGCTCGGCCTGCTTCTCGTCGGCAGCCGGCTTCGGGGCTTCCGGCGCCTTCGGGGGCTTCGGAGTGGGCGTCATGATGCGCCTCCATAGTGCGCGTAGCCAGTCGTGGATGCGGTCGAGCATGCTGAGGCGATTCTGGAACTCGGCAGCCACGCTGGTTGTGGCGCCGATCGCGATGCCCAGCATCA
>JBFWQT010000064.1:0-19344 GCA_050249295.1 Planctomycetota bacterium
AACCGGCGCCACACGCGGCAGATCGACGAGTTCGGCGGCCTGGCGAAGGTCATGCCGTGGTACGCGGCGTGCTTCATGATCGCCACGCTCGGCTCGGTTGGCCTGCCGGGGACGTCGGGCTTCGTGGGCGAATTCTCGGCGCTGCTCGGCGTGTTCAACATGCAGGGCACCTTCACGTTCCTGTTCTTCACCATCGACTACTGGTGGTTCGCCGTGTTCGGCGGCCTCGGCGTGATCTTCGGCGCGGTCTACATGCTCTCGGTGTACCGCCGCGTGTTCTTCGGCCCGGTGCCCGACCAGGCCAACGCCAACACGCCCGACATGGACCGGCTCGACAAGGTGTCGATCATCCCGGTGCTGGCGCTGATCCTCGTGCTCGGCATCTTCCCCAACCTGATCCTGCCGAGCATCAACCGCGCGAGCGAAGGCCTCGACAACGTGCGCCACCACCGCATGCAGCAGTTCGCCAACGACAACCCGACGCAGTTCAGCGACGCGCAGCGCGAACTGATCGCCAAGCCGTGGCCCGCCCCGCAGCCAGCCCCGGCCCCGATCGAGGCCGCTGCGCCGGCGCATGCTCCCCACTCTGACCATCCGGCTGGCGGACACGACTGATCCACTGATCGCGCCGTTCGCCCGCCTGCCCGTTCCTTCATCATCCACCGACCGCGTCACCTCAACCGACCGGCACCATGCTCGAAACACTGGCCGTCACCGGATACGAACACTGGCAGGGCATCCTGCCCGCCGCCGCCATGGCCACCGGCGGCTTCGTGGTGATGATCGTCAACCTGTGGATGAAGCGCAGCGAGGACGCCGACCTGGCACTCTTCTACTGCGGCCTCGGCGGCGCCCTGCTCGCGCTGATCACCAGCGTGCAACAGCTCGCGCAGCCCGCGCCGGTGCTGGCCTTCGCCGACAGCCTGCGCATCGACGGGTTCGCCGCGTTCCTCGGCATCATCATCAGCTCCGGTACGCTGCTCACCATCATGATGAGCTACAGCTACCACAGGCGCCTCAGCGCCGACCTCGGCGACTACCTCACGCTCGTGCTCTTCTCGGCCAGCGGCATGATGCTGCTCGCCTGCGCCAACGAGCTGATCACGATCTTCGTCGGCGTCGAGCTGATGTCGATCCCGATCTACATCCTCGTCGGCCAGCAGCGCGGCAACGAGCGCGCCACCGAAGCCAGCGTGAAATACCTGGTGCTCGGCGCCTTCGCCTCGGCCTTCCTGCTGATGGGCCTCGGCCTGCTCTACGGCCTGTTCGGCACCGTGCGCAGCGCCCACGGCCTGCCCGCCACCACCGTTCTCACCGACCTCACCGCGCTGACGCTTCCGTCGCATGACGGCAGCCTCGCGATGGCCGTGCTCGCGCTCGGCCTGCTGATCGTCGGCTTCGGCTTCAAGGTTGGCGCGGTGCCGTTCCACCAGTGGGTGCCCGACGTCTACGACGGCGCGCCGACCGCGATCACCGGCTTCATGGCCGTCGCCGTCAAGGCCGCCACGTTCGGCATCTTCCTGCGCATCGTGCTGGTCTGCTTCCCGGCCGCGCCACCATCTGACGACCCGCTGCGCGGCCTGAAGGTGGCGGCCGACGGCACGGTCACGGCCGTCAAGCCCGAGTCGGCGGCCGTCCGCGCGCAGTTGCAGGAAGGCGACGTGATCAAGATCGTCGGCGACACCGCCGTGTCGGCCGAGAACAGCGTCGGCACGCTGATGGGCAAACTGACCGACGGCGCTCCGACTGCCAGCGTCAGCATCACCTACAACCGTGGCGACGAACAGCACTCCACCACGCTGGCGCCGGCGCGCAGCCTCGGCGCGTTCTTCGGCACCATCATGTGGATCATCTGCGGCTTCAGCATCGTGTTCGGCAACCTGGTCGCGCTCGCGCAGACCAGCATCAAGCGCATGCTCGCCTACAGCTCGATCGCGCACAGCGGCTACATCCTGCTCGGCGTGATCGCCTGCACCGGCAGCACCACGCCGGGCGACGGCTGGGATGTGCTGTTCTACCTGCTGGTCTACACCTTCATGAGCCTCGCGGCGTTCGCTGTGGTCATCCTGGCGGGCCGTGACGACCACGACTACGACCAGATCGACCAGTTGCAGGGCCTCGCGCACCGCCGTCCGTTCGCCGGCCTCGCGATGCTGATCGCCATGCTCTCGCTGGCCGGCATTCCGCTCACCGGCGGATTCGTCGGCAAGCTCGGCATCTTCTACTCGGCGATCATGAACGGCTACGTCGGCCTCGCGCTGATCGCCATCATCGGCTCGCTGATCGGCATCTACTACTACCTGCGCGTCGCGTGGGTGGTGTACATGAAGCCGCCGGTCTCGGCCGACGAGTTCGAGGATCATCCCGAGCGCTTCGGCCTGCGCTTCACCGTTACGGTGTGCACCCTCGCCACGATTGTGCTCGGCGTGTTCCCGTGGGCTGTGATCGATGCCGCCCGGCACGCGATCAACACGCTGCGGGGAATCACGCCCTGAGCGGCTCCGTGATGGTGAGCGACGACGCAAACGACACATCCCGTCCCGGCAGGCCGGACGACTCGACCGGCCCCGGCAACTCCGCTCCGGAGGCCGCTGCTTCCGGCAATGGCGCCGCGCCCGCGACCGGCGATAGCGGCGCGACCGCTGCTTCCACCGACACCGACACCACCGACACCACCGGCACCACCGGCACCAACTCCGACTCCACCGCGCCGCGCAAGCGACGCTGGCTCCACTGGGTCTGGTACACGCTGCTCGTCGTGCTCGGCGGAGTCGCCATCGGCCTGTTCATCCGGCACTACGGGGCCGACCAGATCGGCGCCGCGCTCTGGCTCAGCCTGCCGTGGCTGCCGATCCTGCTGGTGCTCGAGGCCTCGTGGATCGGCGCGGACACGCTGGTCTGGCGCGCGTTCCTCGGCGGGCAGCGCGCCGGCCTGATTCCGCTGCGCACCTGGGTGCGCTGCTCGGCGACCGCGTACTTCGTGATGATCATCCTCCCGGCCGGGCGCGCTGGCGGCGAGGTCGCACGCGCGATGGGGTTCTCGCGCTTCATCGGTCGCGCCGCGGCCACCGCGGGCTGCGTGCACACGCTCGGCTGCGGCCTCGTCGGCAACGCGATCATCTCGGTGCCGTGCGCCGTCACGAGCGCGCTGGTCGTCGGTTGGGGGCATTCGCTCACCTGGCTGATCGCCAGCAACGGCATCGCCACGCTGTTGCTGGGCCTCGCCACGCTCTCCGCGCCGCGCCGCTTCGGAGTCGGCCGGCTGGTCGGGCAACGCGACGGCCGCTGGATGGAAGGCGGCGCCGCGTTCGACGAGATGTGGCGCCGGCCGCTGCGCCTGACCGTGCTGGCCTGCATGTGGTCCGGCGTCGGCCGTGCGATCCAGACCGTGATGCTCGCGACGATCCTGTTCGCGCTCGGCGAGCTGAGCGCGCCGTGGCAGGCGTTCCTGTCGGAAGGCATCTACCTGGTGAGCGCCGCGCTCGGCGACTTCTCGCCGAACCAGATCGGCGTGACCGAAGGCGTGTTCGTGGTGTTCGGCCACCTCAGCGAGTTGCAGCGCGCCAGTTCGGCGCTGGCCATCGCGCTGATCATCCGCACGATCCAGTTCAGCTGTGCCGCCCTGTGCGTGATCGGCACGATGGTGTTCGCGCCGCATCCCGCGAACGCGCCCGCGAACGCGCGCGCCGACGGTCCGGCCGACGAGGCATGAACCGGACGCCGCTACCGGAGAACGGCGATTGCCGCTCCGGCGCGCCGCAGTAGCCGGGCTGCGACCGCCCCGGTTCCTCACACCGTTCTCGCGAAATCCTGCTCCAATCCGGGTTGCGCCCACATCGCCATCGCCACGCCCGCCCGCGGAGCACGCTTGCATGGACCATGAGATTGTCGGTTACGCCGCCTGCCTGCTCGTCGCCGTCTCGATGCTGATGACCAGCCTCTGGTCGTTGCGCTGGGTCAACCTCGTCGGCTCGGCCACGTTCACCGTGTACGGCGTGCTGATTGTCTCGTGGCCGGTGACGCTGACCAACGCCTTCATTGCGCTGGTGAATGTGTGGTTCCTGGCGCAGCTGGCCCGACACCGCGAGGCGTTCTCGCTGGTGCCGGTCGGCGGCGCGGACGACCCGTGGCTGGCCGAGTTCCTGAGGGTGCACGGCGATGATGTGCGCCGCTTCGAGCCGGGGTTTGCGGTGTCGTCAACGATGCAAGGCGTGTTCATCCTGCGCAACGCGGTGCCGGCCGGGCTGTTCGTGTGGGAGCAGGTCAGCGAGTTCGAGGCGCGGATCTGTCTGGACTACGTGGCGCCGGCCTGGCGCGACTTCCGCAACGCCGGCTACCTCTACGAACAGCGGGCGAACTTCCTCCGACAGCAGGGCATCTGGAAGCTCACGGCGGCGCCGGCCGTGGCGCAGCAGACGGCGTACCTGAAGCGGTTCGGATTCGAGCAGCAGGCGGAAGGAAAGCCGGGGCTGCAGCTCGCGCTCGACGAGTAGTGGTCGCCTTTCGGAACTGCCGCTACTCCGCCGGGTCTTCGTCGGGCAGCTCGTGCTCGCGGCCGGTGAGCTGGGCGAGCAGGCCGCGATCCACCCTGGCGCGCACCGTGCGGCGGTCGATGCCGAGGCGGCGCGCGGTCTCCTGGTAGTTGCCGGTGCGGGCGTAGACGACCGTGCAGTAGCGACGCAACAACTCGTCGGCGGTCAGCGCGCCGTCTTCCAGGGCCGAGAGCAGGCCACCGTCGCCGGCGCGATGGGGGCGGTCCGGCGGACGATACTCGCCACGGATCAGCACGTTGCGCACGCACTGCTCGAGCTCGCGGAAGTTGCCGGGCCAGGCGTAGTCGGGCAGCGACTCGCGGATGAACGCGACGCACTCGTCGGTCACCGCGGGTGCCTCGGCGCCGGCAACGCGACGCGCGATGAAGCGCACCATGTTCTGCAACTCGTCGGGGCTCTCATGCAGCAGGCCGGCCAGGCTCGGCGTGACAATCACGTCGGAGCAGAGCCGGTAGTAGAAGTCGTCGCGGAACCGGCCCTCGGCCATCTCGGCCGGCAGGTTGCGGTTGGTGGCCGCAATGAACTTGCCCTCGAAGTGGCGCGACGTGGTGTCGCCGAGCCGCTGGAACGTGCGCGTCTGCAGCACGCGCAGGAGCTTGACCTGCACCTCGGCCGAGACCTCGCCGATCTCGTCGAGGAACACGGTGCCATGCGGGCGGCAGGCTTCGAGCCAGCCGGTGCGGTCTTCGAGCGCGCCGGTGAAGGCGCCGCGCCGGTGGCCGAACAGCTCGGACTCGATCAGATGCTCGGCCAGCGCCGAGATGTTGAGCGGTACGAACAGCTGCGTGAAGTCGTCGGCGAAAGTGCCGCGCTCGACGTCGAACGGCACGTAGCGCGACAGGCCGATCGCGCGCGCGACGAGCTCCTTGCCGGTGCCCGACTCGCCGACGATGAGCGTCGTGAAGTCGCCCATGCGCGGGTACAGGCTGCGCCGGTAGCGGTGCATGTCGTGCGTGAAGATCGACTGCCAGATCTGTGCGCGCAGCCGCGCGGCCCCCATCGAGCCGCCGACGATGAAGCGGTAGATGTGGTTGAACGCGCGGCGGATCTGGAAGAACAGCGCGAACAGATGCGGCGCGTCGGGCTCTTCGGGCAGCTCGACGCCGGGCAACTGCAGGTAGTGCGCCACCTCGTCGGCGAAGCGCGCGAAGTAGCGCACGGCCGCGCGGGTGCCGGTGCGCACGGCCGCGGCGTTGCTCGTCTCGACGTCGAGCAGCGTCTGGTAGAGGTGATTGCGGTAGCGGTGGTAGAGCAGATAGAGGACGAGATCGACATAGAGGCCGCGGTCGGCCGCGTCGGTCGAGCCGTTGTCATCGGCGAGCAGCTTCGCGCGCGTGGTGTCGGCGAGCTTGCCGGCACGGCCGACCAGTTCCTCGATCTCGGGCCGTTCGACGTCGGCGTCGGCGCGCATGCTCCACACGGTGGTGGACGACGATGCGGACGACGCGCTGGCCTTGCTGCCGTCGGCCGGTGCCTGGCCGAGTGCCTCGCGTTCGTACTCGAGCCACTCCGGCAGGAACGGATTGAGCGTCACCAGCCGCGAGATAGCGCGGGCGATGCGACGGTCCTTGTCGGTGAACAACGGCATGCGCGAACGCTATCGGCGACGGCCGGGCGCCGGGCGGCGAGCCGGGCCGGGCGGCGGAGGAGGCGGCGGAGCGGCGACGTAGCCGCCACCACCACCACCGTCTTCGTAGCCGTCATCGACGTAGTCGTCCTGGTCATCGTAGTACTCTTCATCGCGCGACGAGACGCCACGACGGCCGGGCACGCGGCCACCGGCGCCACTGGTGCGAACGCCGCGACCGCCACGACCGCCGCCCTTCTTCCACTCCTGGATCGCGCGGGCCTGACCGATGCCGCCGAAGAGGCAGCCGGCCGCGCCGCCGGTCATCGCGAGCAGCAGCAGCGCGACCGGGTTGAACCCGCTCTGCGCCATGCCCATCAGCATCAGCAACGACAGCAGCGTATTGCAGACCGCGGCGCCGATCGTCGGCCCGACGCGGCCGCCAATGGCCATCGCGCCGAGGATCACGCCGGGCAGACCGAACGCAAGGAAGACCAGCACGATGATCATCACGAATCCGGCGAACGCCGGCGGCACCGCGCTGGCAAGGATCAGCGCCAGCATCGCGAGCAGCACGTAGATCGAGCCGAAGATGATCGACAGGATGCCGCCGGTGATCAGCAGGCCGGCTGCCGGCTTGCGACCGCCGCCGCCACCGCCACCACCGCTGGTCCGACGGCTGGCGCGCGACGGGCGCGGTCCACCGCCGCCGCCGCCGCCACCACGCGGACCACCGGCGCGCGGACCGCCGCCACCTCCACCACCGCCCGGCGGGCGAAGACCGCCTGTACCCCGGCGTGCGGCGCCTGCCCGGCTGCTTCCTCTCCGTCTGACGGCCATGACTGTGCCCTCTGTAGATTCGCGTCGCGCCCGGCGACGTTGACTGGCAGTCGCGTTACGGCGGATGCCGCACGGCGAAGCGGTGCCTGTGATGGTGAGAATCAGCGGTACATGGCGATGATAACAACGAACGGCCAGCCAGCCAAGGGCTCGCGCCGGTCCGGTCGCATCCAGCCGGCCACCCGTACGCCTCAGAACGGCGGGAAGCTGACCTGCACCGTGACTGCGTCACTCGCCGGCGCCCGGCTCTCCATCAGCTGCACGCGGCCGCCGAGGTGGGCGAGCCGGTCGCGCGTGTCGTCGACGAGCAGTTGCAACTCGGTGCGCAGCGCCGAGAGCGATCCGCCGTTGGCCGGGCGCAGCGCAAGCAGCACCAGCGGCCGGCCGTCGGGGCCGTGTGTGCCGCGCAATTGCACAGTGGCGGGCTGACCGACGCCGCGGAGCAGATCGGTGACCACGTCGCGCACGGCCGGGCGCTGGCCGAGGGCGGTGGGCGGGTATGCGCCGGGCATCACACTGACGCTGCTCGACCCGGCGCTCTCGGCAGCCTCGGTGCAGACCTCGAGCAGGTCGAACGGGATCATCAGCGGCGCGCTCGCGGTGCCGGCGACGGGCGTGGCAGGAGTCGGCGACGACGGCAGCGGCGGCGGGGGCGCCATGCCGAGCAGTTGGTCGACCCGCGCGAGCAGCGCCGCCGACGGCCCGGCCGAGAGCTGGTCGCGCAGGGGTGCGAGCAGTTCGCCGACGGTCGCGCGCGTCCAGGCCCAGCGCGACTCGGCGCCGGTCTCGACCAGCACCGCCACCAGGTGCGGCCGGCGCGCGACGGCGGGCCCGGCGTGGATTGCTTCGCTGCGCGCCGCCGGCACCGCGCTGTGGAGCGCGCGCACGGTCAGCAGCATCGGCCGGCCGTCGATCTCCATCGGGTACCGGCCGCGCATGCCGCTCGACGCCACCTCCAGCAGATCGATACACTCGTCGCCGAGCTGGCGGTCGCGCGGGATCGCCCCGGCCAGCTGCAGCAACTCGGGCAGCGGTGGCTGCATCGACAACGGCAGCCCGCGTCGCGTGTCGACCAGCGCAAAGGCCGGGTTGGCCCAGAGCAGTTGGCCGCTGATGTCGAGCAATGCGACGCCGATCGGCAGGCTGTCGAGCAGCTCGCGATCCTGCATCAACGAGAGCTGCAGGCTGTCGGCCAGCGGCGCGAGCAGGTCGATGCGGTCGGACAGCGGCAGCGGCTGCGACGATTCGAGCCGGCGCAACGCCTGCTGTGCGACGGTCGTCGAGATGCAACTCGCCACGCCGGCCGCGACCGCCGGGAGGATGTGCGCGAACTCGACCATCAGCTGGTCGGGCTGGTGGCGTGTGCTGATCGCAACCGCGCCGATGAGTTGCGTGCCGTCGATGCGCGTGGTGCGCGCCGGCACGAGCAACGTCGTGACGCCCGCGCCGAACAGGCCGCGCAGCGTGAGGCCCTCGCCGGCGATCAGGCGGCCGAGCGGCTCCTCCTCGATCGTCGCGTCGTTGTTCGTGTCGGGCTCGCCGCAGTCGCGCGCCTCGACGCGGCCGTCGGCCCAGCGCACCGCAAACCGGCCGGCAAGGTCGCTGCGGCGTTCGGTCGCAGGGCGGTACGCCAGCACGTCCATGCGGAACGGCACCGGCGCGACGAGTGTGAGCATGTCGGCAATGCGCCCGAACGTGACGGTGGCCGGTGGCTCCGACGTGGCCGACGACGCGGCGTCGAGTCGTGCGCGCGTCCACGCCACGCGCACCGGCTCCTCGACCGTGCGCGCAGCCGCGCCAATGGCCACCGCGCGACGATGCCACTCGGCGACAAGCAGGCCGACGAGCAGCACCGCGGCCGGCATGAGCGGCAGCTGCATGTGCCAGATCAGGAGGTTGCAGCCGATCCAGCCGATTGCCAGCCAGGCCAGTGGCAGGCCCACCAGCACGAGTGGCACCGCGCGCCACAACGACGCACGACGGATCATCGGTACGGCGATCGCCCCGAGCACGATCAGCACGAGCAGGTGCGGCAACGCCGGCGGCGCGTATCGCCAGTTGCCGCGCATCGCGTTGAACAACGCAATCGCGGTGATGTGCCCGGCGCTGCGCACCTCATTGGTGCCGGGCAGGAAGTACCGCGCGGGCTCGAGCCGCGGGACCACGGCCTCGATGATCAGCGGGCGGATGTCGCCGCGGACGACGGCCACGTCCTCGGGGCCGAGCGTGCCGACGCAGCCGGGCACCGGGTTGAGCGTGAACGAATCCGGCAGGTCGGTGCGCGTACCCAGCAGCTTCACCGAGACGTGCGGCAACACGCGACCGTCCGGTGCGGTCACGCGCATCGGCACATTGCGGACCGCGCCATCGGTGCCGGTACTCACGCCGACGAACCCCTGGCGATCGGCGATGTCGATGGCCGAGTCGCCCTGCGCGGGCATCCAGTTGCCGATCAGGGTGCCGTCGGCGAGGAGCAGGCCGGGTTGCCACAGGCCCTCCCACCCGGCGGCGAGTTCGGTCAGCCGCTTCTGCTGGCTGGCGGTCGGCGGGATCGGTACCGGCATCAGCACCACGCGATCCGGCGGATCGCTGCGCAGCGTGTCGAGCGTGGCAAGCACGCGATCCCAGACCACGGCCGCGTCGGCGCGCACCGCCAGCAGCAGCACCTGCGGGTCGCGACCGGCCGCGGGCTGCAGCATCACCTGCACGTCGTCCAGCGGACGCTCGACCGCGAGCCCGCCCACGCGCGACGCCCACAGCGCCGTCAACGTCAACAGGCCCACCAGCATGAGGCGCGCCGCATCACCTCGACTCATGGCGTGCTCCGCCCTGCGCAGGAGGTCGTGGTCGTGGTCGTCATCTGGTCAAGTGACCTGCGGGCGCGCAGGTTCACGTCTGCCGGGGTCGCGGAGGATACCACCAGGCCCACCGATTGGCCTTGTGTCTCCCTCGCGCGCGTCAAAAGCGTGCGCCGCCTGCGCGTCGGGCCGGCCTGGCTGCTGCCACACGCTGACGCCTGATAGACTCGCACCTGCCACCTCCGCACCTCCTCCCTCCCCGGCTCGACCCGCATGCGCCAGCTTGTCGCGTCCATCGGAGTGCTCATCGCATTCGCCTCGCCGCTTGCGGCCCAGGACAGCCACTACGAGACCAACCAGTACGGCGCCGACGCCGCACTGCGCGGCGGTACCGCCACGGCCGGCGTCAGAGACACCAGCGCCGTCTGGTACAACCCGGCCGCGCTCGGGTTCCTCGACAACCCGTCGATCTCGGTCAACGCCAACGCCTACCGCATCGGCGAGAGCAACCTCGGCGACTTTGCCGGCACCGGCGAGGACATCAAGAGCACGCCGCTGACGACCGTTCCGCTGCTGGTCTCCGGCCTGCTGATGGAAGAGCGCCTGCTGCCCGGCCATCGCTTCGCGTTTGCGATCATCAATCGCACCGTCTCGCAGATCAGCATCAACTCTCGACTGCGCGAGATCCGCGACGTGCTCGACCGCGGCAACTTCACCACGGCCGGCAACGAGGACTACGCCGCCACGCTGACCGCCGACTCGGACATCACCGAGATCTGGGGCGCGATCGCGTGGGGCTACAAGATCATCCCCGAGCTCTCGGTCGGCACGTCGCTGTTCGGCGCACTGCGCCAGCACTCGCTCGGCTTCACGGCGGTCGCGCGTGCCGTGAACCCCAACATCGGCGGCGCCGTGGCCACGGCCGACCTGACCGAGAAGTTCCAGTACCTCAACCTGCGCCTGCTGATGCGCATCGGCATCGCGGTCGACCTCGGCAACGTCAAGCTCGGCCTGTCATTCACCACGCCGTCGGGCAGCCTGTTCGGCGAGGGCGGCGTGCTGCTGCAGGCGTCGATCAACAACGTGGACGTCAACGGCGACACCTTCGGCGACGCCGGCGTGATGGAGGACAGCCAGCAGTCGCTGGCCGCGACCTTCGAGAGCAACATGGCGCTGGCCCTCGGCGCGCAGGTGCAGCTCAACCACCTGATCACGCTGGCGTTCGAGGTCGAATGGAATGCCGCGGCCGGGCGCTTCTCGATCATGACGCCCGAGGCACGCAACCTGATCGTGGGCAGCGGCTTCGTGTTCCTCACCACCGACGACTTCACGCCGACGTACCGCTACACGACCACGTTCAACTTCGGTTTCTCGATGGCGTTCCGCTTCTCGACGGCCGTGTCGCTGCTGTTCGGGTTCAACACGGATCTGTCGTACGCGCCGGACGACACGAGCTACGGCGTGGACCTGATTGTCACCGACTACGACATGTTCAGCATCACGTCCGGCGTGGTGATCAGCGAGTACGGCGACAAGGACTACAACAAGAACCGGTTGATCCGCGAAGTCAGCGCCGGCATTTCGTTCACGTTCGGCCGTGGTGGTGGCACGCAGCTGGTCAACTTCGGTGCGGCGACGGAGGCGAACTACCTGATTGGTCTGGGCGCGACCGGCCCGACGTCGGTGGGTTACTTTGCGTTCAGCCTGGTGCTGGGTTTCACGCAGCACTTCTGATGCCTGCCCTGGCCTTGCCCGCAAGAGCCGCGACCGTGAGAGGGCGAGCGGACCGGCGCGTGCGCCGCGGGTCGTGGCGGGAAGAATGTTCACCACAGAGAACACGCGGAGCACATTCCCCCAACGTGCCGAAACGTCCGACGGTCCATCCGCATGGCGCGCCTCTCCCCCCTGCGGGTATCGCCTACTCGCTGCCGGATTCAGCCGCCGCGTCCTGGAGCAGCTTTTCCAGCCTGGATGCCGGCACAATGTGTCCGCTAGCGACCAGTTGCCCGTTGAGCATCAGCGCTGGCGTCAGCATCACACCCGCGGCCAGAATCCGCTCCATGTCCTCGATCTTCTCCAGTTCCACCTCGACCGACGCCTTGGCAGCGGCTTCGCGGACGTAGTCCACCTGCTTCACACACTTCGTGCAGCCAGGGCCGTACACCTGAACCTTGACCATCGGATCCTCCGGGTTGTTCAGATCATCATTCCGTAGCACCAGCCGGCCAGTGTGGACAACACCACCACAAGCCCGGCATACACCAGCGTCTTTCGAGTACCCAGCACGCTGCGAATCACGAGCAGGCTCGGCAGCGAAAGTGCAGGGCCTGACAGCAGCAGGGCGAGAGCGGGCCCCTCTCCCATCCCTGCACCGAGCAGCCCCTGCAGGATCGGGATCTCGGTCAGCGTCGCGAAGTACATGAGCGCGCCGACAACCGATGCGAAGAAGTTAGCGGCCAGCGAGTTTCCGCCCACCACCGACGCGACCCACTCCGACGGCACGAGTCCTTCATGTCCCGGTCGTCCCAGCAGGAACCCCGCCAGCAGCACGCCAGCCAGCAACAACGGCAGGATCTGTTTGGCGTACCCCCAACTGGTCTCCAACCAGTCACCGGCCGGTGTATCGCGCCGCGGTGCGGTCATCGTGACGAGCCCGACGACCGCGAAGCTGAACGCGATCGTGGGTATCGAGGGGAAGGCGATGCCCAGCCCGGTCGTGCCCGCGCCGACGATGGCCACTTCCCACCAGCGCACCCGCAACACCTTGACCAGCATCACCCCGAAGACCAGGGCGGCCGCACCGGTCAACCACCACTTGTACCGGAAGATCCACGCCCACGCTCCGCCGCTGCCATCCGCGGCCCCCGCCCAGTTGGCAAACACGAGGATGGCCACCATCGCCAGGAAGAACAACCCGAACTGCCAGCGCGGCGGCGCGTCTGGATCCTGCGTCTGGGGCAGCGCGGCCATCGTTGCCCGCTCGACTTCTTCACGACGGAAGATGAACGCCATCAGCGCCCCGATAACAATCGAGAACCCGACCGCGCCGATCGCACGTGCCAGTCCGAGCCGCGGCCCGAGCACGCTGAACGTGAGGATGAGCGCCAGCACGTTGATCGCCGGCCCCGAGTACAGGAACGTCGTCGCTGGTCCGAGGCCGGCTCCCGCTCGATAGATACCCGCGAACAGCGGCAGCACGGTGCACGAACACACGGCCAGCACGTTTCCCGCGACCGAGGCCACGCCATAGGCAACCAGCCGCGGCGCCTGACCGCCGAGGTAGCGCATCACCGAGCCGTTCTGGACGAACACGCCGATGCCGCCGGCGATGAAGAACGCGGGCACCAGGCACAGCAGCACGTGTTCGCGGGCGTACCACTGGACGAGGTACAGGGCTTCCATCACGGCCGCGTCAAATCGCGCCCAACCGACCGGGATCAGGAGAGCAATGGCCAGGCCGGCCGCGATCAGCGCCAACGGCTTCCATTCCGACTTCCAGGTCATGTGGCCTCCTGCGCCGATCTGCGAAGTTGTTCGGACCTGGCGACACGACGCGGTCGATACCCCGATCCCGCACCACAAACGCCGTCGTGAACTCGTAGTTCAGGCGCGGATACTCGCCAAGGCGGCGGACCATCGTCTCGATCTCCGGCACGCGGCACCGGTTTTCCTCATGGCATTCGCCGGTCAGATCCGCAATCTCCTGTCGGACCACGCGCATCCCGGACGCGTTCAGATCGGCCACAACCAGGACTCCGCCGCTACGGCGGACCCGAAGCACTCCGGGATGCACAATCGTATCCAGCACCCATCGGCTGCTTCATCATCAGGACGGCTGACCTTCAAGGACAGTTACCGGATCGACAGAGAGTCAGGCCGCGTGCTCTGTGGCGCTCTTCTCCGAGAAGAGGAAACGAGGCGCATCTCGCCGCTCCGCGTCTTCTCTGCGCTCTCTGTGCTCTCTGTGTTGAATCTCTCTCACGCCATGATCAGCTCGCGCGGCTCCCGGCACATGTCCAGAGAATGATCGCGGGTTACCCCTCCGGGGACTGACGTCCCCGGCTCGCCTGGTGGATTGATTGTCGTCGCCTGGCGGATTGATTGCGTTCGCCCGGTGGGTGGCGGTGGCGATCCTTCAGCCACTTTGTGGTCCTTCGTGTCCTTCGTGCCTTCGTGGCTTGCAACGCACTCTCGACGCGGTGCGCCGGTGCGCCGAGGACGAGGATCATGAGGAAATGCACGATCCCGGAGCAGCACGGGGCCACTCCGGGATCGCATCGTGTCAGATCAGCTCGCAGCGAAGGCCGTGTATCAGGGCCGGCGCTCTTCCTGCTCGCGCAGGTCGGTGATCTCGGCCTTGACGACCACGATCAGCGAGCGGTTTTCCAGCGAACGACCCTTGCGGCGGAACAGCGTGCCAAGGATCGGGATGTCGCCGAGCAGCGGGGTCGTCGATTCACGGTCCACGTCGCGCAGCGACTTGAGACCACCGACCACCACGAGGCCGCCGTCCGGGCACATCACGGTCGTCTGGATCGACTGGATCACGAGTTCCGGCAGCTGGATCGTCACCGGCGTCGAACCGGCACCACCCAGCGTGGTCGTGAACTCGGGGATCGGCCGCAGCAGCTGGGCGATTGTGGGCTGCAGTTCGATCGTGATGAACCGGCGGTCGTTGCTGACCGTGGGCTTCACGTCGAGCACCAGACCGTCCGAGATGGTGTCCACGATCGGGTCGGCGACGGCCGCGCTGATGGCGGTCTGCACCGAGAAGTCGCGGATGTAGCTCACCTGGTTGATCACGGTCAGGTTGGCACGCTGCGTGTTGAACGCGCTCAGGCGCGGAGCGGTCATCACGGTGGCGTTGCGGCGCTTCTCGAGAGCGTTCAGCACCAGCTGGAACTGCTGGCTGTTGTTCGCAAACACCGTGAACTGCAGGCCGAGACCACCGGTCGTACGAAGCAGGCTGCCCAGCGTCGTGTCGAAGATGTTCTCGAAGCGGCCGCGGATGTCGCGGTTGCTGCCCGCACCACCCGCGTTGAAGAACAGACCGGCGATCGCGGCACCCGGCGGAACGGTGTTGGCGCCGTTGTCCACGATGCCGCCCGAGTCGTCCGAGTCGTCCGGCGACAGCGGGGTGACGTCGTCGAGCAGCGTCGGGTTACCGGGGCTCTGACCACCCAGACCGCGCCAGTCGATGCCGAAGTCCTGCAGGTAGTGGTCGTCGATCGTCACGAAGCGCGTGCTGATCGTCACCACCAGGCCGCTGACGTCGCGCAGGTCCTGCAGGAAGTCGCGGATCTGGTTGTGCACCTCGGCCGTGTTGCGCACCAGCAACTGGCCCGCCACGGTGTTGATCGTCGCGGCATCGCCCCAGCTGTCCGGCGCGATCGTGTCCGAGATGATGTCCTGCAGCACGTCCACTTCGATCGGCTCGACGACGGGCTCGTCGTCTTCCCAGACCGGGCCGCCGCCACCGCCACCCTCATCGCCACGCAGACGGATGCGGGTGCCGGGGAAGTCGCGGACGCGGACAGTCAGGTCGCGCACGTCGTGCAGACGAACGACCATCTTGCCGGTGACTTCCATGTTGTCGGCGCCGGTGATCCAGATGACGCCCTCTTCCTTGATGATGTACTTCAGGTCGTTGAGGTCGAGCAGCAGCTTCAGCGAGTTCTTCAGCGGCAGGTTCTGCAGCTGCAGGCTCACCGGCGTGCCTTCCACATCGCCCTCGATATCCGGGTCGATGATGATGTTCACGCTGGCGCGCTGCGCGATGTAGTCGATCGCGTCCGGGAAGTCGGTCTCCTCGAAGTTGATCGGGATGATCTTGCTTTCCAGCGTGTTGCGGATCTTCGCGACGGTCGGCGAGTCGGCGATTTCCTTCCAGCCGAGGTTGGCGCGCGCCTTGATGCGCAGCCATTCGTCGCCGTCCGGGTACTCCACATTCGAACCGGCGAGCGGAATCTTCGAGTCGTACCACTCGGCCCACAGGCGGCGGTACTGGTCGAGACGGCGCTCGAGGTTGCGGTCGGCAAAGTGCTTGAGGCGCAGGCCGACGATCGTGGACTTCATCTCGCGGGCCTTGGCGAAGCCGGGGTCCATGCCCAGGATCTGCTCGCAGAGGCGCTCGGCGGTGGCGTAGCGCTTGAGGTTCATGTTGAACAGCGCGTCGCCCCACATCTGCTCGATGTCCTGCAGGCGGCGGGCCTCTTCGCGCTGGCGGTGGATGATTTCCAGCTCGCGCGAGATCTGGCGCATCTGGTCGATCTCGGCCGACTGCACTTCGCGGGCGCGGGTCTGGCACTGGCGGATCAGCGCCTCGGCCTTCTCCTTGTAGCGACCGGCGATATCCGCCGAGTAGGGCGCCCAGCGGACGATCTCGAGCACGTGCTCGAAAGACGTGATCGCGTCCTCGTAGCTGCCCTCGTTCATCTGGGTCTGCGCCTTCTCGAACCAGGCGTTGGCTTCCTGGCGAGCTTCCTGCACGGTCTTGGCGTACTCTTCCTGCAGGCCGTCGCCGAGATTGCCGACCGAGTCGCCCATCAGGTGGACGATCTGGCGGTAGAGCGTCTCGAGCTCGTTCATGCGGTTCTGCAGCAGCGCGCGGTTGCCGACGCGGCCCTTGAGCTGGTCGAGCATGTCCTTCAGCAGGTCACGCGCGCGCTCGAACTGGCCCGACGACTGCATCTGCTGGGCGCGGGCCAGCGTCCACGACGCGGCGGCATCCAGCTCGGTGATCTGCTGCTTCTGGTCCTGCGGCAGGTTCTGGAGCCAGGCCTGCTCGTCCGACGGGCCGGCCGGGCCAGCGCCGCCGCCCGACGAGGGCTGGTTGCCGCCCGGCTGGGCCCACGGGTCGCCGGGCTGCGCCGGGCGAGGCGTATCCGCGACGGGCGTGGAAGTGGCAGCAGGCGCAGCGCTCGCGGGCGCGTCGGCCAGCGGCTTCGCGCTGCTGACGGGTGTTCCGGGGCCGCTTGCGCAGCCAACAACCGTACCAAGCGTCAGTGCAGCGGCTGCAATCAACGGGAAGAGGCCAGCGTGGCAGGTCTTCCGCATGATGGTACCTCGACGTCTACAGGTCCTGAGGAACTCCGGCGCCGCAGACTATCCGGTCGGCTCGCTCGAAAGCGAACCGGACTGGAAGCGACGGACGAGGCGACAATCGCCTTGCCGGGAACACTCGGGGGAAGCTGGTACGGGGGTGCCGCCCGGAACGACCGGGTAGGCAGCCGGAGTCTAGCGGGCTGGTTTCGGGAAGTCAAACTTTTGTGAAGCGCGCGGGCCCCGAGCAGCGGCGCACACGGCCGATGGCCGTTCGATCCTACGCCGATCTGCGGCCGCCCACCTGGTAGCAGCGCTCCCGCGCCGGGCTGTCAGGTCGCCGCCGGGTCGCCGGCCGGCCCCGCTGGGCGGGCATCCAGCACCTGCCGGATCGCGGTGAGCAGCACGGCCGGTTCGTAGGGCTTCTGGATCACGCTGGCTGGCCGCACACCGTTGACCGCGAGCAACCCGGCCTCGGCGTAGCCGCTGGTGAAGATCACCGGGATGTCGTGGCCGAGATCGCGGAGCCGCAGCGCCATGGCCGGGCCGCTCAGACCGGGCATCACGACGTCGGCGACGATCAGCCGGATGCTGGAGAGCACCGCGGCCGGCAGGCGGGTCACCTCCTCGCCATTGGCCGCGGATTCCACGTCGTAGCCGGCATGCGCCAGCGTCTTGACCACCATCTTGCGGACCATCACGTCGTCCTCGACCACCAGCACGCGCTCGGTCCCGCGGCGCGACACGGCCGCTGCGGGCTCACGGGTCACCGCATCGGGACGTGCATCGGGCCGTGCATCGGCCTCGGCCGCCGGAAAGTACAGCCGCATCGTCGTGCCCACGCCCGGCTCGCTCTCGACCACCACCCGGCCGTGGTGCTGGCGGACCACCCCATACACCATCGAAAGGCCGAGCCCGTGGCCGGTCTCGCGCGTGGTGAAGAACGGCTCGAAGATCCGGTCGCGATGCTCGGGTGCAATGCCCGACCCGTTGTCGCGCACGGCCAACATGGCGTAGCGCACGGCTGGTGTGGCCGCTGTGGCCGCGGCCCGGTCATCGGCCGCATCGGGGCCATCGCTCGCACCGGTCTCGATCGTCAGCAGCCCGCCGTCGGGCATCGCATCGCGCGAGTTGATGCACAGGTTGACCATCACGTGTTCGAGTTGCGCGCGGTCGGCGAGTATCGGCACGGCCGGGCTCCGGTTGTCGACGCGGATTGTGATGCTCTCGGGGATCAGCCGTTCGAGCATGTCGGTGATGCCGGCGATGACCTGCGCCAGATCGACCACCTCCACGCGCAGCGGCCGCTTCTGGCCGACGGTGAGCAGGCGGTCGGTCAGCGACGCGGCCCGCAACGCGGCCGACTTGATCTCGTCGAAGTGCCGACGGGTGGCCAGCGGCATGGCGGCGTCACTGCTCGTCGCCAGGTCGGCGTTGCCGAGGATCGCCATGATGATGTTGTTGAAGTCGTGCGCGACGCCGGCCGCCAGTTCGCCGAGCGCGTTGAGCTTCTGCGTGTTGAAGAGCCGGGCCTCGAGCGCGCGCTGCTCGGTTACGTCACGCGCCACGGCGATCAGCGTGCCGCCCCCGGCGTCGGCCGTGGCAACCCACGCGAGGTTGCGGTAGCTGCCGTCCGTGTGGCGCAGTCGCACCTCGGTCTGCAGCGAGGCGACCTGGCCGCTGGCGAGTTGTTCGATCGCGCCGCGCGCGATGCTGGCGTCGGCGACGTGCACGAACTCGGCCCACGAGTGGCCGACCAGGTCGGCCTCGGTGCAGCCCAGCATCCGGCAGAACGACGGATTGACCCGCTTGAAGTTGCCGTCGGCGGTCGCCACGCAGAAGCCGTCGAGCGACAGCTCGAAGAAGCGGTCGCGGTCGTGCGCGCCTTCCGAGCGTTCGGTGATGTTGCTGGCAACCTGACCGAGGCCGATCACCGCGCCGTCCTGCACGATCGCCCGCACGCGCGTCTCCCAGCGGGACTGCGCGCCGTCGGCCGCGACGTACATCGTTTCGTAGTGGCCCGGCTGGCCGGTTGCCAGCACGTGCTCGTGGCACTCGCGCATCCGTGCGCGGTATTCGGCGGGCACGTGCTCGTAGGCCTTCGTGCCCAGCACCTGATCGACCGTCAGGTCCGGCACGGTCCAGTTGATGTAGCGGATCGTGCCATCCGGATCGAGCAGCATGATGTTGTCGGCCAGTTGCGTGGCCAGCGTGTCGAGCGGCCGGTGCTGCGCCAGTTGCCGCTCGAGCTCGGCGATGCGGGCGCGCAGCCTGCCGGTCTCGGCTGTGAGCCCTTCGTCGCCTGACATGCGTCTCTCCACGGCGCAATCAACGTCCAATGCTGGCCGATCAGACAGTTGCAGCCGTCCGTGGTCAAGGCTGGATCACACTCGCGTGCAGTCGACTTTGCGCGCCAGGCCGCGTGAGCGTCGCGTGATCGCAGGGATCGAGTGCGACTGTGGATTGACCGGGTAAGAGCCGCGTCCGAAAGGGAGCGGGGGAATCGCGCAGCACACCAGGCACCGCGGTGCCGCGCGCATTCCCC
>JBFWQT010000065.1:0-19145 GCA_050249295.1 Planctomycetota bacterium
TGATCGATCTCCTGGTTGATGAAGTCGATCATCGTCGCCAGCGTGGTGGTCTTGCCCGAGCCGGTCGGACCGGTGACCAGCACCAGGCCGCGCGGGCGCAGGCAGACGTTCTTCATCACGGCCGGCAGACCGATCTGTTCGAACGTGAGGATCTTGAACGGAATCTGCCGCAGCACGATGCCGACGCGGCCCTTCTGCTTGAAGATGCTGACGCGGAAGCGCGCCTTGTCGCCGAACGCGAAGCCGAAGTCGGCGCCGCCGACCTCGTCGAGTTCCTGCTGGTGGCGGTCCGACGTGATCGACTTCATCAGGCTGACCGTGTCCTCTTCGGTCAGCGTTTCCATCTTGAGCTCGCGCATCCGCCCCTTGACGCGGATCACCGGCGGGCGGCCGACGGAGAGATGCAGGTCGGAGCCGCCCTTGGCGACGACAAACTCGAGCAGCTGATTGATCTGGACGCCCATGGCGAGACCGTTGGTGGCGGCAATGCGGCAGTGGGGGCGGGGCGCCGAGTATACCCGCGGCCGCGACGACGGTCACGCGCGCCACCGCGACGGCATGTGCGGTCGAGCGCCAGGGACGGCAAAGGGAAGGCAAAGGCAGGCAACGATGATCGAGCAAGCCCGACGCGAAGCGCAGGGACGCAATCGGGAGTCCTCAACAGAGGTCATTACCCCTCCGGGGACTGACGTCCCCGGCTCGCCCGGTTGATGACACATCCGGATCGATCCGGAGCGAACCGGACTGTGGCGTCAACGTGCCATCAGCTGCGGCGCCGCACGGCGGCCAGGCCGAGTACGCCGATCAGCATCAGCAGCAAGTGGGCCAGCGCCGAACCGGGTGCGCCCGCTGCGCCAGCGACGCATCCGCCCTTGCCGTTGCTGTCGTCGCCGCCGGACGAGCTTTCGGTGACGGTGATCATCACGTCGAGCGTGACCGGCGTGTTGACGCCGTCGTCGGCCGAGAACGTGACGGTGTACGGCGAGCCGGCCACGTCGCCATCCGCTGGCGACCACGTGAACTCGCCGGTGCTGGTGTTGAAGGTCGCGCTGCCGGGGAGGCCGGTGGCCGAAAGCGCGACCGGGTCGCCGTCGCCGTCGGTGGCGTTGACGATGAAGTCGAGCAACGCACCGGCGGCGACCGACTTGTCACTGATCGCGTCGATCACCGGCGCATCGTTGGTGTCCACCATGATCGTCACCGTCATGCTGGCCGGCGTGTTGATGCCGTCGTCAGCCTCGAACGTGGCGGCAAACTGCTGGCCGACGTCGGCGGCGCCGGGTGTCCAGGCGAACGCGCCGGTGGCCGGGTTGAAGGTCGCGCCGCCCGGCAGCAATGTGGCCGAGAGCGTGACGGTGTCGTTCTCCGGGTCGGTCGCGCTGACCGTGAACGCCACCTCCACGTTGGCCTCGGTCGTCGGGTCGGCAATCGGGTCGAACACCGGCGGATAGTTGGTGCCGTAGACCGTCACCTCGTCGATGTACGTGTGGCGCGTGCTGCCGCCCACCTGGTCGGCGTCGATGCGGATGCCGAACGTGGACGTGGCGGTGAGGCCGAGGTCTGCGACGGCGATGTCGAACTTGTGGTAGTCGAAGTTGCCCGAGCTGTGCGCGTTGTAGATCGTCGTCCACGGCGTCCAGCTCGACCCGTTGTTGTCGCTCAGCGAGATGTGCATCTGGTCGCCGGGCTGGTACGCGTCCGGGATCGTCCCACCGGTCCAGAGCAGGAACGAGATGCGCGGCTGCTGCACGCCGGTGATGTCGCAGAAACGCTCGATGCGGCCGCGGTTGCCGGGCGTGCCTGACCCGCGCACGCGCGCGTGACGGGTGCCCGCGGCGGGCCCGGTGGTCTGCACGTCGGCGTTGCCGCTGGTGGTCCACGAGGCGTTCCAGCCGCTGCCGCCGGTGAAGTCGTTGCTCTCGAATCCGTCGGACGCGACGACCGTGGGCGTGGGCGCGCCATTGCCCGGCGTGTTCGCGCCGAAGACGCGGATGTCGTCCACGTTCCAGCCGTCCATGTTGCTGCCGGGGTCGGTCCAGAAGCGCAGCCGCAAGCGCACGTTGGCCCGGCCGTCGAGCGCCGACGCGTCGAACGACTCGTGGTGCAGGCCGAGGATGCCGGTGACGATGCCGACGGTGGTGAACTGGCCGCCGTTGGAGTTCATCTCGATCGTGCCGTAGTCCCAGCCGTCCTCGATGGTGTGCTGGTGGTAGAGGCTGATTCGCGCGCCGCTGACGCCGACGAGAGAGAACGGCTGCGAGATCATCATCGTGTTGCTCACCGGCGAGTAGTCGCCAGCCGGCGATTCGCTGGCGCTGTGCGTACCCGAGTACGACTTGGCCGCGTCGGTCTCGATGCCCCAGCTGCCGGTGACGGTGGGCCACTTCGCAAGGCCGCTCTCGAAGTCGTCGAAGAACACGCTCAGGCCGTTGGCGGGGCCGACGGTGACGTTGACCTGCGCGGTGTCGTCGTCGGGCAGGCCGGTGACGGTGGCGGTGGCGACCACGGTGTAGTCGCCGGCGGTGGCCGACGAGGTGTCCCAGGTGAAGTGCAGCACCTCACTCTGGCCCGGCCCGAGCAGCGCGCTGGACTGGCCGGCGATCGCCACACTCGCGCCGGCGATCGCCACGTCGATGGCGTGATCGGCCGAGTCGGTGTTCTGCACCGTGACGTCAATGTTGATGACCGTGTTCGCGCCTTCCCAGATGAAGCCGACGTCGGCCGTCATGGTGAGAATGCGGAACGGCGGGGCGGTGTAGGAGCCGAGGCCCTGCGCGCCAGCCGCGTCGTCGATGATCTGTTGCGTGAACGAATCGCCGCCATTGAGGACGTCGAAGATGTCCACCCAGGTGATCGAGTCCGGCACGCTGGTCGTGTTCGCGTCCAGCGCGCCGAAGATCAGCTGCTCGGCGTACTCGATGGCGCTCGGCGGGCCGACGTAGTTGCCGGCAATCTCGGCCGCGATCAGGCCCTGGCGCACGCGCCACGCGAAGCCCGACCAGGCGGTGCCGGCGGTGTGGATCTCGTCGTTGCCGTTCCACTGGTAGTTGTTGGCGCAGGTGCGCAGACCGCTGCCGTTGACCGGGTCGTCGGCCTGGCGGAACCCCTCGCCGAGTTCGGGGTCGCCGGTGATGAACGCCGCGACGATGTCGCCCCAGCCTTCGGAGAGGCCGCCATCCGAGATCAGCCCGCCCATCGCCCAGTCGGCGTAGTGGCCGTACTCGTGATAGACGACGTCGGACATCGCGGTGCTGCGGTACGTGCCGTTGGCGCGGAAGAAGCGGATCCGCGGCGTGGTGCCGCCATTCAGCTGGCCGCCGGAGTCGCTGAAGTCGGCGTTGCCGCTGGCCGAGTGGTTGACGTCGGTCTCGAGCGCGAACGTGTCGAAGTACGAGTCGTTCACGGCCGTGTCGATGCGCGTGCTGAGCCAGCGCCAGACGAAGTCGGTGTGGTAGTAGGCGTCGTTCTCGGCCTTCGGGAACTCGCTGGTGTTGTTGAAGTCGGCCGTGTCGGTGCCGCTGACGGCGATATTCTGCTCGGTCGGCTGGTCGAGGCGCACGATGTGCGAGTGCAGGCCGATCAGCTGGATCGTCGCGTTCGAGCCGTCGGGCACGGTCGCCTGGCCGTTGAGGTCGGTCTGGAACACGCCGTTGCCGCCGCAATCGACGGTGACGCCGGGCATCGGCTGCGCGGTCTGCTGCTGCGCGGGGTCGTGATTGGAGAGGCCGACACTGCCGACGACCGTGATCACGTCGTCGTGGTGGCAGGTGCTCTCGGCCTTCACGGCGCCGGTGAGTTCGTTGACCACCAGGTCGAGATCCATGTACCCGGCCACGACGTGCATCACGGGCACCGGCGAGCCGGCCTGCACACGCACGCTGTGCGTCTCGCGCGTGATCGGCAGCCCCGCCACCGGCAGGCCCACGGCCCGCGCGGCCGCCTTGCGGCAGGCGTCGTCGTCCAGCAGCGAGGCGGGCAGATCGGTGGCCGTGGGGAAGAAACGGCCGAGCAGCAGGCGCACCGTGCACCACGTGAGGTTCGCGCGATCCTCGACGTGGAACTGCAGGACCGCGTCTTCAACCGGGCGACCGCCGACAAGCTGCTCGAACTCGACCGACCAGAGGAAGCCCGGCAGGGCCGTGGCACTACGCGGCCGGATCGGTACCGGGTGCAGCCGCTTGAGCCGCAACGACGAGGCCGCGAGGTTGGCGAACTGCGCCGGCTGCTGCGCGACCCACGCGATGCACGCGTCGGCGATGCCCGCACCACTCTGGCCCGGCGTCGCGCCCGGCAGTTCGCGATCAATCGGCTGACGCAGGTGCCATTGGCCGTTGGGCTGTGGCAACAGCCCGATGCGCTTGCTGCCCACGCCCAGCGGCGCCGGCTTCACCGCGCTGTGCGGTGCGACCTGATCGCCGCCGTCGGGTGCCACGGCAATCGCGCTGTGCGACCACACCGACAGGATGCCCGCGAATGCAACGGCCACAACGAACCCGGCAACGAAGCGGGCGCCAGCACGGCGACGGGTTTCCTGGTGCATCCGTAAGTGTGGGCGAGCGTTGGCGTGACTGCGGTCGGTGTGTGACGCGCCGGGTGTGACGTGCGGGCGCAACCATTAGACACCCGGGGAGCCCATCACTTACACCCAATACTGCCGGCCGGACCGCGTCGGTGGTGGACGTCGCGTTTCGAATCAGCCGGCGGCCCATCGGGGGGGGATAACCACAAGGTGAAATCGGGATCGCCCAGAACTGCACGGTTACCCACCGGCAGCAGCCCGTGGGCTTGAATGGAACACCAACACCCAAAGGATGCCCTTGTCCTTGCCCGAGACGCAGTGACTTCATCGACGATCTCGACACACTCTCTGTTGCAGTCCTCCGTGGTCAGTCTCTCTTCAAGGGCAAGGGCAAGGGCACACGGCGCGGGCATGCAGACTGCAGCTTCAAGCCCACGGGCCGCCGCCCGTGGGTCACCGTGAAGCATCAACGACGCATCAACCACGCGAGCGAGCACACAACAAACACCGCAACCCGCGCAACACGCGACACCACTACAAGGCGATCGCCGGCATTCGAAAGACGAGCGCTCAGCGCGACTCTGTTCGCGCGAGTTCTGATCGGCAGAGCCGTTGTGCCCTCGCCTTTGATCCCATCGGAGCCACGGCAACTGCGGCGCTACTCGGGCAGCCGGATCTCCAGCGCGAAGTCGTCCAGCTTGCGCCACTCGGCCGGCAGACCAGCCAGCGCGGCCTCGCGCGTCATGCGGTGCGACACGGCCTGCCCGCTGCCGCCCGACCAGTCCCACGTCTGCACCGCCCGCTCGTCGTCCAGCCAGAACACGCGCGACGGCCGGCCGCCGCGCAACTCGTCCACGCGCCAGCGTCCGTCATCGGCCTTGTCACCCTTCACCGTCAGCGTGAACGGGCTCGCCTGGCCGTCGCCCTCATTCAGCGAGTGGCCGGCGAAGGTCGAGCCTGCACGCGGCTCCACTTGCCGCAGCAGCAAACCCACGTCGGCCGTGCCGAACGTGCCGGCGGCCAGCTCGCGCGGCGGATCGGCCGTGACGATGGTGCCGTCCTCGACCTTGACCAGTTGCTGCCCGCGGCGCATCCAGGCGGTCCAGAAGGTCTTGCCATCCTCGATGCCGAAGTAGCCGGTGGCGCGCCACGGCCCGGGCGTGCCGTCGGGCAGCGGCTTGTCGTAGGTGCAGAAGTAGCCGTTCTCGTAGATCTCGTCGCCCATTCGGAAGGTCGTCAGCGAGTGCATCTGCGTGCTGCCGTCCGGCATCTTCATGCGGCGCTCCTGCATGAAGCCGACGTGCTCGCCGCCCATGATGAAGTCGGCCCAGATCTCGCTGGTCATCTTCGGCTCCTTCGACAGCTGCGGGGAATCCGCGTCCACAGGCGACGGCGACGACGCGCAGCCGGTTGCGAGTGCGACCATCAGGTGTGCGGCAACGATCAATGGCGTGCGCATGATCAATCCGGCTTCTGGATCGCCGGCGCGACATCGGCTTTCAGTTCACCGTCGGCCTCGTCGAGCCGCCACAGCTTGTCCACTGCCACGTTCTGCAGCACCGTCACCTTGTGGTTCTTGCCGGGCCAGCGCACTTCCAGGCGGTCGATCGTCTGCGCCTTGCCAAGGCCGATGATCTGCCGGAAATCGTGCTGCTGGCCGACGTGACCGCCACCACCGCTGATCTCGCGCGTCTGCGTGATGCCGCCGGCCGTGACGATGATGCGTGCGCCGATCGCCGAGACGTTGCAGCCACCCGCCTCCGGCCCGGCACCCACCAGGCGCAGCGACAGGAAGTGGTGGCCGTTGGCGTTGCAGATGTCGTTGCGCAACAGCGCGGTGCCCAGCGGATACTTCGCGCGAAGCTCGCCCGGCAACCGCGTGTGCGTGTTGCCGATCAGGATGTCGAGGTCGCCATCGCGATCGACGTCGGCCAGCGAGAACTGCGTGGCGAAGGCCCAGTCGAGGCCGATCTTCGCGGTGACATCCTCGAACGCGTGCGTCTCCGGGTTCTGGCGGAACAACCGCAGGCGCTGCTCGTCCGGGTAGTCCGACGACGCGAGCAGCACGTCGAGCCAGCCGTCGTTGTCCATGTCGGCAAACGCCACGTGCATGTCGCCCTGGTTCCAGCCGCGCGCGTTGACGTGCTCGCGCGCCAGCGGCGTCTCGCGGCGCCACTTCCAGTCCGGGCCGCCGAGGTTGGTCAGCACCTGCGAGCGGTCGGAACTCGGCCCGGCCCACGCGTGCGTGATCTCGCCGAGCACGGCATCCAGGCGGCCGTCGTTGTTGTAGTCGCCGAAGCAGCAGCTGAACGTGTTGCCGTTGCTGCGGAACGGCAACTCGTCGGGCCGGTCGCCGTAGCCGCGTTGCTTGAACATGTCCTTGACCCACTGCTCGTAGCGGCCGGTGCGATCGCTGTCGCCGTCGAAGCCGGTCGCCTCGGCCACCTCCTTGAAGGTGGGCTTGCCGTTGGCGGCGCCACCGTTGGTCCACTGCAGGTTCCACTGCCGGCCGTAGGCCATCACGAACAGGTCCTGGTCGCCGTCGCCATCCGCGTCGGCGTGCGCGACGCCGTAGGCCGGGCGGTGGCTGTGCCGGCCGAACTGGTTCTTCTTCTCGGCGGGCCAGTCGTCGGCTGGTTCGCCGGTGCGATCGCCGGCCGATGCGTCGAGCATCATCCCCGCGGCGGCGGTGATGTCATTGTAGCGGCCGTCGCCGAGGCCGATGTAGAGCCGGTCGGGCATCGCGTCGTTGCTCGCGCCGTACGCGACGTACCAGCTGCCGGTGAACAGATCGAGCACGCCGTCGTTGTTCACATCGACAAGGCACGCGGCGCACACCGTCGACGGCTGCGCGTTCGGCCCGGTTGGCTGGTCGGCGGCAATCGCCTGGATCAGCGGCGTGAACGTGCCGGCGCCGTCATTGATCAGCAGGCACGAGCGATCGCCAACGTCGGGCACCTTGTTGGCCGGGTTCTGCGCGTCCACGTAGGTGCCGGCAAAGAGGTCCACGTCGCCGTCGTTGTCCACGTCGCCGGCCACGGTCACCATCGTCAGTCGGCCGCGCGCGCTGCGCTCGTGGTTGGTGCGCAGGCCGCTGGCGGCGGTGCGATCCTCGAACTTGCGGCTGCCGGCGTGGTCGGGGTCGGGCACGGAGACGAGCAGCGTCAGCGTGTTCATCTGCACGGCCGCGTTGAACTCGTCGGCCGTGATCGTGCCGTCCTTGTCGAAGTCGATCAGCGCGAAGTCGGCGGCCTCGCCGGGCCAGTCGGCCTTCGCGATCTGGTACTTGCCGTCGGCGTCCTTCGGCAGGCCGTCGGGCAGCTTGTTGCGCTCGAGGAACGCCTTGCGCCAGACGTCGCCGTTGCCGGTGATCAGCGCGTCGGGCCAGCCGTCGCCGGTCAGGTCGATCAGCTTGCAGCGCAGGTTCACCTGGTCGGCGAGGCCCATCGGCCCGGCCACGTTGCTGAACCACGGAGCCGCGGGCGGCGGCTGCGGCGGCTGCGGTGGATCCTGCGACCTCGCGGCACCAGCCCACCCCCACGCGCACACCATGATCACGACGACAACCAACCGACGCGCATTCGGCATGACGACAACTCCGTTCGGCCTGTCCCGGCTCTCTCCAATGCAGATGCAGGCTGGAAGCCTGCACCACAGGAAGCCTGCACCACAACCCGGGATCTGCCACTCCACTGGCATCCGGCTTCCACAACACCATAGGATATGGCACGCGGCACCGACAGACAGCCGCCGGCCCACTCCCGGATCCTGCCGATGCGTTCCGCTTTCCTCTCGCGCGTCTCTCCCATCTTCTTGTCGATCGCCGTCGTGGCCGTGCTCGCGGCCGGCACCGGGTGCACCACCTACAAGCCGGCCGTCGATGTCGAGCTGGTCTACGCGCGCAAGCAGACGCAGTACCAGCCGGCCATCACCGAGCGCGCCTTCAACGAGTCGCACACGCGCTGGGTGGCCCTGCGCGGCGATGCGCGCGCCACGATGATGGTGCCCGGCAAGGGCGAGGCCCCGCTCGCGGCAATGCCGGAGGACATGGCGATCCCCGACGCGATTGACGCCAAGCTCGACTACGACGCCGACGCGAAGGTGCTGCATTGGGACGGCAACATGACGTCCGACGAGTACTACGAGCTACGCGGCATGAGCGAGGACCGCGCCTGGCAGCAGGCCGTGGCGATGCTCTATCGCGGTCACGCCGAGGTGGACGCCCTGCGCGACGACCGCGGCTACGACCCGCGCAAGCTCCCGGCCGGCACGTATGCGGCCGACGACGAGATCATGCGCGCGGTGCCGGCGTCATTCGGCAGCCTCGACTTCTTCCGCAACGGCGCCCCGGCAAAGAGCGAGGCCGTGGCGCTGGGCTGGTTTGACGGTCAGGGCGCCGCGAGCGAGTGCCTGATCCTCACGGTCGACGGTAATACGACGATCCTGGCGATTCCGAACATGCAGGACTACTCGATGAGCGAGAGCACCATGAAGGTGTTCAAGACGCGACTCGACCAGTACCGCAAGTGCCTGCTGGCCTACAGCGAGATCGCGACGCGGTACAAGCCAGCCAACGTGATGTCGGGCGGCGACGGCCGGCAGAGCTTCACCGACGAGCAGCAGCGATTGCAGCGTCAGGCGGCCGACGAGCGCGAGGAAGCGCGCAAGCACAACACGCAGTCCGGCCGTGATGATCTCAACCAGCGGCAGAACGTGCCGAACCGGTAGGCGAGAACCCGAATCGACGTCGTGAAGCCCGCCGTCGGCGGCTCAGCCGCAGAGTTCGATCGTGTACGGCTGGTTGTCGCCGAAACACTTGCGCACCACGGCGTCCGCGATCTCCGGGTTCGGCGCGGTGATGTGCACGATCATCCCTTCCGGCTTGCGGATCAGCCGGATGCAAATCTCGTCCGGCCCCGGCGTCGGGAAGCGTGGCGTGGTGATGATGCCGGTGTCCGGCCCGGACAGCCGCCGCAACGGCAGCCCGATCGCGGCCGGCGGCAGATGCGCGAGCGGCGAGTCGTGATCGGCTGCAGTCGTGTGCTCGTCGGCCATGGCATGGTGTCGGGTAGCAGCGCGGTTCATCAATAGAACGGAACGCCGGCGGTCGGGATTCCTCGCAACGCAGCAAATGCCATTGGACCCGACGATCACGACTCTGCCAATCGCCGAGTGCGACAGACGAGGAGAAGAGGAATCACCACAGAGATCACAGAGAACACAGAGAAGAGGAAAGAGAGTGGGCGCAAGCCCCTGCACCGTTCCGCGCCGATTCGGCACGGCCTGCGTGCTTGCCCCGAACCGGCACTCAGCAACGAAAGGAACTCGTCCATCATTCAGCCAACCTCTGCTGAAGGTGGTGGGCTGAATGGTGGGAGTCCCCCTGTTCCTCCTCCCCTCTTCTCTGTGTTCTCTGTGATCTCTGTGTTGAATCTCTTCTCTCTTCTTCCTCTCCTCCACTCACCACCGCAAATGGCGCTCGCGCGAACACCGGGCGACCGGCACTCGCGCGAGCGCATTTCTGACTGGCCGGGGAACTACGGGCGCTTCAGCGTTTCGAGCACCCATTCGTCGCCGGTCGGCTGACCGAGAGCCGAAAAGGTGTCGGAGTACTGCACACTGCCGATCGGGTAGTCCTCGCAGTAGAAATAATTCTCGACCCGGGCGCCTTCGAGGCTGGCATCGGTGCAGGTGAGCATGATGCAGTCGCGCTTGCGGCCCAGCACATCGATGCGCGACTTCGAACGCGTCCACTCGCCGACAACCGGATTGCAGAGCACGACCACGTTCTCGCACCACGGGTACATGACGTCGCCCTCCTGCCACTCCACGACGTCGTTCTGGATCGACCGCGGCGTCTTCACATGGGTGGTGTAGCCGATGCCGTTCACGGCGATGACCTCGTACGTGTCTTCCGTACTTCCGATCCGGTTGCCGCCGAGGATGTTGTTCTGCCGGACCGTCCACTTCAGACCGACGACGATGAATGACCGCGCAGTTGCCAGCGACCACGGCATGTCCTGGATGCCGTCCGACTCCTTCACCTGGATCGTGAACTCCTGCGTCGCCGGCTTGCCGATGCCGTTGGCTGCGGTGAGCTTGATGCGCACGCGACCTTTGTCGAGGTTACGCGGCACGCCCCACAGGCGATTGCCGTCGAGCACCATCCAGTCGGGCAGCCGCGACGCGGTGATCGTGGGCGCCGGGCTGCCGGTCGTCGCGATCAGGTACTCGTAGGTCTTGCCGCCGGCCGCCTCGATGACCGGCTCGCTGTTGATCGTCGGACCAGCGAAGCCGATGCGAAGCTCCTGCGTGGCGTCGGGCTCGAAGCCGTTGCGGGCGATCAGCTTCACCACGATCGGCGCCTTCGCGGCGTCGGCCGCATCGGGTGTGCCGACGAGCATGGTGCCGTCGATCGCCAGCCAGGCGGGCAGCTTCTCGGCGCTGAGCGTCGGCGCGGGCGACCCGGCAAGCTCCACCGCGTACTCGTAGCGCACGCCGACCGCGGCCTCGGTGACCGGTTTGCTGGTGATCTCCGGCGGCGTTCCGACCACGATGTTGATGCGATGCTCGGCGTCGGGAGCGGTGCCGTTGCTGGCGTGCAGCACGACCTGCACGAGGCCGGCATCGGCCGCGGCCGGGGTGCCGCGCAGCACGTCGCCGTCGAGGCGCAGCCAGGTGGGCAGGCGGTCGGCCTCGAGCTTCGGCGCGGGGTTGCCGGTCGTGCTGATCGCGCAGCGCCACGGCTTGCCGGCCGGGACCTTCGCATCCGCGGGCGCGCTGATCGTCGGCGCCACGGCCTTGTGGTCATCGCGCACCGGGTGGTTGTCGGCCGGGCCCGGCAGCGGGTCGGCGGGCTGCGGATTGACCGGCGGAAGTGGATCGACCGGCGGCGCCGGTGGCGTCGTCGGCGGCGGCGTGGGCGTGCCGTGATCAATCGCGGTGCCGCCGTCGTTGTGGTTCGGCGGATCGACCGCGTTGCTTGCCGGCGAGTTCGCGGGCGTTGTCGGGGTCGACGTGGTGTGGCGGTTGCCGGTCTTTTCGAAGGGGCTGATCGCGAACGGCGAGCGGTACTCGGGGTCGGTGCCGGCCGGAACCGACGACCCGCCGGGCAGTCCGGCCACGGCCACGCCGAGCAGCAGCACCAGCGCCAGGCTTGCCGCCACGATCACCGTGATCGACTTCACGCGGGCCGCGTGGATGCCGGCCATGATCGACGCCTCGGTGGCCGCTGCACTGCCCCCGACGCCGGCTGCCGCTGCACCGCCGCCGGCCTGCTGCGCGCCGCGCTGCAGCGCACTGCCGAGCATCGCCGCGGTGATCGTCACGCCGACCACGGCCGGGCTCGCCATCATCTGTTCGCGCAGCGTGCTCAGCGCCTGGCGCTGGCGCGTGGCCACGGTGCCCTCCGGGATGCCCAGCGCATCGGCCACCTCGGCCCGCGCAAGGCCGAACGCAAAGCGCAGCTCGATCACCTCGCGCATCGCCTCGGGCAGGCGTTGCGCCAGCTCCCAGGCGCGGATCGCCATCACATCGGACCGGGAACGTGCACGGGCGTGGGTCTCGCGTCGCATCTCCTCTGCCTCCTGTTCGCGTTGCCGGCGAAGGAGTTCGTCGCGAACGTGGCTGCGCGCCATGTTCCGCACGGTGCGGAAGCACAGGCCCCGCAACAGCTGCCCCTCATCGAGACGACGGCGGCTGTTGTAGATGCGCACCATCGCGTCCTGCACCACGTCGGCCGCGGCACCGGGGTCGCCCACGATCTGCTGCGCGTACCGCTGCAACGGTTCGGCAAGCTCACGGACGAGGTCCCGGAAGGCCGCCGTATCGCCGCGCCGCAGCGCGGGGATCATGGCGTTGAGGTGGTCGATGGGGCCGTTCACGGCTGGATCCTTCTCTGCCGGCGATCAGTACCGCTCTCACCGGCACTACTCGCGCCGGCCGGATCCGTGATTTGCGCGAACACCTTTTTCTTCTGCCCGCGTCGGCGCGGCCCGCACCGCGCTACTTGCCGGCCTCTTTGTCCAGCTTCGTCACGTGGTACTCGTGGTCGCGCTTCTGCAGCACCACCGCCCGCCTGATCAGCACCTCGTCGAGCGGCCGCGACTCCTCCTTGAAGTCGGGGCTCAGCTGCGGGCCGACCTTCACCTCCGCAATCCGGTTCACCACGTCCATCCCGGCCTTCACGCTGCCGAAGATCGTGTAGTGCCGCTTCACGGTGCCGTCGTCGTTCATCACCGAGTCGAGCTTCGGTAGCGCGGCGAGCGTGATGAAGAACTGGCAGCCGTTGGTGTCCGGCCCCGCGTTGGCCATCGCCACAATCCCGGCACGATCAAACTTCTTCTCGTTGGGCGCTTCGTCGGCGAACTCGTAGCCGGGGTCGCCCTCGCCGGCCTGGTCGGTCAAGGCGTCGCAGGTGCTCGGGCAGCCGGCCTGGATGACGAAGTCCTTGCGCACGCGGTGCGAGCGCAGGCCGTCGTAGAAACCGGCCTCCACCAGCTCGACGAAGTTGGCGACCGTGTTCGGCGCGTCGTCCTCGTACAGCTCGATGTCGATGTTGCCGAAGTTCGTTTCCAGCCGGACCACCGGGTTGCCCGCGTCCACGGCCGGCGCCGACGGCGGCTCGAGTCGCGCGGCCTGCACGAGGTGCTTGAGCTTCATCGCATCGTTGAACGACAGCTCGTACCAGAACGCGAACGGCGGGTTGGTGGTGTTGGTCGCAATGCGGTAGCGCGTCTTGCCGTCGGCATCCTTGAACTGCTCGATCCACAGGTCGATCGCCTGGCCGAAGCGATGGATCATCGCGTCCTCGTACTCGGCCAGTGCCTTCGCCGTCTCCTCGCGGGCCCGCTGGCGCGCGGCCGGGGTGGCGTTCGCGTCGAGGTGCAGTTCGCGCTCGCGGGCCTGCGTGAGGAACTGCTGCGCGGTGAGGATGCCCTCGGGGAACATCTGCAGGTACGCCTGGCGCATGCCGCGCAGGAACGATTCGAGCTGCGTCTTGTTGAGCTGCCAGCGGAACCCGGCAACCTCCAGCGGGCCCTCGGCCGAGGGCAGCGTGATCGTCTCCAGCCCGGCCGGATCGGCCGCCTCCTTCTTGCGCGCCGAGATCCGGCCCTCGGCCAGTTCGCCGACCAGCAGGTCGTCGAGCGACTCGCGCGGAATGCGGTTCGCGGCAGCCGCCAGCAGCTTCCCGGCGGTGATCATCTGCTGGCCGCCGTTGTCCTGCATCTCCTTGTAGAGCAGCAGCCACAGCTGCATCTGCAGGTCGCGCTCGCAGACGTGCGCGATGAACTCCAGCGAGCCGAGGTGATAGAGCGTCACCTGCAGCCACGGCTCCTTCGCGCGCGGGTTGGCGTCGTTCACCTCGCCGAGGAAGTCGATCGCATGCAGCGACGAGGCCTTGTCGATCAGCCCGGCCAGCACATTGGCGCGCGCCGGCTTGCCGGGCTGGTCGGAGAACATCGTCCGGCGCGACTCCGAGAAGCGCCACGGGCCCGGCGAGGAATAGCTGCGCTTCCAGTTGTTCACCGTCAGTGGCCCGTCGTGCACGTTCTGCCACGACGTGATGCCAACCGTGTCGCGCCCTTCGACACGATAGATGTGCGCCGGGTCGAGGTTGCGCAGCTGCCGATTGACCAGCGTGAGGTCCATCCACTTGCCGAGGTCGGAGTCGACCAGCACGGCGGGCACGCGGGCGGCCGGCAGCTGGTAGATCTCGCGGCCGACGGCCAGGTCGCCGGTTGCGGCGCTCAGCCGGGCCACGCGCAGGTAGCGCGAACCGTCGGCCTGCGGCGCGCTGAACACCACGCCGATCAGCGGGTCCACCATCGCCACGAACAGCGGCAGGCGGTGATGCGACATCGGTGCGCCGTTGTCGTCGGTCGCACGCACCATCCGGCCGAACGTCCAGGTCGCGAGCAGCGAGACGTGATCGTCGAGCGCGTACTTCTTCACCATCGCCTCCGCGGCCGGCACGTCGTCTTCGGGCGCCACCGCCACGGGTGCGTCGAGCGTGAGCTCGCGCAGCGCCTTCAACACCGCGTCGGCCCGGCCCTCCAGCACCGGCTGCTCGCCCTGCACCGGCAGCGACCAGTGGCTCAGGCTGTCGGCCGGGTCGAACGCCTGGCGCGCCGCGTCGATGCGGTTGTCGCCGGTCTGCAGCATGATCCGCGCGGCCTTGTCGAGCTTCGCCGCGTCGTCGGGTGCAAGCAGCGGCGTGCCGGCAGCCTGCGCACGGGCCACGCCGGCAAGCGCCAGCAGCAACAGCAGGGTCAGGACGGGAAACGGCCGGCGGGCGGGTTGGCGGGTCATCAGCATGGCTTCGGCGGGGCGACAGCGGGGCACCGGTAGTCCACCATACCCGGCGATGATTCTCACAAAAACCACTTCCCGACCCGTTGACTTGCCGGTCGGCAGCAGTATTATCCCGTGCCGACGCGGGTGTAGCTCAGGGGTAGAGCACCACGTTGCCAACGTGGTTGTCGTCGGTTCAAATCCGATCACCCGCTTCAGACAGCCTGAACCCGAACGCCGCGAGGAGACTCGCGGCGTTCGGCATTACCGCGGCGCACACCATGCGATGCAAGCACCCGGCCCGCGCGGGCCGTATCATCATGTGGTCAGCGCGGCCACTTCGCCGCCGTGCTCTGCTTGCCTCGTTGCCGCTGCTCATGACGCGCATCTCCTTCACCATTGGTACGTGCATCGTCGGACTGTGCCTGACAGTGGCGTGCGGCCCACAGCCGGGCGCGACGCCGGTGAGCGCGGGCAACGTCGGCCAGTTGCGTGGCGCACCACTCAACACGATGAGCGCGGCGCTACCGGCCGCGTCGAACAAGGCGACGCCGGACACCACGAGCAACACCCCGGGTGCCGATGTCGCGCCCGCTGACAACGCAAGCGACACGTCGCCGACACCCGCGACGCCCGTGGCCGACGGCACCGGCGCCACCGACGGCACGTACCGCGAGATGCGTTTCGAGGCGCTGACCCAGTGGCAGTTCCTCGTGCATCCGCTCGACAAGATCATGGAAGACCCCGAACTCGGCAAGCTGCACAACCCGGTGCCGGAATCGATCAAGGCGCTCGACGGCACTCGCATCTCGGTGCCCGGCTACCCGCTGCCCGAAGAAGGCGAAGACCCGGCCGCGTGCCGGCGCTTTGTGCTCTGCCACCTCAGCGTGCGGTGCTGCTTCGGACGTCCGCCGCAACAGCACGACTTCATCCACTGCGAGATGGCCGGTGATCGCACCGCCTCGTTCAACTTCGATGGCTGGCCGGTGCGCGCGCGCGGCGTGCTGCACGTCGGTGTCGAGTACGATGACGACGGCCACCCGACAAAGGTTTACCGAATGACCGTGGACGATTGCGCGACCGACCGGCATGACTGACGGTTCGCGGTTCGAACGGAATCACCCACCCCAAACACTCCGCAGTAAGAGCACATTTACAGCGTGGGCGGTCGTCAGGACTACCGGCCGCGCTGTCAAAGGGCTGCACCAACAGGACACCGCCGCGGTGTAAAACGTGCCGCGACGACAGTACGCAAATGGTTGATCTGAATATGGTTATGGATAACAGCAACACGCCTGCGATTTGGCACCGGGCTTGCGTCCAGACGGGCATGGAACACGCACATCCGTTCGGCCCCCGTCCGAGAAGCCTCGCCATGCGCATCCTGACCTCTACCCTGCTTGTTGCGTCGCTGGTCTGGGTCGCGTTGCCGGCCACACTGGCGTGCAGCGCACCCGGTCCCGAAAGCACCACTGGCAACGGCGGCAACGGCGGCTCGTCGAGCAGCAACGCATCGCGCGGCGCGGCCGGCACCACCATCACGGCCGCACACTGGAACAGCGACCTCCTCGTCGGCGTGATCGGCCAGGTCATCGACACCACGGACGCCGCCACCGGCGCCGAGGCGCTCGGCTACGAACTCACCGAGCGCAACGGGGTGGACCGCACCAGCCGCATCCACGCGCAGGACGGCTACTACTCGCAGGTCTCGGTCGGCCAGTCGACGGTCGGCGACCGGAAGATCACGCGCTTCAGCCTGCGCATGTGGGCCGGCACCGGCGGCACCTCGAGCGACCACATCGGCCGCATGCAGGGCCCGTCCGACGAGCTTGCGACCACGCTGACCGCGCGCTTCGGCGAGCCGGCGCGCACGCTGCCCGCTACCGGCGACTCCGGTCGCGGCGGTCGCACCGATCGCGTCAAGCTGATCTGGAACGTCGGCGACAACACCCATTGGACCGTCAGCTACGACCCGGCCGCGCACGTCGCGCGGTGCGAACTGCTGATGGTGCACGACCCGCACACGGCCGCGGTGACCGATCGCACGCCGGCCAACGCCAACGGCAACAACTCCTCGTCGTCCTCGTCGTCCTCGTCGTCCAATGGCAACCCGACCACCCCCAACGGCGCGCATGGCAACGGCAACGGCAACGGCAACAGCAACAATGGCGGCACGTCGGTCACGCCGCGCGCCAACCCGCCGGCCGATCGCGAACTCATCAAGTACCCCAACACCACGGCCGACGAGGACGCGCTGATCGCCGCGCTGCACAAGCGCTTCGTCGATGCCGCCAACCTGCGCGGCAGCGTGAAGCTCAAGACGCGCAAGGTCACGCACAACAACAACGACTGGGTCGTGCAGGGTGCCAGCTCGAAGGGCCTGACCGTGTTCGGCAGCGGCGCGAGCTCGCGCATCGCGTGGGAGTCGCTCGCTCCGTCGACGATGGCCGCCTGCTACATGGACTTCGACGCGCCGACCACCGACGACCTGCTGGCCGCCGCGATCTACTGCTACCGCCACGACCTGGTCGAGCTCGGCGACACCTGCTGCAAGCGGCTGATCGACGCCGAGCCGGCGCAGAAGGATGACATCGACGCGTTCGTCGCGAAGCTGCGCGACGAGAACGTACCGGACGGCGGCTACGTGGCCGAGAAGCTCGACAACGGCAACTGGCGCCTGCTCTCGTCGGCCGAGGCCGCGGCCCTGCACCGCGCGCCCGAGCCGGTGCGGCCCGACCCGGCAGACCCCGTGGTCGAAAACCCGCCCGCCAGCGGCAACAGCAACACGTCGTCAAACAACGGCAACGGCAGCGGTAACAGCAACAACAATGGTGGCGGTGTCGCGCCGCAGCCCGAAGACCAGACCTTCCGCGTGTACGACGGTCCCGAGGGTGTCAGCTGGCACAGCTTCCGCCCCGCGATCGGCCCGCAGCGCGACCTGGTGGACACCCGCAGCATCTCGTCCAACCACGAGACGCGCCTCGCCCGCGGCGACGGCGTGACGATCGATGGCACCGAGTTTGTCTTCTCGGCCACCGACTCGCGGCCCACGCTCGTGCAGCGCCTGGTCGCGTCGCCCGACGATCGCCCGCGCAGCACCACGATCAGCGAGCAGGCCCGGCTGATCGTCTTCGACGCCTTCAACACGAAGTACGGCATCAGCGTGCGCACCCGCGGCGACTACATCTACATCGGCAGCTGCTACGGCTTCCCCGTCAGGCTCGGCACGGCCGACGGCTACGTGGTCGACTCCGATCGTGACGGCCGCCTCGGCACCGTCGGCGACAGCGTGGTGGTGCCCGAGTCGAAGACCGCCGGCCCGTACTGGAACCAGCTCTGGGCGCCCGGCGCGGCCGTCGCGCTGCGCTACGACGAGGCCAACGACAAGTGGGAGACCGGCGAGATCCCGATGCCGCACCCGGCCGACGCCGCGCACAGCGACACGTTCATGAACCTCAACTGGCGCCGCATGCAGGTTGGTTCGCCGCCCTGCGGCTACGCCACCGACGGCGAGCCCGACCTGCTCGCCCACCTGCGGTACTGCGCGGCCAACGGCGGCCTGACCCACCCCGAGACGCAGGGCAAGCCGGGCTACTCCGAAGGCGGCCATCGCGCCGGCATGGACTCGGTGCTCGGCCGCGGCAACAAGACGCACGCCGAGGCGTTCCGCCAGATGTACCTCACGATGTACCACCGCGATCAGATGCTCGACCCGACGATCACGAAGACGTCGTTCGTGCTCAGCGGCGAGTACTGGGGCATGCGTTGCCGCTACATCAACCAGGGTCCGACGCTAGCCTTCGTATGCCCGGCCCACGGCATGATCAACGTGTCGCCCGCGTTCTCGAAGGGTGGCGAGCGCCCGATGCCCGGCCCGGTCGAGCTGCGCTACCCGTACAACGGCGGCACCTGCACCACGCTTCGCGCGCAGTGCCTGAGCCGGACGTCGTTCAGGAATGCCCCGACGCTCGACGTGTTCGGCACCAGTGGCCGCGTCGAGGGCAAGAACTTCTGGTCGGGCAACGAGCCCAACACGGACGTCCCCGGCGGCAACTTCGGCACGATCCAGCACTGGGCTCCGCGTTCGCTGCCGGGTGGTGTCATCCGCTGCCGTGTGCAGGCCGAGATGGACAGTGGCGCCTTCACTGGTGGTCCGTTCGCCGGCAGCAACTCGATTGACTACGAGTGGGAGTACACGGTCGGCGGCGGGCGCTGACACCAGGCAAGCAGCAAGCAAGCGGACCCGAAGCGTGCTCGCTGGCGACACCCCGGCGCGTTCATCCCCATGAGCGCGGCGCGGATCGCCAGCGAGCACCCCGTTGCGTTGGCAGCC
>JBFWQT010000066.1:0-19076 GCA_050249295.1 Planctomycetota bacterium
CGCGGCGTGCTCGAGGTCGTCGAGCGCCTGCGTCGTGTCGCCGGTCTCGTGCCAGAGGATCGCGCGATTGACGTAGACCTCGACGTAGTCGGGCCGCAGCTCGAGCGCCTGCTCGAACAGCCACAGTCCGAAGCGCGAGTCCTTCTTGCCGAAACCGTAGAGCAGCCCGAGGAAGAAATAGTCGCTCGCGTCGTACCAGACCACGTTGCTGCGCGCGCTGGCGCGGAACACCTGCTTGAACGACTCGATGAAGTTCTCGATCTCGCCGGCGGAGAATGTGGCGAAGAACTCCTCGTAGCTGCGGCCGTTCTTTTCCCACTCGAAGTACCGCGCGGTGAACGTGTTGACCGCGTCGTTGCGCTTGAACTGCGACTCGAGGCCGACCTGCTCGCGCAGCTTGTTGATCTGGTTCTTCTGCAGCATGTCGCGCACCTCGGCCTCTTCGCGCGCTGCTCGCTCCTGCGCGGCGGCAGTCTCGGCGCGGGCCGTGGCCAGCTCGGCCGAGTGCTGCATCAGCACGACAATCACCGACGCGACCGCCAGCACGAACGCCGCGGCGCCGCCGCTGATCACCGCGGCCTTGTGACGCGCGGCCCATTTGGCGAGGCGCTGCAGCTGCGTGTACTCGGCGGCGGCCAGCGTGCGGCCGGCAAACCAGTTGCGCACGTCGTCTTGCAGGTCGCCGACCGTCGCGTAGCGGTCCTTGCGACGGCGCGCCATCGCCTTGAGCACCACCGCCTCGAGCTCGCGCGGAATCTGCGCGTGTGGAGCGGCCACCGAAGGCGGCTCGAAGCGCGCCTCGATCACGTCGGACAGCATGCGCTCGTCTGCCTTGCCGCTGAACGGCGGCCGCCCTGCGAGGATGTGATAGAGGATCGCGCCGAGCGCGTAGATGTCGGCGCCTTCGTCCAGCTGCGAGACACGGCCCACGGCCTGCTCGGGCGGCATGTACGGCAACGTGCCACTGATCGCGCCGTCCTGCGTGAGCTCGATGCCGCTCTCGTGGCGGTCGGTCGAGACGCGCGAGCCGGAGTCGAAGCTTCGCGTGGTCGGCCCGCGTCGTGCGTCGCGCGTGTCGGACGGCGTCCGCGACCTGCGGGCGTCGCGCGGTGTCGGCGCATCGGGCGCGGTCGAGCCGATCGGTCGCGCGAGGCCCCAGTCGACGACGAGCACCTCGCCGTACTCGCCGACCATCACGTTGTCGGGCTTGAGATCGCGGTGGATCACGCCGCGCGAGTGCGCATAGGCCACGGCGTCGCAGGCCTTGAGGAAGGCGTCGAGCAGGGCGCGCAACCGGTGCAGCGCGGCCGTGTCGTCGCCATGCGCGGCCGCCCCCTCGTGCGCGTCGTCGATCTCCATGCGCAGCGTGCGACCGGCGATGTGGCGCATGACCATGAACGGCGCGCCCTGTTTGTTCACGCCGAGTTCGTACACCGGCACGATGTTGGGATGCTGCAGCTGGCCGGTGATCTGCGCCTCGTCGATGAAGCGCACGGTCGCCAGATCGCGCGTGGCCGCGGGTTGCTGGCGCAACGTCTTGATCGCCACCTGCCGTCGCAGCGCGCGGTCTTCGGCGGCGGCGACGACGCCCATGCCCCCGCGTCCGATCTCGTGCAGCACATCGAAGCGGCCCGCGCCCGACGCGGCGATCTGCAGTCGCGAGGTGACGGCGGCCTTCGCATGGGCCGCTGCGGCCGGGTGGCCGGGCGCATCGATCGAATCCGGGAAGTCGATTTCGGGTCGCGCCGCGTTGACGCGCCGCACGTTCTGCATCGTGCGTGCCGTGCCCGCCGGGTCAGCCGGCTGCACCGGACTGCGTCGCATCGGCTTTCTCATGTGCGGCTCGTCGCGCGGAGCAAATGGCGCCGACGACATGGTGCCACAATGCCGTTCAGCGTGCGTTAGCGGGGGTGCCGCGCGGTAGTTGCCCGGCACGCAGCCGGCAACATTCCCCAGGGCACAATGATGGCGCCCGTCGGGTGCACTGCCTCGCGGTCACGCAACAGAAACAGAAAGCGAATCAGGTTCACGGGCAACGCGAGGATCGCGAACGGGCGGAGCACAACAGTTCCGTTGATCCACGCACCCGTGGACTCCGATATCTCGAGCTGTTTGCGAATTCGCTTTGTGATCACCAGCAACCCCGTAAAGACGGCGTCATCGGGAACCCGCGAATCGTCATCGTAGAGGCGCATCAGCCAGGTGCTGCTGTTACCGGCAATTGACTCCGGCAACGGGGCAGTGGTGCGCCCGGAACGCGGCATCGTCAGCCACGCCTGCTCGTCCTGTGTGCCCGCAGTTTCGCCAGCTTCCAGTTGCCGCAGCCGCGTGGCGAGTCCGGCCAGCTGGTCGGGCGGCGTCCCTGTTGCGCCATCGAGATTGACCACCAGAGTGAGCGCCCGTCGCTGGTTCAACATGAACCGGTCCACAACGCAGGCAATGCGCAGGTGCGCCACGCGCTGTACCCACCCGCGTTCGTTCCGCCTGCCCGCCAGCCAGACACAGCCAGCCGCAACACAAAGCGGCAGCACGGCGAGTGTCTGCTGGTCGCGCAGCATCCACGCCACAAACGCGCTGATGACTGCGATGACCAGGGGCGTCCAGGGCAGCGGGACGCCAAGCGCACGGAGGATGGCCGGGCGCGATCTACGCAGTTCTGCCAATGCGGGGTGAAGTTGCATTGGACCCGCCGCTGCCGTCAGCCGCCGAGGAGGCGGGCTATGTCGTTGTACATCACGAACACCAGCAGGCTGAGGATCATCGCGAGGCCGACCCACGTGGCGTAGCCCTGGATGCGCTCGGACACCGGCTTGCGACGGATCGCCTCGATGCCGACGAACACCAGGTGGCCGCCGTCCAGCAGCGGAATCGGCAGCAGGTTGATGATTGCGAGATTCACCGAGATGATCGCCATGAAGTAGATGAACGTGCCGAGGCCCCAGCCGGCGAACTTGTAGCTCACCGTGGCAATCATCACCGGGCCGCCGATGTTCTTGGCGTGCACCGTGCCCTTGAACAGCGACCGCAGCGTGAGGAAGACCTGCTGGATCATCACCCACGTCTTCTGCAGGCCGACCTGGATCGACTCGACGCCGAAATGCGTCGTCGTCTGCATCGCCTGCGACGGCGCGAAGCCGATCGTCCGTGAGGTCTCGGTCGCCGTCGGCGTGACCTCGAACTCCATCGCGATCTCGGCCGGCTTGTCGCTGCCGGCAATCGCGTCGGCCGGAATCTGCCGCACGATCTGCAGGCGCAGCGTCGCGGCGGTCAGCGCCTTGCCGTCCCAGCCGGCGCGGATCAGGTCACCGAGGCCGGGCTTCTCGGTGCTGCCGGTGATGCCCCAGCTGACCACCGGCGCATCATTGACCATGCGCAGGATGTCCTTCGGCCGGATCTTCTTGTCGTCGTCCGACAGTGTGACGCCGGCCGGGAGGTCGCCCTTCACGCCGACGAACGTGGCCTTCGCGGCCGGGCCATCGGCCTCGACATTGAGGATCTCGAGCGGGCCGTCGTCGGAGATGGTGCGCGTGTCGGGGATGAACTCGAGGAACTTGCTGCCATCGTCGCGGCGCTGCATCGGCGACATGAAGACCTGCACGCGATTCAGCGCGTCGCCTTCGCCCTTGCGCTCGATCGTGAACAGCGCGGGCACGTCGGCCGCCAGCGCATTGACGAGCCGGCGCATGTGATCGTGCGAGAGCACGGTGACGTCGCCGACCTGCACGACGCGATCGCCGGGCTGCAACGGCCAGAGATCCTCGGGCTTGTCCGATGGCACGAGTTCGCCGTTGGCACCCTGCACCGCGCGGACGGCCATGGCGGCCGGGCCGCCGGGGCGGGCAATGCGCACGGGCATGATCGGCGTGGAGTCGAGACCGACGCCGGGCATCATCGCCGGCGCTTCGCCGAGCTCGACCGATACGGTGATCTCGGCGCCATTGCGGAGCACGCCGAGTTCGACGGTGGTGCCTTCGCTCTTGCGCAGCAACTCCTTGAGGTGTGTGAACGACCGCGGCCAGGGCCGCTGCAGATTCTCGGTCTCGCCGGCCGGCGGCGCCCAGGCGTACTCCAGGCGCGTACCGTTGACGGCCACGACGGTGTCGCCGCGCTGCAGCTTGTCGCCGTTGCGCTCGCGCGCGTCGGCGCTGAGCTCTTCGACGCGGGTGGTCAGCGTCTGGCCGACGCCGATCGACATGAAGCCCATCTGCGGGTTGTAGACCGGGCGCACGTCGATCGCGTGGCGCTGGTGCTCCGGGCCGCGCAGCACGTACAGGCGGACCACGTCGCCGGGCTCGGTGAAGGCCGCGGCGATGCGCAGCTCGGTGAAGTCGATGTTCGGATCAACCGTGCCGTCGTCCTCGGGCGGCGTGGTGCCGTCCTTGTAGACGACGATCTTCACGATGCGGTCGCCGTCGCGCAGACCGGCCATCCAGGCGGGTCCGGGGGCCGAGGTGTCGAGCACCTTCTTGCCGTCGGCGTCGGTCATGGTGGTGGACGCGGTGGCCTCCACGCTGCCGACCACGGCGGGCGGCGAGTCGACGCCGATTGCGTAGGCGACCATGAACATCAGCACCGCGCTGATCGCGTTCATGATCACACCGGCCGAGAGGATCGCCGCGCGCGCGCCCGGGCCCTTGTTGAGGAACTCGTCGGGCAGGTTCTGCTGGATGCCTTCGCCGGGCACTTCGCCGCCGGCCATGCCGACGTAGCCGCCGAGGGGCAGCAGCGAGAGGCGGTACTCGGTCTCGCCAGCGTCGTAGATCAGTTCCTTCGTGCTGCCGCTGGCCTTCAGCTCGGCCAGGCGCTCGTCGGTGATCAGTTCAGCGCCGACCTTCGTCTTGCCGTTGTCGCGCTGCAGGGTGGCAAGCACCATGCCGGCTTCGAGCTGCGCCACGGGCCACTCGAGCATGCGCAGGCGGCGATGGCCGTAGCGTGCGTTGGGCAGCCCGGCCAGCATCGACTCGCGGCGACCGGGGTCGCGCGCTTCGGGGCCGACGAGCATGATCTCGAGGCCGTCGCGATCAGTGATCAGGTCGGGGCCGAGTACGTCGTTGTACCTGAAGTTCTTCGCGCCGGGCCGCCACGGGTACTTCGGCGTGTAGCCGAAGAGGATCGGCCCCATGCCGAACGAGAACGAGTGCGCGCGCACACCGCACCAGCGGGCGACGAGGAAGTGGCCGAGTTCGTGAACGAAGATGATGAAACCGAGGCCGAGGACGACCAGGAAGATCTTCAGGATGGCGTCGAGGAAGTCCATGCGGCGTTGCGAGTGGCGGGTGATCTTCGGACAAAGAGAATGCGCCCGGTTCCGTACACGCCCGGGCGCCGGCAGGTTGGTCATTCCCGGCCGGAGCGGTTCGCGTCCGGTCGTCGATTGGTGGGTCAGTATATAAACAGCCGGCGGGAATGCGGTACGCGATCGGGAGGCGTGGAATGGAGCGACGCCGACACGCGGTGGGCATCGGGCAATAGCCGCGAGCGCAGGCGAACGGGGCGTAGCCGCCGGGCAGTCATCGGATCAGGCAAGGTGGTTGCGGTCGCGGCTCTGGTTGAGTTGAAGCGCGAACGACGTCAGTGGAGGCCGAGCTTGCGGATCGCGGCCAGCAGGCGGTCAGCGGACCCCGCGGCCGGCACGGCGATCGTCTCGTCGCGGTCGACGTGGCGCTCGCTGCGTGGCTGCCACAGGCCGATGTCGCCGTCCTTCGGGCCGTTGGGCAGCTTCGGGAACTTCTCGCTCATCCACGCGGCCCAGCGACGGTGCATGTCCTGCACGGCGGGCGTCGCACGCAGGATCGCCACGCGTTGCGTCAGCGCCTGGAACGCGGCCTGCGCGTTGTTGCCCTGCGAGAGCAGCTTGTTGCCCTCACCGCAGAACTGCACGATGTTCGGCAGCGGACGCACCGGCCGGATGTTGAACGCCTCCATGAACACCTCGGCGTCGCCGCCACGGTCGGTGTTCATGATCACGCGGGCGAAGCGCGTGTACTGCTCGGGGTACTCCTGGTTGAGCCAGTACGTGAACGCCCAGGCGTACGCATAGAACTGCGAGTGGAACGTCACCTCGCCGCGGCCGATCAGGTTGCGGCACATCCCGCGTCGCACGTACGGCGTCTGCGCGAACAGCTGCGCCATCTGCTGGCTGGCGTTGCGCACCCAGATGATGTCGCGCAGCGCCATCAGCATCGGCACGTCGAAGAAGATCCAGTCGTCCGGCGTGATCTGATCGTTCGTGCCGGGCCAGATCACACCCTTCTTCGCGTCGAACCACGTGCGGATCACCTGGATCGACTGCACACGGTCATCACGGCTGAACTGGCCGAGGCGCAGCGACGCGCCGCTGCCGGTGTAGCCGGCGTAGAACTCCGGCGCGCCCTCGGTGAACGTGTGGTTCTGGTACTGCGTCGGCGGGATCTCCGAGAAGCGGTCCATCAACTGGTGGAACGTTTCGTGGATCACGACGTCGGCCGTGTCCTTGCCGGGCTCCTCCCAGAACATCACCATGCGGGTCTTCGCGTCGTAGAACGCGCGGGCGCCGGGCGGCAGGGCGCGCTGGGCCTTCTGCTGGTACTCGTCGTAGGCCTGCTGGTTGTGGAAGGCGACCCACACGAACGGGATCGGGTTCTCGAGATTGTCGCCTTCGCTGGCCCGGCTCGACTTGAGCTGCCACTTCTCGCGCACGGCCAGCCACTCGCGCCAGACCGCCTTGAGCAGGCCGTTCATCTCGTCGCGACGGGCGTCCCACGAGCGGGCGCCGCTGTTGCCAGCCGAGCCGCGGGGCCGGGTCTGCACCACCACGAACGGGCGCGCGACAAACGTCTCGAACTCGTACGCGTCGAAGAAGGTGTTGTTGCGCAGCGTGAGAACCGAGTTGTGCGCCATCCGGGCGAACGGGTCGTTCTTCCACTCGGCCATCTGCTCGCGCGCGGCCTCCATCACCCGCCCCTCGATCGCCTTCACGTCGGCGTACTCGTCAGGCGACAGCCACTTGCCCTGGTACGGGTCGAGCTCGGTGACGAGGCTCTCGATCTCCATCTCGTTGAATTCGTCGGTGTTCGGCTTCTCGTATTTCTTGTAGCCGAGGCCGGCCTGCGCCGAGGTGTTGGACGGATCGAGGTCGAGCGCTTCGCGGAACGCGCGACGGCCGTCGTCATCCTTGCCGCAGCGCATCGCCCACTGGCCGATGGTGACCAGTTCACGCGCCTGCAGCCGGTCGTCGTTGCGGGGCAGATCGCCGCGAGCCTCGCGCAGGGCGCTGTCGTAGCGCGGCTGCCAGTCGCCCTCGAGCGTGGGGTACGTCTTCAGTTCTTCGGCCCAGTGGCCGACGACATCCATCTTGCGGTGGACATCGGTGGCGCCCTTCCAGTCGGCGTCGAACTGCTCGCGCCGCTGCTTGACGCGGTCAGCCGACGGCGCGGCATTGCCACCATTGCTGGCGCCGTCCTCGGGCCCGCCGGCCGCGGCTTCGCCGGTGTTGTTGGCCTTCGCGGGCGTGTTGCCGCCGCTCATCATCACAACCAGCAGCATCAGGATCAGCACGCCGCCGGCCACCGCGCCGACGATCATCGGCGTGTTGGTGGCGCGCGCCGCGGGCTGCTGGATGCGACGGGTACCGCCGCGCGGCGAGCTGTCCTTCTCGCGGCGGGCCGTGACCTGCGCGCGGGTGCGCACGGCCGTGCTCGGGCCCTCGTTGCTGCGGCGCGGCGGCGCGGTCGATTCCTCGGCCGTGCGCTTGCGCGAGAACTGATCGGCGTCGTCGGTGGTGGGCGCGCGGTTGACCATCGGGCGCGCCGGCGGACTGGCGTCGTCCTTGCGCATGCGCCGGGTGGTGCCCTTCTTGCTCTGGGCGCCCTGGGCGTTGGGGCTGTCGCTGGCGGCGGCAATCTGGCTGCGGTCAATCTTGCGCGTGGCGGCCCGGGCCGGCGGGGCTGCCGGCGGCGGCGCGGTGATGTTGTCGCTCGACATCGCCTCGAGCTCGGCGTCGCTGTCGAACACCGCGCCCGCATCGTAGCCGGCGGCCGAGGCGACAATTGTCTTCGCCTGCGCGCCCCGCTCGGGCGCGTCGGCTGGAAGGGCTGGAACAGTCACCGGCGCCGCGCACTTGGGGCACTTGATGGTCTTGCCCGCGAACTGTGCGCCCAGTCGGAAGCGGGCAGCGCAGGCACCGCACTGCACGACGACTTTTCCGGTCGTGGCCTGTTCCGTCATGCTGTTCAACCTGGTTGTGTGTGTGTGCGAGAGCTCATGTGCCCCTCACGCAGTATACGGTTCCCGTGCCGCGCCGTCACGTCTGCGCGTGGCAACCGTTAGCTGCGAATGGTGTTCTGACACCGGCCCCGTCTCCCAGTTACGCATGTGAAGCCCTGCGTGTTGGAGTTCTTCGCGAGCGAATCCGGGCCAGGGGTCGATCCATCAGCCGGTCGCGCTACACCCGCTTCCGGTCAGATGTAGAGCGCCGCCGAGGATCTTTCGAACTCCTTCCGGGACGGGTTGCCGGACAAATGGTCCACAAGGGTCATGGCTGCCCTGCCAACGGACGATATCGGAAGCAGACGGTGACCGGAATTCTCCACGCCCCGTTTGCCTTGACGTTGCAGGGCCGGTAAGATGATAGTTGGCTAAATTGGGGTTTAGTCGCCCTGGTTTGCTAGCCTGGTTGGCCTTGGTTCTCACGGGTTTGCCCTGGTTTGCCCTGGTTTGCCGCTTGCAGTTCGTACAGGTTGACCCGCCGAACGGCCGGGAGAAGTTGGTGCGAGACGAGACATGACGCAACCGCGACAGCCGAACCGAGTGCCGATCTCCGAATTGGCGGGCCATTCGCAAGCCCAGCCGGCGGCGACGGGTCACACCACTCACGGGCCGGGCGCGGCTCGTCCGCGCCCCGGCAACGGAAGCGCCGGCGCTCCGCTGCGTGAGCCCGCCGTGCCCTCGGCCGACGTGGCCCGGCATCGTGGCCCCGAACCGGCCGCCACCACCGACGAGTACGCGCACACCACCACGCTGCGCGACTTCCTGCGCAGCGTCTACTTCTACTGGCGCATCGGATTCGTCGCCGCCGTCGTCGTCCTCGTGCTGGGCATCCTGTCGTGGAGCAACCAGCCGACCTACAGCATCGCCGGGTCGACGATCATCAAGAAGAACCTGTTCTTCATGTGGAACAACGGCCCCTCCGACGAGTGGGACCGCACGCTCGAGACCGACCTCTCGCTGATGAACTCGGAGCAGCTCGGTATCGTCGTGTCGCACCTGATCAAGGCGGTGTCGAACATGTCGTCGACCGAGCGCGCGCGCCTCATCAGCTCGGAGGTGCCCGCCTCCGACACGCGCCGGCCGGTCGAGACCAGCAACGGCGGACTCAAGCTGGTCGAAGGCACGATGGTCATCGACTACCTGACCGGCGATCTGCTCCAGCCAGACGACGCGTTCGATGTCGAGCGCGACGTGCTGATCCTGTCGCCGGCCCAGGCAACGATCCTCGCGCGCTCGTGGAAGGATTGCGAGAACGCTGGCGTCACCGCCACGCTGCGCACGCTGCGCGAGCTTCCGGCGCAATCGCTGGTCAGCAGCATCAACGTGACCGGCGAGCCGAACTCCGGCGAGATCCGCATCAGTTGCTCGCACTCCAGCCCGGCCGTCGCGTCGTTCATTGCGAACGTCTTCCCGCTGGCCTTCATGGCCGCCAACAATCACCAGATCCGGATGCGCAATTCGGGCGAGGTGCGCGAACTCGATCGCCTGCTGCGCAACGCGCTGGGCGAACTGGTCACCGGCCGGTCGCGCCTGCAGGAACTCCAGAAGAAGCTCGACCAGGAACTGGCCGGGCCGGACGGCGCCTCCACTCTGGGCGCCACGAGCGACTGGCAGGCAATGCGCAAGCGCCACGGCGAGATCCTCACCGAGCTGCGCGAGTACCAGGACAAGGTCTTCACGCTCAACAGCGAGTTGCAGACACTGCGCGAGCAGTACCGCCTGGTGGCCGACCCGGACCTGCAGCAGATCGAGACCCTGAAGCGCCTGGTGGCGGAACTCGAGGCCACCAACAAGGACACCAGCCCGTCGCTGGTCGAGCCGCGGCGGCGCCTGGCGGCCGCGATGAAGGCCTACGCCGAGCGCGACCCCGACGACTTCCGCCCGATGGGTTCGCTGCAGGCCCTGCAGACGCAGCATGCCGTGGCCTCGGCGCGCACGGCCCTGTCGCAGGCCGAGAGCCGGCGGCAGTTGCTCAGCGAACAGAAGAAGGACCTCGAGGTCCAGATGGAGAAGATCTCCGACCTGACGATGCCGCTGATCAAGTACCAGATCGCGAATGAGCAGATGGAGAAGAAGGTCACCGAGCTGACCGGCGCACTCGAGAGCGCCCGCGTGAAGTCGCAGCGCGTGCCCGAGTACTACACCTGGAAGACCTCGGCCACGCCCGGCAACGCGCGCCTCACCAGCAAGTCGAGCTGGCTGTTCGCGATCGTGCTCGTCTCGCTGCTCGCTGGCGTGACGATGACGCGCGTCGCCGCGATGGTGGACAACCGCGTGCAGACCGAGTCGCAGGTCCGCCAGATCACGCACAAGCCGACGCTGCTCAACCTGCCGGTGCTCGGCAAGTCCAACCGCTACATCTACCGCGAGACCAACGCGGGCCGGCGCACCAACAGCTTCATCTACAACCTGTTCGGCATCCTCGGCGTCAACATCCGCCACCTCGGCCGGCTCGACCACCCGGAGAAGCTGCTGTGCGTGACGAGCGCCGTGCCCAACGAGGGCAAGAGCTTCGTGTCGTTCAACCTGGCCGCGTACTACGCGCTGCAGGGCATGAACACCTGCCTGCTGCACTGCGACTACCGGCACCCCACCCTCGAGATGTTCCCCGATCTCGACGTCGATTCGATCCCCGGCTTCATCGAGTTGCTGGCCGGCAACGGCGAGATCAGCACGCTCGACGAGTGCATCTACCCGACCGACATCGAGAGCCTGTACGTCTGCCTGCCGGGCCGCATCACGGCGCCGCCGATCCACCTGCTCGATCAGCCGGGCTTCGGCGAGTTCCTCGATGACCTGCAGCAGCGCTTCGATGTGGTGATCATGGACTGCGCGCCGCTGCTGCTCGTGGTGGACACCGCGATCATCGCGCGGCACGCCCGCGCCACGCTGCTCGTCAGCGGCATGGGCGTGGTCAAGAAGAACAGCATGGAAATGTGCATCGACCGCCTGAACATCCAGGGGATCAACGTGCTCGGCACGGTGATCAACCGCGACCGGATGGCGGCGTGGAACTACTACTCGCACTACTACGGCGACATCGTGCTGGCGGCTGTGCCGGGGGCGGACTACGCCGACCAGGCGAACCAGACCGCGACGTCGCTGGTCAGCCCGATTGCCAGGGCCGGCGGTGCGAGCGGCGTGCGCACGCTGCAGACGCGCCTCGGCCCGGTTGTGCAGGCCCAGCCCGGCACCGCCACTGGCGGGGCGACGGTGGGTGCCGGCGGCACTGGCGGCGCTGGCGGCAGTGGCACCTGGGCGGCCGTGCGCGGATCGTCGTCGGGTTCGTGGCCGGCTCCCGCACCCTCGCGCCAGCCATCGCGCCAGTTCGATGAACTGCTCGACGCCACGATCTCGTCCGGCAAGATCCTGATTCCCGGTCCGGAACGCACCTCGAGTGGCCGCGGCGGCAGCGTGCAGCCCGCTGTCTACGACAACCAGATCGGCCCGGCTACCGGCACCGCGGGTACTGGCAGTCCCGGCGGTACTGGCGGCTTTGACATCGCCACCATCGGCGACGAGACGATCGCGGCGGCCGACTCGCTGTCGGGCGGTTACAGCAGTGTGCCGCAGCCGGTCCATGTGCGCCGCTCGCCGGCCAACATGTCGTCGCGTCGCGAGCCGATTGTGCCCGAGATGGACACGCTGCCGCGCGCCGACGTCGACGATCCCAACGACCCGTTCGCCGTGACCGGTCCGCCGTCGCCGTTGCCCGGCTACGTGATGGGCGGTGGGGAGGGTGATGGCGACATCGAACGCACCGACGTCGACGTGGCCGACAGCGTCTTCGGCGACATGACCGACGACGTGGCGGACGACCTCACAGGCCGCTACGACCAGGACGAGATCGACCGCCGTCGTGCTGGCGATGACGAGCCGCCGCCGCCGTTCGGCACCGACGAGGACTTCCACAATCTGGACTGAAGTCAGACTCGTCTGACACGGCGACCGGCCCCGCCGGTCAATCAACCGTTGCCTGCGCCCGCCCGGCCGCGAAAACCGCGGCCCGCATCCTGACGTTCGATTGCCACACGCCGCCCATTGCGGTCTGCCGGTTGGCATCGCATGGTGGTGGCACCAATGCAGCTCCATCACACGCGCCACAGCGCAGTGAGCCGACAGGCCATCGGGAGAATTGACATGGGCTTTGCGACAGTCGATCAGGCGATCGCCGGGCTGAATTCGTTCCGCACGCGCTCCAGTGCAATCCACGACCTGATCCGCCGGGGGCCCGAGGCCCGCGATCGCGTCCGCGCGCTGCTCGACTCGAAAGAACCCTCGCTCGTCTGGTGCGCGATCCGCCTGCTCGGCGACATCGGCGAGAAGTCGGACGGCGAGCGCATCGCCACGTTCGTCTACGAGCCGGAGTACGCGCAGGTCTCGCAGGACGCGCTCGAACGGCTCGGCATCGGCATTCCGTCGCGCGTCGCCCGTGGTGGCGGCCACCGCTCGGCCAACCTCACCGACGAGCAGTTGCTGCGCTCGGCCATCGCCGGCGCGTCCGGAGTGAAGATCGAAAAGCTCGACGAGGGGTTCCGCGTGCTGGTGCCCGTCGGGTCCGAGCGCCGCGAGCTGACCGTGATCTTTCCGCGCGATACCGAGGACGGCGCGCTGGTGACGGTCTTCTCCGACATCGGCGTTCCTGCCGACGCGGCGTTCTTCGAGCGTGTGCTCAAGCTCAACGCGAAGCTGCCGGACGGCGCGGTCGGCATCCAGTCGATCAACGGCGAGCCGCGCTTCGTGATGACCGACACGCATCTGCGCGAGACGCTCGACCCGCCGGAGCTCGGCAAGTCGATCTTCGGGCTCGCACGCTATTCGACGCGTATCGCGCATCGCATCACCACCGCTCCCGATCGGGCGCAGTAGTTTCGCAGTCGTCGGGAGTTGGTCGCATGGCAACCGAAAACGGTGTTCACGTCATTACGGCGCCGATGATCGGCAGCGTCGGGCCGGAGAGCAAACTGCACCGGTCGCCGGCCTGCGCGTGGTGCGGCAAGGTGCAGACAAGTTTCCTCGCGCTGCACCTGTTGGTGCATCGTGCGCAAGGCCACCCGGTCGCGCGCATGACCAACCAGTTGCTGATCGCCACGTCGATCGTCGATCAGATGCGCGCCGACGGCATCCGGATCGAGAGCTCGCCGGTGCACGCCGAGCTGGTGCCGGGCGTGAGCGGGCAACTGGTGCCGCTGTCGCTGGTGCGCATGACGCGCGTGGTCGCCAACCAGAACGCCAGCTTCTGCCCGACCTGCCGGTCGACGCAGACCAACGAGACGTCGGAGGTGAACCTGCTGTCGGCGTCGCGCGGACGGGCCACCGTGGCCGTGGCCGAGTCCGACATCGTGGATCACGATCCGGTGTTCTGGATCGGCTACGATCGCATCGGCGTGCGCGCCGACCTGCTGCCGTACCTGCAGGACGCGCCCGACGTGCGCATCGAGCCGGTGGAGATCATGGCGGGTGACGGCACGCGCCGCATGACGCCGGGCGGCGAGACGTCGGCCTGGTCGGCATCGCACTCCGGCATCCGCGATGCGCGTCCGGTCACCGAACCGGTGTCGGGCCGCATGCCGCCACTGGCGCCGATGCCCGGCGGTGGCCTGCCCGCGCTGCCACCGCTGCCCGGCCTCGATCCGACGCCGCCGCCCCGCGCCGGCACGTCGCGCGCCATGCCGCCCCCGCCGGTTGACGACGACGGCCCGAATCCGTTCCTGCCGCCGATGCCGGTGTCCGACGACGACACCGACCTGCCGCCCGACATCGCGCCGATCCCGCGCGGCGGTACGTGGGGCCCGTCGAAGATGGAAGGCGGCAAGGAGGGCACGTCGAAGAAGACCGCGACCTCGACGGCGCCAACAGCGGCCACGCCGCCCACAGCCGATCCGCCGCCTGACGCCAACCTCCCGCCGGAACCGCCCGGCGCTGCGCCCACACCCTGACCCGAACGCTCCATGCCGCACGGCGTTTCCGTTCTCCGCTTGCCCGTCCTCGGCAGCATCGGCGACGGCACACGCTGGCGCAATCAACCGCCGTGCCCGTCGTGCAACCGCTCGACTCGCCTGGCCGAGCATCTGCACTTCATCCTCAATCATTGGGCCGGCCACCAGGTCTGCCGTCTCACGTGGCATCTGCTGATCACGGATGCCTTCGCGGCGAAGCTCGACGCGGCTGGCGCGATCGTGCTCACCCGGCCGATCGAGCAGGTCTTCGAGATCGAGAACCCTGACGCGGCGCCGACGTTCCGCCTTGTCGAGCCCGGCCCCGTGGTGCCCAACCGGCTCAAGCGGCAGTGTTCGGCCTGCAACGTGTCGTACGAGAACGACAGCGCGTGGGTCCGCCTTGTGCCGCGGCACCCCGAGACCGGTGCGATCAACCCGTCCGGCGCGTTGATGTTCGACACCGACGTGCCGCAGGGTCCGGCGTTGTTCGTGCTCGGTCGCGATCACTTCGCGATCACCGATCCGCTCAAGCCGTTGTTCGAGGCATTGCCGGATGTGTCGTGGTTGCCGGTGCCGGTGGTGCGCAACCCGGTGGAGAACCTCGGCCCGGCCGGTCAGGCCAGCGCGCTGCCGCCGAGTTGGTGAGGTGGATGGTTCCCGCGGTGCACTGAACAAGAGCCGTGAGCGCAAGAGCCTGTCCGTGAATCGCGATTCCGGATCACGTGGGGCGGAATTCGCGGTGAACAACCGGGGCTCCGGCGCGTATCCTCGGTACAGCCGATCGCCCTGCCCCGGCGCACCTGATGACCGACCCGGTATCGACCCAGGACGCACGGCCCGGCAGCGGCATCCGCCCCGGCCACGGCCATCCACCACCACAGGGCCGACGCGCGGTTCAGGGCGCGCGCTTCACCACCGCAGCCGGCGTGACCACCACCAACGACAAGTCGGGTCGCACCCAACCGGTGCAGGGGTTCAACTTCCTGCCGCACGAGCCCGGCGGCGAGCATCGCTACGCGTGGATGGCGCGCCTCTCGCAACTGGTGCTGCCGGCCATCGCGTGGGGCATCGCGCTGGTCTACCTGCTCTCCGGCGGCATCCTGCTGGTTCATATTGGCACCAGCATCGGCAGCAGCGAGCGGATGTTCACCGGCATCCTCTGGATCTCGCTCGGCATCCTGCTCAGCATCACCGGCACCGCGATGGTGGTGATGGCGGTGCGCACGCATGCCTCGATCAGTCGCCTGCGCCAGGCCCAGCGCCTCGTGCGTGACGGCCACGAAGCCGAGGCGATTCCGCAACTCACGCAGTTGCTGGCCGACGGCCGCCTGCCCGGCGTGCGCCACATCACGCGCTTCCTGCTCGGCAAGGCACTGGCCGCAACCGGCCGCGCGAACGAAGCGAAAGAGGCATGGAAGGCGTGCGTCGGCTTCTGGCCCGCGTGGAACAACCTCGGCGCCGTGCTGCTCGAGGAGGGCCGGCTGCACCAGGCCGAGCGGGCGTTCCGCTACGCGATCCAGCTCAATCCGTCGGAGCCGCTGCTCTACAACCACCTGGCACTGGCGCTGCAGCGGCGCGACGAGCCGGTGCTGGCCCGGCAGGTGCTCGAGCTCTCGCTGAAGCACGCCCGCTCAGCGGCCACGCGCCGCAACCTCGAGCACCTCGACAACGGCGAACCGATTGACGTTGAAGGCATTCTTCCGCGATTGCGGATGCCGTACGCCGGTTGGCTGTAGTCGAGGGCTGTCGGTTGCGACGCGTGGCGGCATCGCGGCGATCATCATCGCGATCACTTCATCGTGCGGTCAGCGCATCATGCCGCTGCCGGCGTGGCAGCCGCACCCTGCCGGCTGCGCAGCGTGAGGAACACCCACAGCAGCAGCAGCAGGCCCGACGTGATCCCGGCGCCGAACGACACCCACCCGGCGAAGAACCACACGGTCTGCACCTGCAGCACGTTCTCGCCCGCCTGCTTGTCCTGCTTGAGCAGGGTCAGTGACGGCATTTCCGCAGGATGGATGATGTTCTCCTCCTTCGGCCACAGCACTTTGATCGGGTCGCCGGTCGGGTTGCCGTAGATGCGGATGATGTCGGTCTTGAGCTTCTCGTCCACCGTCGCGCCCGCGGCTATCGGTTCGAATCCGTCGTGATCGAGTTCGAACAACCCGCGTTGGAGGTCCTGTGCCTCTTTCGTGTTGGGCGTGATGATCAGCACGTCTTTCGCGCCGGACGCAATCTGTTGTCCCACCGGCCAGACGGCGCCGGCGCAGATCGCGGCCAGGATGAATCCAATCAGAGCGAGTTTGCGGATCACAGGTTGGTCCTCACTGCTGTTCGATGCCGAGGGCCTCGAACGTGAGATCGATCTCGTTGTTGACCTTGCCGACGGCAACGTCCGGGATCGTCACGCCGAAATCCGACAGCTTGAGCTTGAAGGTGGTGCGGAAGTGTACACCCGTGAGGAACTCGTCGGCAGCGGCGAACCCGGCCTTCTGCAGCGCCTCGGGACCGACGATGCGCATCTCGACCTGCACGGTCAGCGGCTTCGTCACGCCGTGCAGCGTGATGTTGCCGGTGATGTCCCACTTGAGGTAGCCGGCCGGCGTGGCCGAGGTGGACTCGAAGATGATGAACGGGTTCTTCTTCGCGTCGAGCCACGCCTCGCTCTGCAGGTGGCCGTCGCGCGCGCCGATGCCGGTGCGCAGCGCCATCACCGGCACGTACAGCTTGACCGAGCCGGTCTTGCCGGGTGCGTTGACGAGCGCCTCGCCGTGGATCTGGTTGGTCTGCGTGATCACGGTCTCGATGTCGGTCTTCGAGACGACGGTGATGTTGGTGCCCTGCGGGCGCAGGCCGAACTTGTAGTGGATGCCGTCACCGGTCAGCGCGACCTCGGGGTAGTTGTACTCGCCGGTCGTGGCGGCCGACGTGGGGCCAGCCGCGGCTTCCGGCGGCGCGACGGTGCCACCGGTGATCGTGATCTCGACATTCCACGTGCCCTGCACCTTCGGCGCGAGGCCGCCCGGCACCTTCACGTCGTAGTCGGCCAGCGTGATCGGGAAGCTGGTCTGGACGCGGATCCAGTTGCCTTCGCCGAGGTTCACGCGGGCGGCCAGCGCAGCGGGGATCGCACGCACGGTGGCGGTGATTGTCATCGACTTCGTCTTGCCGTGCATGCCGAACTCGCCGGTGATCTCCCAGTTGTTGCCGCTGGTCTTCTTGCCGGACGTGGCCTTGAAGGTGATGTCGGCGAACTTCTCGGCGTCGAGCCAGTTGGCGCTGCGGAGGTGTTCGTCGCGCGTGTCGATACCGGTGCGCAGCGAGGCGACCGGAACACGGATGTCGATGCCCGACAGCTTGCCGCCGCCGAGGTCAGCCGTGGCCGAGCCACTGATCGCGTTGGTGCTGCCGACGATCGTCTCGAGGTCGGTGCGCGAGGTGAAGGTGATGTTGGTGTGCGAGGGGCTGGCACCGAAGTACCAGGTGGTGTCGTCGGCCGCGGCCGTTGGCGCTGCGGCGACCAGCAGCGCAATCAGAAGGGCGGGCACGAACAGGGGGAGAAGTTGACGACTCATCGGCTATGCTCCATGGAATGAATGTTGTGACGCTGATCCAAACGCCGAGCGCTGACGGATCATTCCGCCCGTTTCGGGTTGCAGTGCCGGTTGCGAAGGCTGGCACCGTGTAGTGTATCCGACGCCCCTGCAATCCGTACCTGCCGGCCACCACCGATCATGCCCAAGCCTCCTGTTCCCGCAATTGACGCCCTCTGGCAGTGGTGGACCGCCTCGGCCGACCGGCTCTACGACGCGATCGCCAGCAAGGAGCTGGCGCAGCATTCCGACGAGATCACGCAGCACGTCAAGCAGGTGCACGACGACCTCGAGTGGGAGTTCGGTCCCGGCCTCGACGCCGAGCACGCGTTCTGCCTGTCCGGCAAGGGCGACCCGCTGGTGCGCATGCTGGCCGAGCGCGCGTGCCTCGAGGCCCCCGACGGCGGCGACCGCTGGGAGTTCCATCCGGTGCGCCTGCGCGATCCCGGCGATCCGACTCGCTTCACGCTGGCCTTCGACGACCTCGACGTCCCGCTCGACGCGTTCCGCGTGGTGATCGAGGAGGACCCGTCGCGCGAGGTGCTGCACATCGGCGTGTGGCATCCGCGCTACCCCGACATGCCCGACGACCTGCCCGGCATCGCTACCTTCATTGCGCTTGACCACGCCATCGGCGAGGACGGCGTGGAGACCTGGCTCGGCGCCGTCGAGTTGCTGGAGGAGCCACCCGACGCGGACTCCGGCGCGCAGTCGCTGGCCGCGTTGCGAGAGGCGGTGGACGCGCTGGCCGGGTCGGCAACCGGCGAGCGCTGGGCCGTGCTGGAGGGCGCGCACCCCGAGACGGGCAAGCCGATGTTGTTGAGTGCGAACCTCGCGTTGAAGCGCTGGGCGTGGCCGGACCACGATCAGTGCGGCGAGTTGCGCATTCATATGCGCGACCCGCGCGACGACGGGTTGCCGGAGAGCGACGAGTTGCAGGCGCTCAACGACTTCGAGGATCAGCTGGTCGAAAGCCTCGGCGACGACGCGGTGTACCTCGGCCGCGAGACCGGCAACGGCATGCGACTGCTGCACGTGGCGGCGACCGGTCGTGGTCCAGCCGAGCAGCAGGTGGCGGAGTGGGAGGCAGCGGTGCGTGCGGACGGGTGGGAGGTGGATGTGATCTGGATTGACGACCCGACGTGGTCGGTGCGGCGACGGTGGATGTGAGGGTGCCGAGCCCCGCTCGCACCCACCTGCCCTTGCCCTCTCACCCCATGCACTTGCATTTTGCGCTTGCCGCAGTGACTTGACTTGCAGCCACGACAACACGGAAGCGGCCCCGCGCGGAGCGGGG
>JBFWQT010000067.1:0-18984 GCA_050249295.1 Planctomycetota bacterium
CTTGGCGGTGCCCCCCGGGCGGCAGCCCGTGGGCTTGAAGGGAACACCAACCTCTCGACACTCTCTCTGTCTTCCTCCGTGTTCTCCGTGTCCTCCGTGGTCAATCTCTCTTCCCTCGGGCAGGGCAAGGGCAAGGGGTGAGAGGCTCAAGAGCGGTGGGGCCAGGCGGTGGAATGAAAGAAGCCGCCTGCGAGTGATCGCAGGCGGCTTCCTTTGTCACGGCGCCAGGCTATCGGCGCAGCGTACTCACTTCGTGCCGAGCAATTGCAGGCGCTCCTTCTTGCGGATCACTTTCAGCACGTACTGGCTGCCGGCGGGCACCGCGTCGAGAGCCGTCTGCACGTCCTCCGGCGACGCGATCGGGCGGTTGTTCACGCTCAGCAGCACGTCGTAACGCTGCAGACCCGCGGCCACGAGCAGGCCCTCATCCTTCAGGCCGGTGACCAGCACGCCCTCGCGCTCACCCAGCTGCAGCTGCGAACGGATCGCCGAGTCGACCGGGCCGAACATCGCACCACCAACCATCGTGCCGGTCGCCGGGCGCGCGGGCTCGACGGCCTGCGGCTGAGCCAGGTTGCCGCGCTCGCGACGCTCCTGCTGCTGCTGCTCCGGCCCGGCGCCCTCCTGCAGCTTCTGGTACTCCTCGAGCCAGCGGCGGAACGCCTCGGGCGCGGTCTCCGGATCGGGGCGGCGGTCACGCATCGCCTGCAGGCGCTCGCGGAGCTCGCGCTCGGCCTCCTGCATCGACTGGCCGAGACCCTCCAGCTCGCGCTGCATCTCCTCGGACTGGCGCTGCAGGTCTTCCAGCATCTCGCGCATGCCGCGCGGCAGCAGCTGGTTCGGGTCGGTGGCGTTCGGGCCCTGACCCTGCTCCCGGTTCATCATCTGCTCGAGCAACTCCTGCAGGCGGCGCTGCAGGTCTTCCACGCTCGGATCATTCTGGCCGTTCGGGCCGCCGAACGGGCCGGGGAAGGGCGGCGGAGCCGGCTGCGTCTCACCCTGCGGGTCGCCCTGCGGTGTCGACGGCGGCGTGTTGCGCGGCTGGATGCGCAGCGTGAAGCTGCCCATGCGCGCGAACTTCTCGTGCACCTCCGGCCACTCCGCCTTGAACTCGGCGTCGTCCTTGAACTCGCGCGTCTCCGTCTCGCCACCCTTCGGTGTACGGCTCACCCGGAGGCGGCCATCGGCCAGCGTCGACTTCGAATAGCTGCCGGTCCCGTCGGCGATCGCCATCGAAACCATCGGCCCGACGTTCTGGCCGTTCTGGCCGGGGTTCATCTCGCGCGGCGTGACGCGGAAGCCCCCGTTCGGCTGGCCGTTCTGGCCCGTGCGGCTGGCCTTCTCGATCAGCTCTTCGAGGCGCCAGCTGAGGTCCGGGTCGGTCGTCGACTGCAGCGCCTTCTTGAGTTCGGGCAGCGCATCGCGGCCGAGTTTCTCGAGGGCGGTGCGGGCGTTCTCGCGCGTCTGGTAGTCGTCCGACTGCAACTCGCCGATCAGCTTCTTGGCCGTGGCGTTGGCGTCGGTGTTGCCGGGCGTGCCGGGCTGCGCCGGGTCCTGGGCCGCGAGGGGCAGCGCGGCCATCGGCACCGCAACGCACAGCACGGTGGCGGGCAGAACGCGGCGCCAATCGGTGATCCACTTCATCATCTGCATGGCTCGCTCCAATGGTTCGAAGGCCTGAAGTCTTGTGACGGTCTGGAGTCTGATGTGTTTCGAAGCAGTTGTGGCCGGGCGCAAGTCGGGCTGCAGCCGCGGGGCCATCTATTGATACGACAGGCGGGCCGGGAATGTTGTGGTCAATCCTGGTAAGCTGTGGCCCGGCACGTCCCGCTGCATGCTTGATGTCTGTCCGGAGGCCCCGATGTCGACCCGTACCGCAGGTTCCGTTCGCTTCCGTTGGTGCACGCCGGCGCTCATCGGGTGCATGCTCTCGGCGTCCGTTGTGTGGCTGGCCGTGGGCGCGTCGGGCTGCAGCAGCGCGCCGAAGACCGAGGCCACGTACGCCAACTCCAACGACGACGACGCGGCGAACAACGCCAAGCGGGCTCGCGCGAACGTGGCCCGCAATGCAGGCTCGGCCGAGATGGACGCCGAGGGCGACATCCGCAATGCCGGCAACTGATCGGTCGCGGGTGCGGCTGGAACAAGAGCCGCGAGCGCGTCCGAGCGCGCCCTTGCGCACGTGCGCTCTCGATCGCCCGATTGCGATGAACGAGCGGCCGATTCGTAGTCGCAACGTCCCTCAGGCCCGCTCGCTCGCGCTCGCGGCTCTTGTCCATCGAGCGCATCGGAACCCCGCCGTCGCGCCCGGAACGCGATCCACGACCGACTCGCGAGGCAGATCTGGAAGCAATACCGCCGCGTCGTCGGTGGTCCGACGACGCGGCGGCATTCTGTCATCTGCGACTCGCGCTCGCGGCAGCCTGCCGCTGCGCGATCACTCCTCTTCGCCGTCGATGTCCTCGGCCAGCGTGAACTGCAGCGTCTTGTCGGCAATCTCGTTCATCACGCGGTAGATCAACTGCTTGTTGTCCACCTTGCCGGCAATCTGGTCCGGCGCGAAACGCACGATCTCGCGCAGACGCTTCTGCATCATCGACGTCGCACGGAAGGCGCCGCCGGCCGTGGCCAGCATCTCCTCCATGTTGATCATGCTGAAGTCCGGCTTCTCGTCCGGCGCTTCGCCCCGAGGTCTCGGTAGAGACTCCTCGGAAAACTTCTCGAGGATTTCCTGTTCCGTCTCGGGCATGTCGTGCTCCTCCGGCATAGCCGGACCCTCCATCGCTAGTCCCGGGAACGCCGGGCCCTGATCAACGATTCGATCTCGTCCACACAGCTGGCGAGATCCTGGTTTTCTACCTGATGGTCGAACATCCCGGCGAGCCGGGATTCGATCTGTGCGCGGTGCAGGCGCGCGCCGATCTGCTGGGCGGTCTCGGTGCCGCGCGCCTCGAGCCGGCGGGCCAGCTCGTCCATGTTCACGATGATGAAGATCGTCAGCAGCGGGTAGCGGCTCTGCTCCTGCAACTGCTGAACGCCCTGCACCTCGATATCAAGCAATACCACACGGCCCGCCGTGAGTTGCTCCTCGATGAAGGAGTGCGGCGTGCCATAGAGATTCTGGTTGTACTCGGCGTGCTCGAGGAAGCGCTCCTCGGCGATCCAGCGTTCGAACTCCTCCCGCTGGAGGAAGAAGTAATTGACGCCGTGGGTTTCGCCGGGCCGGGGCGGCCGGGTGGTGGCCGACACCGACTTGACGAAGTCGCCGGGGTGCGCGTCGAGCAGCATCTGGCGGATGGTCGTCTTCCCGGACCCGGACGGCCCGGCAATGACGACCAGCAAGCCGTCGGTGTTGTTGTGGTGACTGGCCGGGTCGGTCATGTTCGCCGCTGGTGCCTGCCGTACTCGCCACGCCTGGATCCCGCCACGAGAGCGGGGCGACGATCTGACCACAGCGGGGGTGTGTTCGCAAGCCGGATTTGCGGAGGAGAGGCGATGTTCACCACAGAGGTCACAGAGACCACAGAGACGAGTCGGCCTCCGGCCGCTTCGCTTTTTTCTATGTGCTCTCTGTGTTCTCTGTGGTGAATCGCTGCGTCGTCGCGTCGCACAGGCGAGCAATCGGCGTCCGGTCTGCCTCCAGCCGCTCGATCAACCGATATGCCGGCTGTCGTTCTCGTCCTTGACGATGTAGCCGCTGTGCTGCCGTTCGAAGTTGACCTTGTTCTTCTCTTCGTAGATGCGCATCACGTCGGCCGCGCTGAGCCCGGCCACCTGGCAGGCCGAGATCCAGAAGTGGAGGATGTCGATCAGTTCGACGCGGATGTTCTGCATGTCGAACTTGTCGACCTTCGTGCGCCACCACTTCCAGTTGGTGGAGTCCATCGCCTCGGCGCACTCCTGGCGGATCGCCAGCACGTAGTTCTGGATCCACTTCTCCTGCAGCGCGCGATCGGCCCGCATCGCATCCATGCTCGGCTGGTCGTTCTGCTCGAGCGTGTAGCGGTTGAGCGTGGCCTGCATCACCCACAGGCGTTCCAGGCTGTCGGCAGGCAGATCGGCAGGCGGCGCGGCATCACTCACGGCGGGTCTCCGGTCGTGGTTCAGTACGTGTGGTTGAGCAACTCAGACCGCTTCGACGGCGAGCACGTCGCCGGGGAACAGTTCCTTCAGCAGGTTCTCGATGCCCATCTTCAGCGTGAACGTGCTGCTCGGGCAGCCGCTGCAGGCACCGCGCAACTGCAACTGCACCACGCCCGCTTCCAGGCCGGCGAAGACAATGTCGCCGCCGTCCATCGCAACGGCCGGGCGGACGCGCTGATCGATCGCCTCGATGATCTGGCGCTCGAGGTCGGTCGTGCCGCGCGCGTCGCCGGTCGCGCCGTCGTCACCGGCGGCGGGCGTGCTCACGGCGGGCTCGCCAGCGGCCGTGTGGGAGCGGATCGCGTCGATCACGAATTCGGCGTGCGCCATCGGCGAGTCGCCCGGCGACACCGTGATCGTGACGAAGTCGGTGCCAACGTACACACTCTGGATGTCCGGGTTGGCAAACAGCCGCTCGGGCAGGGGCGAGCCGTCGGCCGTGTCGCGCGTCGGGAAGTCGCGGCCGCTGCCGACCAGCAATTGCCGGCTCACCGCGAACCGCACGGTCAGCGGGTTCGGCGTGAAGTTCGGCGTGATCTGTACGGTGTTGGCGTCGCTCGCGGGCTGGATCATGTGTGGCTCCGGCAAGGGGTCCGCTGCTGGCAGGAGGATAGCTCGCCGGGCGGTGGGTGGCCAGGCGGATCGCGTGGCCGGCGGCCGGGCGATGGCGCGAAATCGTGATCGCCGATTTGCGCGGAACGCCGTCCCATCGCATGCTTCAGTTGACGCAACCCTGACCTCTACCGTTATGAGCCACTCTGGCAGCGAGCCATCGGAGCCGCGACCTTCAGCGGACGCCCCGCGTTCCCCCGCCTTCGCCTTCCAACCGTTCGCGGCGCTGCGCGAATCGCTGCGCGCGGGCTACACGCGACGCGACCTGCGCGCCGACATCCTCAGCGGCCTGATTGTCGGCATCGTGGCATTGCCGTTGAGCATGGCGCTGGCGATCGCCACCGGCGTGTCGCCGCAGAACGGCCTCTACACCGCCATCATCGGCGGGTTCATCATCGCGCTGCTCGGTGGCAGTCGCCTGCAGGTGTCCGGCCCGACCGCCGCGTTCGTCGTCATCCTCGTGCCGATCGCGCAGCAGCACGGCCTCGGCGGCCTGGCGGTGGCGAGCATGATCGCCGGCGTGATGCTCGCGATCATGGGCATCACCGGCCTCGGCAAGCTCGTGCAGTTCGTGCCGTACCCGGTGACCACCGGCTTCACGGCGGGCATCGCCGTCGTCATCGCGACGATCCAGCTCAAGGATTTCTTTGGCCTGCGCGTCGCGTCCACGCCCAACGAGTACATCGAACGCGTGCATTCGCTGATTGACGCTGCGCCGACTGCCCGCTGGACGGACGCCGCGGTGGGCGCCGTGACGCTTGCGATCCTGCTGTTGTGGCCGCGCATCAATCGTCGCGTGCCCGCACCGCTCGTCGCGCTCGGCCTGGTCACCATCGCGGCGTACGCGCTCGCGCAATCCGGCACCGGCTTCGCCGTCGACACCATCGGCTCGCGCTTCACCTTCGCCAACCCTGACGGCAGCGTCGGCCACGGCATTCCGGGCATGCTGCCGCAGTTCGCGTTCCCGTGGAACCTGCCCGGGCCGGGCGGTGCGCCGCTGCAACTCGAACTCGCGACGTTGCGCAGCCTGACCATCGCCGCGTTCGCCATCGCGATGCTCGGCGCGATCGAGTCGCTGCTCTCGGCGGTGGTCGCGGACGGCATGGCGGGCACGCGCCACAACCCGGACGCCGAGTTGTTCGCGCAGGGTGTGGGCAACATGGTCGCGCCGTTCTTCGGCGGCTTTGCGGCCACCGGCGCGATCGCGCGCACCGCCACAAACTTCCGCTCGGGCGGCCGATCGCCGATCGCCGCAATGGTGCACGCCGTGGTGGTGCTGCTCTCGATGGTAGCGTTCGCGCCGCTGCTCGGGCACGTGCCGATGGCCGCACTGGCGGCGCTGCTGATGCTCGTCGCGTGGCGCATGTCTGACGCGCGGCATTTTGTTCACACCGTCCGCTGCGCACCACGCTCCGACGTGGCCGTGCTGCTGACCTGCTTCGCGCTGACTGTCGTGTTCGACATGGTCGTGGCGGTGTCGTTCGGCGTGGTGATGGCCTCGCTGCTGTTCATGCGCCGCATGGCCGAGGTCTCCGGCGCGCGGCTCGTTGGCGACCAGCACCACGGCCAGCCGATTCCGTTGCCGTCGTCGGTGCAGATGTACGAGGTGGCCGGGCCGCTGTTCTTCGGCGCGGCGCAGAAGGCGATGCGCACGCTCGACACCACGCAGGCGGCGGCCGGTCGTGTGCGCGTCGTGATCCTTGACATGCGCGGCGTGCCGTCGATCGACGCGACCGGCGCGGTGGCCCTGGAGTCGGCGCTGGGGCGCCTCGATCGCGTGGGGGTGATGGCCGTGCTGGCCGGCGTGCAGCCAGGAGTGCGGCCGGTGCTGACGCGACACGGGCTGACCGACAAGCCGGGCAAGCTGGCGATCATCGATGACTTCCGCCGCGCGGTGAACGTCGCGCGCCTCGTCGTGGATGCCTCGGTCGGCAGTTCGCCGGACCATCCGATCCAGGCGGGCGACCAGACACGCGTTCTGGGCTCGCGCCATCGCGAGGCGGTCACCACGGCGCCCCCGTCCGAGCCGCGTTCGTAGAAGCCGACCGGAGACTGCACGAGCAAGAGCCGCGACCGCAAGGGAGCGGGCCGCCGAGGGGCCTCTCGCCTGCGAATCCAGTCATCGACCCATGCATTCAGCGTGGAGGCGGATTCGTGCTCGAGAGGCCCCTCTGGCCCGCTCCCTTGCGGTCGCGGCTCTTGCCGAACCAACCGGCAGGACCGCCCATTCAGTCGGGGCTCCGCAGGCATTTCGCAGTGCCGTCACCGCTACTGCGCGTTGCCGGCCAGCAATGCCGGCAGCTTCGGCACCTTGATGTCGAAATGGAACACGCCGAAGCGCGGCGCATACGACCACGGCTCGTTCGACGTGCGGCGCGCGTAGTACCAGGGCCACAGGCCGGGCAACGGCGCGATGTTCGACTTGATCGCGTCGCGGCTGATGTCGTACGAGACCCACTGCTTCGTGCGATTGTCACGGCCCACCAGCACCAGCGTCAGCGGCGTGTCCGGCCGCCAGTTGATGCGCACCACGCCGGGCTCCTCGCCCTCGGCCGCGGCGCCGGGCCGCCACAGGCGCGGCGAACTCTCGAGGCCGTCGTTGGTCTCCAGCGGAGTCTCGCGCAGCATGTTGCCATTGGGGCCGCGCACCTCGCCGATCAGGCCCTTGGGCAGCGAGCTGGCCACGAATGCGGGGCCGGGGTTGGGGCAGTCGAGGTCGACAAACACGATCGTCAGCTCGATCTCGCCGGCGTCGGCGACGCGCGCGAACTGCCGCGCATCGGCGACCATCACGGCACGCGGATCCTCGGCCTCGAAGCGCAGGTAGCTCAGCGTCGCGGCCACGCCGGGGCTGCTCACGTAGTGGCGCCAGTAGTTGTCGAGCACGCCGAGCACCACCTTGTAGTAGGTGGCCGTCACGGTCTTGTCGACGCGCTCGAGCGTGGCCTCCAGGCGCAGCTGCCGGGCCTCGCGCCACTGGTCGCGCCACGTCTGCCACTCGGGGAAGCCATGGCCGCCCTGCGGCTCGAGGTACGGGCCGAGGTCATTCACGTAACGCTCGACCACGTCGAACCAGCTGTCCGGCTTCTTCGCCGGCTCGGCCTGGTTCTCGTCGCGATTGAGCCAGCCGCGCACGGTGTCGGTCACCTTCTTGCGCTGATCCTGGATCTGCTCGGCGAGCTCCGGCTTCGCACGTTCAAAGCTGTCGAGCCGGGCGACAAAGTCGCGATACACGATGAACGACTTCTCGGTGTACACGCTGGTCGCGCCGTTGAGCTGGTCCTCGGCCACGCGCAATGCGTTCTCCAGACCGGCCAGGCCGTCGATGTAGCGCGCATGATCGAACTGCTTGCTGCGCGCCTCCTGCAGCCAGACGACAACATCCTTCGGAGTCTGGAACGTCGGCACCGTGCTCTCCACGCCGCCGGCGTACGGGATAATCACCAGCGTGAGGATTGTGATCGCCGCGAACAGCACCAGCGCGGCGAACGCGATCTGCATGTTGCGCACGAACGTCCGGCCGAAGAACTGGTCGATCTCCTTGTCGAGCCGCTGCACGAGGTCGAGCGGCGAGCGCAACTCCGCAAACGTGCCGCGCGCGGCCGAGATCGCCGTGAAGTTGCGGCCACTGCCGAAGATCGCCGCGATCGGCGCCCAGTACGGGTGCGAGAGGTCGCTCTGGTGGTAGTCCTGCAGCGTCTTCCAGACCACGGTGCAGAAGTGCTCGCGCCGCGTCATCACCGCTTCGCTCTGCGCGACCTGCGTCAGGTAGCGCGTGTGCTGCTCCTGCGCCATCTGCGTGTCACGGCCGCCGGCCCACACGTCGTCCTTGGTGAACACCACGACGATCGGCAGGAACTTGTTCTTCGCCACGCGCAACGCCATCTCGCTGAAGCGGCGCAGGCTCAGCTCGCTCTCGGCTTCAATCTCGCTCTGGTGCGGCGGGTGGAAGAACAGCATGCCGTCGCAGTGGCGCAGCCGCGACTCGAGCTGGCGCACAAAGTTGAGCAGCGCGCCGTCGGGGTCCTCGGCCGACTCGCCCTTCGACACGTTGTGGTGCGCGGCACGCATCAGCAGTTCGCCGGGCACGTCGTCGGCGGTGATCTCCAGGCCGAGCGACGGGAAGTTGAGCGTGATCGTGGGGTGACCGGTGGCCGAGTTGGCCGGGGTGGGCTGCACCGCGCCGTGATCGCGGATGTCGTTGTGCACGCGCTTGAGGAAGCGCTCCGTGACTTCGTCGAAGTTCACGCCTTCCGACTTCGCGAGCGCGCAGAACTCGTCGGCCTGCGCCTCCAGCAGTGTGGCCCGGCCGACGCCGCGCCACTCGAGGAACGACGCGACCAGGCGGTACAGCCAGGTGGTCTTGCCGGCGCCCTGTACGCCGAGAAGCACGATGTTGTGGGTGGCGGCCATGTGGTGGTGTCGTTCGTTGTGGTCAGTCGGTTTCGTCGTCGAAGGTGTCGCTGGCGGCCCCGGCGGTCGGGCGGTCGGCGTGCGAGCGGAATGCGGCGAGCGCGCGGTGCTCGGTCTCGTGCAGCTCGAGCGTGCGGTCGAGCCGGGTGAAGCGGAACATCTCGAGCACGCGATCGGTCAGTTCAACGAGCGCGACGCGGCCGCCGGCACGGCTGGCCAGCTCGTGTACGCGCAGCATCGCGGCGAGCATGGCCGAGGCAATCTCGTCCACGTTGCGGAAGTCGATGATCAGCCGCGGCCGGCCCGGCTCGGCGATGATCGCGGCGATCGCCTTCTCGAGCTTCATGATCTGGTGGGTGCCGGACACGCGTGCCGATTCGAGCACCAGCCGGGTGATGTCGCCGATCTCGTAGCGCGAGAAGCCATTCGACATGGGACGACCGTTGGTGGCCCGTAGCTGTGGGCGGGGCTGTGTGTGCCGGGGTGTGGTGTTGTTGATAGCGGTAGCTGGCGGCCAGCGCAAGCGATCTGCCGGGCCGGCGCAGGGCCCGACATGCCGCGCGCCCGGGCTCGTCACCCGGGCGCGCATCGCCGTCAGTAGCGGAGACGTGACGACCTCACTCGGTCGTCTTCACGTTCTTCTCCAGGTACTCCTTGACCTTCTCGATGACTTCCCAGCCGCTGCCGGCCAGCACGGTCTTGCCGTCCTTGTCGATCAGCACGAGGAACGGAATGCCGGTCACGCCGTAGGTCGCGCCGATCTTGCTGTCGACGTCGATCAGCTTGGTCCAGTGGTAGCCCTTGGCGTCGGCGAACTCCTTCTGCGTGCCCTTGTCCTCGTCAGAGATGCCGACCAGCTTGAAGCCCTTGCCGTCGTACTTCTCGTGCACGCCAGCGAGGTGCTCCTTCATCAGTTGCACGCACGGGCCGCACCAGGTGGCCCAGAAGTCGAGCAGCACGATCTGGCCCTTCAGGCTTTCCAGCGACACAGCCTTGTCGTCCAGGTCCTTCAGCGCGATCGCCGGCGGGGCGCTGCCCGGCATGAACATCAGCGCCTGCTGCAACTCGGCCGCGGCACCTTCCTCGATCTCCTCGATCGCCTTGACCAGCGCCTTCGCGTCGTCGGCCTTGCCGAGACCGATCAGGGCCTTGCCCTTCTGGTTGAGCAGCCAGGCCTTCTCGCCGGGATCCTCGGACTTCTCGACGCGGGCATCCACCAGCTTGACCACCATCGCGTGCTCACCGATCGACGCGGCCAGGTTGACGGCGGCCGGCGCGCTCACGGCTTCCAGCTCGGTGATCACGGCCTTCGCGTCGTCCTTCTTGCCGAGGGCGACCAGCGCGTTGCCCTTCTGCTGCAACATGAAGCCCTTGATCTCCATGTCGTCGACGGCGGTGGCCAGCATCTTGTTGGTGCGGGCGAGCAGCAGCGCGTTGTCCTTGGCAATCTCGGCGGCGTTCAGCGAGATCACGGCGGCCGTGTTGTGCTTCTCGGCGTCGGCCTTCGGGTAGGCATGGAAGAACGCATCGGCCATGTCGCCGAGCTTCTTCAGGTTGTCGGCGTTCTCGGCGTGCTCGCGCTGGACCGTACCGAGCAGCGTTTCGAGCGCCGCCCAGTCCTCGGCCTCGCCGGCGGTCGCGACGGTGGCCGGCAAGAGCGTGATGGTCGAGAGCAGGGCGGCAAGCAGCGCCAGCAGCCCGGTGAAGGTGTTGCGGTTCATCAGGGTTGGGTCCTTCAGCGTATGGAATCGAGCGGTCCGGTACGGCCCGGGTGCCCGCGCGGTCAGTGGTGATACGATCGGCGAGCGTGGCCCCGGAAGATGAAAACCCGAATTCCCGGCCGATTACTCATGGCCTATATCCGCACGATCCCGCCGGCCGAGGCCGGGGGCGAGTTGGCAAAGCTGTACCGTCGGGTGGGCAATCCCGATGGCTCGGTGGACAACGTGATGACGATTCATTCGCTGAACGTCGACACGTTGCGCACGCACTTCGAGATGTACACGCGGGCGATGCACAAGGAGTCGCCGCTGTCGCGGGCCGAGCGCGAGATGGTGGCAGTGGTGGTCAGCCAGCTCAACGGGTGCGAGTACTGCCTGCACCATCATCACGCCGGGCTGTTGCGGCTGTTGCCGTTGGACCGGCATCACGTGGCCGACCAGTTGCGCGAGGGCGAGGAGCATGTGGCCCTGACGCCGCGCGAGCGGGCGCTGATCGAGTGGGCGGCGCAGCTGACGGTGGCGCCGGAGTCGATGACCGCGGAGGCCGTGGAGGCGCTGCGGGCGGAGGGCCTGGACGACCGCGCCGTGCTCGATCTGGCGCAATGCGTCGGCTACTTCAACTATGTGAACCGCATTGTCCTCGGGCTCGGCGTGGTGCTCGGCGAAGGCGAGGGTGAAGCCGGGCAGTGGCCGGACGAGGCGGGCGACGAGGCGACGGCGGCGGGTGTGGCGGCGGGTGTGGCGGCGGGTGTGGCGCAGAGGCCGGCGCGCGGGAAGCCGGTGGAGCATGTGCGCGAGTACACCGCCGAGGAACTCGACGCCGACGATGATGATGACGAGGACGACGGTGCCCTGTAGCGCGAAGCACGCGTCCGACAGTGCAGCGGAACCCCGGCGGCAGGATCTAGTCGTAGCGCCCTGCGTCGCCGCCCCGCGTGATCGTTGCGCCCGCCGGCACGGCCACGCTGGCGGACGTTCCCGTCGGCAGGTCGATGGTGCCCGCGTCATCGGCCGTGCCGTTGCGCACCTTGCCGAACGGGCTGCCGAACCGGATCGACGTGTCGAGCGCAGGTGTGTGCGTGCATGCCAGGCCCAGCAGCCAGGCGAGGCCGATGGTGCTGGCCACGATGTTGCGGAAGTGCTTGCTCATCGCGGGCGTTGCCCGGCGCGATATCGCGTCGGGACCCCGGCGGCCAACAGGATCTCGTCGTAGCGCCCTGCGGGATCGTCTGTGATGCTGCCACCGGTGGTTTCGTGGCCGGGACCACTCGCGTTCAGCACGTGGCATTCGAAACAGATCAGCAACTCGACCCGGTCGCCGCCGCGCGTGGCGACGATGCCGTGCCGCGGATTGAAGCACCCGGACTTCGAACCGAGTGGCTGCGTGCTCTGCGATACGGCATCGAAAATCAGCTTCACAACTTCGGTCGCAACCGCTGGTTCCAGGCTGGTCCGGCCGAGGATCGGATATCCGCGGAGGTCCGGCGTGTCAGGCGGAGGATAGTCGCCGAACACCGTGACCGGGCCGTTGTCTCCGACCACGCTTGCGGCAAGCATCGCGTTGTCCAGCTGGCTACGGCTGACGTAGTGGAGCCGCAGCAACTCGACGGAGTCGGCGTGCGCCAGGATCTCGCGCCAATCGGCCGGGATTGCCTTGTCCAGCCGACCCTGCGGCGAGCCGGGGGCGCGATAGCAACCGTTCACAAACAACAAGGGCACGAGAAGCAACGCGGCGGCAACTGGCGGGCGTGAGCACATACCGGCCTCGTCAGTACGAGAGGATCGATCCGAGCCAGCGCTCGACGGTCTCCACCGACACGCCCTGGCGGCGGGCCAGCGATTCCACCTGGTCCTTGGCGATCAGGCCGACGTTGAAGTAGCGCGACTCGGGATGGCTGAACCAGAAGCCGCTCACCGATGACGCGGGCATCATCGCGTAGCTCTCGGTCAGCGAGACGCCGGCGCGCTCGGTCGCTTCAATCAGCTCGAACAGCAGCGGCTTGTGGGTGTGATCGGGGCAGGCGGGGTAGCCGGGGGCGGGGCGGATGCCGCGATACTCCTCACGGATCAGCTGTTCGTTGGTCAGCTGCTCGTCGGAGCCGTAGCCCCACTCCTTGCGGCCGCGCTCGTGCAGCATCTCGGCGAACGCCTCGGCCAGACGGTCGGCCAGCGCCTTGACCATGATGCTGTTGTAGTCGTCGTGCTTCGCGTCGAACTTCTTCACCAACTCGTCCACGCCGAGCCCGGCCGTGACCGCGAAGCCGCCGATCCAGTCGGCGCGACCACTGCTCACGGGCGCGACGAAATCCGCGAGGCAGCGCAACGGCGCGGCGTCCTTGCGGTCCTGCTGCTGGCGCAGGAAGGCGAAGCGCGTGCGCTCGTGCTTCCGCGCGGCGTCGGCCCACACGATGATGTCCTCGCCGTCGGAGTTGGCCGGGAAGAAGCCGTACGCAGCCTTCGCGCGCAGACTGTTGTCGGCCACGATCTGGTCGAGCAGCGTCTTCGCGTTGGCAAACAGCTCGCGCGCCGCGGCGCCGTACTTCGGGTCGTCGAGGATCTTCGGGTACGACGCGCGCAGCTCCCACGTGGCGAAGAACGGCGACCAGTCGATGTAGCGCACCAGCTCGCCGACCGGCACCTCCAGCGTGCGCACGCCGACGAACGACGGCTCGGCGATCTCTACGCCGCCGTCGGACGACCAGTCGAGCACCGGCTTGCGCGCCTTCGCCTCGGCAAACGTCAGCACCGGCGCGTCCTGGCGCATCCGGAACTTCTCGCGCTCGCGCTCCTGCAGGTCGGCGTTCTTCGCGATGAAGTCGTCGCGCGTCTGCTGGTCCTCGGCGATCACGGCGCCGACCACGCCCACGGCGCGCGACGCGTCCAGCACGTGCACGGTCAGGCCGTTGTACTGCGGCGCGATCTTCACGCTGGTGTGCTTGCTGCTGGTCGTCGCGCCGCCGATCAGCAGTGGCATCGTCATGCCACGGCGCTTCATCTCCTTCGCCACGTGCACCATCTCGTCGAGCGACGGCGTGATCAGGCCCGACAGGCCGACCAGCTGCACACCCTCCTTGACGGCCGTGTCGAGGATCTTGTCGGCGGCGACCATCACGCCGAGGTCAATCACCTCGTAGTTGTTGCAGCCGAGCACCACGCCGACGATGTTCTTGCCGATGTCGTGCACGTCGCCCTTCACGGTGGCCATCAGCACCTTGGCGCGGGCCGTGTCGTTGCCGGCGGCGGCCTTCTCGGCCTCCATGTAGGGCAGCAGCACGGCCACCGCCTTCTTCATCGCGCGCGCGCTCTTCACCACCTGCGGCAGGAACATCTTGCCCGCGCCAAACAGGTCGCCGACGATGTTCATGCCGTCCATCAGCGGGCCTTCGATCACGTGCAGCGGGCGCTCGTACTGCTGGCGCGCCTCCTCCACGTCGGCCTCGACCCAGTCGTCCAGGCCGTGCACCAGCGCGTAGCTCAGGCGCTCCTGCACGCTGGCCTCGCGCCACGAGAGGTCGACCTCGCGCTTCGCGCCCTTCTGCCCGGCAAACTCCTTCGCCATCTCGATCAGGCGATCGGTCGCGTCGGGCCGGCGGTCGAACAGCACATCCTCGATGCACTCGCGCAGCGCCGGCTTGATGTCGTCGTACACCGCCAGCTGCCCGGCGTTGACGATGCCCATGTCCATGCCCGCGCGGATCGCGTGATAGAGGAAGCAGGCGTGGATCGCCTCGCGCACCGGGTCGTTGCCGCGGAACGAGAACGACACGTTGCTCACGCCGCCGCTGAGCTTCACGCGCGGCCAGCGCTGCTTGATGATCCGCGCGGTCTCGATGAAGTTGATCGCGTAGCGGTTGTGCTCCTCGATGCCGGTGCCGACGGTGAGGATGTTGGAGTCGTAGATGATGTCCGACTCGGGGAATCCGATTTCCTGCGTGAGAATGCGGAACGCGCGTTCGGCGATCTTCACGCGATGCTCGACCTCGGTCGCCTGGCCGTGCTCGTCGAACGCCATGACCACGACGGCCGCGCCGAAGCGACGGCAGATGCGCGCGTGGCGGCGGAACTCGTCCTCGCCGACCTTGAGGCTGATGCTGTTGACGATCGCCTTGCCCTGCACGCACTTCAGCCCGGCTTCCAGCACGCGCCAGTCGGAGCTGTCGATCATGATCGGGATGCGCGCGATCTCCGGCTCGGCCGCGATCAGGTTGAGGAAGTGCGTCATCACCTTCGGCGAATCGAGCAGCCCCTCGTCCATGTTCACGTCGAGCACGTTGGCGCCGCCGCGCACCTGGTCAAGCGCCACGCTCAGCGCCTCGTCGTACTTCTCCTCGCGGATCAGCCGGGCAAACTTCTTGCTGCCGGTCACGTTGGTGCGCTCGCCGACGACGACGAAGTTCATCTCGGGGTTGACGATCAGCGCTTCCTGGCCCGAGTACTGGCTCAGCGGATTGGCCTCGCGGCGCACGTGCGGCGGCTTGCCCTGCACGCAGGCGGCGATCGCCGCGATGTGGTCGGGCGTGGTGCCGCAGCAGCCGCCGACAATGTTGAGCACGCCGGCGTCGGCCATCGGCCCGAGGATGTCGGCCATCGTGCGCGGCGTGTGGTCGTACCCGCCGAACTCGTTGGGCAGGCCGGCATTCGGGTAGCAGCTGACGAAGCACGGCACCATCTCGGCCAACTGCTCGACGTACGGCCGCATCAGGTCGGCGCCGAACGCGCAGTTGATGCCCACGCTCAGCAGGTTGCGGCAGTGCTGCATCGAGATCCAGAACGCCTCCAGCGTCTGGCCCGACATCGTGCGGCCGCTCTGGTCGGTGATCGTCACGCTGATCATCACCGGCAGCTGCACGTTCTTCGCGTCGAGCACTTCGTCGATTGCGTAGAGGCAGGCCTTGGCGTTGAGCGTGTCGAACACGGTCTCGACGAGCAGCAGGTCGGCGCCACCGTCGATCAGCCCGTTGATCTGGTCGGTGTACGCAGCCACGAGCTGGTCCCACGTTACGGCGCGGTAGGCCGGGTCGGAGACCTTCGGGCTCATGCTGGCGGTGCGGTTGGTCGGGCCGATCGCGCCAGCCACGAAGCGCGGGCGGGCAGTCATGCCATGGTCGGCCTGCATCGCGGCGTCGCACGCGCGCCGGGCCAGCTGCGCCGCCGCGACGTTCATCTCGTACGCCAGCGGCTGCATCTCGTAGTCGGCGAGACTGATCGCGTTGGCGTTGAAGGTGTTGGTCTCGAGGATGTCGGCACCGGCCGCGAGATACTGCGCGTGGATCTCCTCGATGATCTGCGGCTGCGTCAGCACCAGCAGCTCGTTGTTGCCCTTCACATCCTTGTGATGATCGGCAAAGCGCTCGCCGCGGTAGTCGGCTTCTTCCAGGCCGTAGCGCTGGATCATCGTGCCCATCGCGCCGTCGAGCACGAGGATGCGCTGCAACAGCAGATCCTCTAGCTGTTGCCGGCAGTCGGGTCGTGGCATGCCGCCGATGAGGTGTTGTGGTTCGGAAACGGTACCGCTGGTGGCGTGTGCGTTCATGCTCGCTCCGGTGTGCCGTGAGCCGGTTGTAGAATCCGGTCGGCGCGCGCCGTGACGGTCGGCGCAACGTGGCGGCAGCATAGTCTTATGGTCGCGCGGGAACAACGGACGAGGCTGAGTCCGGATCGCAGGACTCAGTCGGTCGCGACCGTGCTCATCGCAGACTCCGGACATGACGGCAATGACGACGGGGCTTCTCAGCGAGCATAGTCCGCACACCGCGACGCCGACAACGCGGCGACGTGTCGGACTCGATCGGCCGTAACCGCCGCGGGTGGCGCGAACGGCGCATCAATTCGCCCCGCTTCGCCACCGCGTCGGGCTTTCAGCCGCGATGAGCCATGGCCGGGCGTCGGTGGTATGGTCTGCAACGATGACCGACACGAGGCCCCGCGCTCACGGACCGATGCCGACCAACGCCACCCACAACCCTGCACTGCGATCGTTCATCGACTACGCCGATGACACGATGTTCCCGATCCAGAACCTGCCGTTCGGCGTGTTCCGGCCGCCGGTTGGAGACGAACGCGTCGGCGTGGCGATCGGCGACCAGGTGCTCGACCTCTCGGCGATCGCGGCGGCCGGGCTGTTCAAGGGGCCGCTGGTCGGCGGCACGCAGGCGATCGTCACGTTCTCGCGCAAGTCGCTCAACGCGTTCATGGCGCTCGGCCCGGCCGCATGGAGCGAAGTCCGCGCGCGGCTCAGCCAGCTGCTCGGCAAAGACCACGCCGAGCTGCGCGACAACGCAACGCTTCGCAAGAGCGCGCTGTACCCGCAGGCCGACGTGACGATGGTGCTGCCGGTGGAGATCGGCGACTACACCGACTTCTACGCGTCGCGCGATCACGCGACCAACGTGGGCACGATGTTCCGCGGCAAGGACAATGCGCTGATGCCGAACTGGCTGCACCTGCCGGTCGGCTACCACGGCCGCGCGAGCAGCATTGTCGTCAGCGGCACGCCGGTGCGTCGGCCGTGCGGGCAAACCGTGACCGAGGACGCCGGGCCGCCGAGCTACACGGCCAGCAAGCTGCTCGACTACGAACTGGAGATGGCGTTCTTCGTCGGCGTGCCGAACGAGCTGGGCACGGCGGTGCCGGCGCGCGACGCGCAGTCGCACATCTTCGGCTTCGCGCTGTGCAACGACTGGAGCGCGCGCGACATCCAGAAGTGGGAGTACGTGCCGCTCGGTCCGTTCGGCGCGAAGAACTTCGGCACCACGATTTCGCCGTGGGTCGTCACGGCCGAGGCGCTCGAGCCGTTCCGGATTGCCGGGCCGAAGCAGGAGGACCCGGCGCCGCTGCCGTACCTGAAGGTGAGCACGCCGGACTGGTACGACATCGAACTGCGCGTGGCGCTGGAGTGCGCGGCACTGAAGGAGCCGTTCGTGATCACGACGAGCAACTTCAAGCACATGTACTGGAGCGCCAGCCAGCAACTCGCGCATCACACCGTGACCGGCTGCAACATGCAGGTCGGCGACATGCTGGCCAGCGGCACGATCAGCGGGCCCGAGAAGGAATCGCGCGGCTGCCTGCTCGAGCGCACGTGGCGCGGCGCCGAGCCGATCGACCTGCCGGACGGCTCGCAACGCAAGTTCATCCTCGATGGCGACACCATCGTGATGACGGGCTGGGCGCAGGGTGATGGCTACCGCGTGGGGTTCGGCGAGTGCCGGGGCCAGGTGCTGCCGGCGACGCCACTGCAACTCTGACTGACTGACCACTGCGATGCTCTGAGGAGAAACCTGCCGCGGAAGGTGGGTGCCCGATCAGGATGCAAAGGTGAGCATCTGCGGACAGCCTGTCTCCGGTCGCCAGTGTCTCGGTTGTGTGACACGGCGGATATCGACTATCGAACCAGCCGGACGCTCAGGATCCGAGCTGCTTCAGGGCCTTGCGCAGCGACTCCATGCGAGCTTCCCACTCGGCGTCGGTGCGGCTGCGATCCTTCGGGGTGCGGAACTGATCGATCCACATGTCGATCGCTTCGCGCACCAGGGCCGACGGCGTCTCGGGCAGCGGGTCATCGGATTCGTCGTTCCTCGCGTTGTTCACCTGGAAGTAACCGGTGTGCAAACGCAGGATGCGGAAGGTCTCCTCCGGCAGGAAGAAGGTCAGGCGCTTCTCACTGACGATCGGCGGAGCCGCTTCCTGGTCCTTGTAGCGGCGGTCCGAGCGGGTTCCCGAGGCGGGTTTCTTGCGGGGTCCGGTAGGCGGCATCGGGTCTGGTCTCCTTGCGTGAACAAATTGTGACCGGGCACGAAACGTACAGTGCACGTTTCGCCATGTATGATAAGCTCGCCCCGTCGGCGATTCAAGCATCCGGGTGAGTGGTCAAGCCCACCACGTACAGTCTCTGATCAGGGATCAGCCGCACTATCACGCCGGTGATGTTGTGCCTGGCATATTGGGCGTGTCTGGCGATGCCACGCGCAGAAGGCGCAAGGTCCACACGGCCAGCAACGTGACCCAGGCGAACACGATCGCGCCCAGCAACTGGTGGATTGTCGCCATCACCAGCGTGGTCGTTGCCGGCGTGGCGTCGGCGACCTACCCCTGG
>JBFWQT010000068.1:0-18956 GCA_050249295.1 Planctomycetota bacterium
CACCTTCTTCTACGTGGCGCCGGCCTTCTTCGCGACCTTCGTCTTCTTCGTCGCGCCCTTCGCGGGGCCGGTGACCGGCTTGCTCACGGACTTGCTGCGCGCGGATGCGGACGGAGAGCCGTCGGCCGGCTTGGTCACGGCCTTCTTCTTGACGGTCTTCTTGTCCTTGCCCTCGGACGCGCGAGAAGTTGCGACGGAATCGTCTTCATCGCCGCCCTCGGCTGCGCGGCGCCTGGCCATGAGCGCTCCTTGTTGGTCGGGTCGGTGGTTTCTGTATCTTACTGTCTCGCTTGATGTTACGGTTATCGTTTACGATCCGGTAACACTCGACGGGTTGTAACAATGCCTCCCTCTCGTTGTCAAGCGGGCTCGCGCCGCGCCGGATGCTACGATGCGCCGGACTAGGGCACCCCGCTGGTACCGGCAACCGAACGAAGTCCGGACGGAGCACAAAGCAATGAGTCGCCGAATCGTTGGACCCTGCGTGCTGATGTCGCTGCTGGTGGCCACCGCGCCGCTCGCACGTGCCGGTGACGCGCCCGACTTCTCGCTGCCCGCGATCGACGGCAGCGGCTCGCACACGCTCTCGTCGAAGCGCGGCAAGTGGGTGCTGCTCGACTTCTGGGCCAGCTGGTGCGGCCCGTGCCGGGAGGCCGCGAACGGAGTGCTTGCGCCGTTGCACGCCGCGCTGAAGGACAACCCGGAGTTCGAACTGATCAGCATCGGGACGTCGTCGCGCGACACCGCCGAGCGGCAGAAGTCGCTGGCGGATTCGTCGGGCTGGCACTGGACCAAGCTGTTCGACGCGAGCGGCAACACGCTGGCCGCGTACGGCGTGCAGTTCCTGCCGACGTTCGTGCTGATCGACCCGAACGGCAATCTGGTGCACAGCGGGACGTCCGAGATCCTGCCGCAGATTCGCGCGACACTGCAGGCCGGCTTGCAGGCTGACCTGAACAACCTGCCGGTGCCGGCACACACGCACGGGCCCGGCGGCGGCGGCGATGGCGGCGTGATGCCCGGCCCCGAGGGCGTCTCGCTCTACGCGCGCTACATCCTGATCGCGTTCATTGTCATCGGCGTGCTGGTGCTGATCGTCAAGCGGCCGAACGCGGCGCCGACGTCCGGCAGCGCCCCGCCACCGACGAACTGACGCCGCGAGCGCGTTTGCTACACTCCGCGCACACAGTCATCCGACCCCGATCGCCCATGCTCTCGCGCATTCCCCTCCTGCTCGCGTTCGCGCTGGCGCTGTTGCTTGCCTGCGGTTGCACGCCCCGAGACCCCGACGTGCTGGTCGTCGGCACCGAGGCCACATTCAAGCCGATGGAGTTCGTGGACACGGAGACCAACGAGATCGTTGGCTTCGACATCGACCTGATCAAGGCGATCGGCAAGCAGGCGAAGCTCAACTTCGAACTGAGCAATGCCGACTTCAACGGCCTGATTCCTGGCCTGCAGAGTGGCAAGTACCAGGCGGCGATCTCGTCGATGAGCATCACCGAGAAGCGCCAGAAGGAAGTTGCGTTCTCCGACCCGTACTTCCAGTCCTACCTGGTGATCGCGGTGCGCGCTGACGAGGCCGGCATCAAGTCGTTCGACGATCTGAAGGGCAAGAAGATCGGCGTGCAGCGCGGCACCACCGGAGCCGACCAGGCAAAAAAGGTGGTGGGCGCCGTCGTCTCCGAGTTCGAGTCGCAAGACCTGGCGTTCATCGCGCTGACCGGCGGAAGCGTGGATGCCGTGATCAATGACGAGAAGCCGACCGTAGCGATCACGGTGGACAAGCCGGGCGACTGCAAGATCGTCGGCGACAAGCTGACCGCCGAGTCGTACGGCATCGCCGTGCCGAAGAACAAGCCGGAGTTGCTCGCGAAGATCAACGCCGCGCTGAAGGCGCTGCGCGCGGACGGCACCTACGACCAGCTGTACAAGAAGTGGTTCGGCGACAAGGCCGCCGAGTAGTCGCGACTGGTTCCGCTCCCTCCCGCCGCTGACTGCATGGCTGACGTCTCCCTCTACCTGCGCAACCTCGGTGACGGCGTCGGCCTCACGATCGGGCTCACGGTGGCCGCGCTCGCGCTGAGCCTCGTGATCGGCCTCGTGCTGGCGGTGATGCGCCTCGCGCGCCCGCGGGTCATCCGCATCCCCGCAATCATCCTGATCGAGGTCATCCGCGGCATCCCGCTGCTGGTCCTGCTGCTGTTCCTCTACTTCGGCATCGTGCGCGCCGTCGGGCCCGCGTACGACGTCTCGCCGTTCTGGGCGTCGGTCGTCGCGTTCGGCATCTGCTACGGCGCGTACAACGCCGAGGTGTTCCGCGCCGGCATCCAGGCCGTGGACCGCGGCCAGACCGAAGCCGCACGCGCGCTGGGCCTCAGCGCATCACAGACGATGTGGCACGTTGTCCTGCCGCAGGCGATCCGCAATATCCTGCCGGCGCTGGTCAGCCAGGCGGTTGCGCTGCTCAAGGACACGTCGCTGGCGATGGCGATCGCGGTCGCTGAAATCACCTACCGCGCCAAGACGCTCGTCGCCGACACCTTCGACACGTTCACGATCTGGGGCCTCGTCGCGATCCTCTACCTGGTGATGACGCTGGCGCTCTCGTTGCTCGCGCGCGAACTCGAACGACGCCAGAAGCCGAAGCCGCGCACGCGCGCGCACGACGCCGACGACGCGACGGCCAACGACGAGGCAGTCACGAAGATCCGCAAGCCTGCGCCGCCCGCCGTGGTGCCTGCCGCGGATGCCGCGCCGCTGATCGAGGTGCGCGGGCTCGGAAAATCGTTCGGCCCGCTGCAGGTGCTCCGCGACATCGACCTCGACGTGGCGCCCGGCGAGAAGCTCGTGATCATCGGACCGAGCGGGTCGGGCAAGTCCACGCTGCTGCGCTGCATCAACCAGCTCGAGCCCGCCACGGCCGGCAGCATCATCGTCGAAGGCAAGCGCCTCGGCGATCGTGGCACCGACATCAACCTGGTGCGCGCCGAGCTCGGCATGGTCTTCCAGCGCTTCAATCTGTTCCCGCACATGACCGCGCTCGGCAACGTGATGCTCGCGCCGCGGAATGTGCGCGGCATGGCCCGCGACGCCGCGCGCGAGCGCGCCCGCGCGATGCTCGACCGCGTCGGGCTGGCTGACCGCATGGACCACTACCCGCACGAGCTTTCCGGCGGCCAGCAGCAACTCGTGGCAATCGCGCGCGCGCTGGCGATGAGTCCGCGCGTGATGCTCTTCGACGAGGCGACCTCGGCGCTCGACCCCGAGCTGGTGTGGGAAGTGCTCGAGGTGATGCGCCAGCTGGCCGCCGAGGGCATGACCATGCTGGTCGTCACGCACGAAATGCGCTTCGCGCGCGAGGTTGGCACGCGGCTGTTGTTCATGGACGAAGGCCGCGTGCTCGAGCAAGGCAAACCGGCCGACATCTTTGACGCGCCGCAGCACGCGCGGACGCGGTCGTTCCTGTCGCGCGTGCTCTGAGTGGGGCCAAAGAGCCGCGACCGCAAGGGAGCGGGCCCCGAGGGCCGCACGACCACGAGCGACGTCAGCCGGCGGAGGTGCGCACGTCGTCTCGCGCCGCCAGCGCAGCACGGACGATGTCGGCGACGCGCGCGACAGCCGCCGCACCCGCCCGACGGCGGAACCACTGCCGGAAAGCGAAGAACGGGAAATCGTGCGCGACCGACACGACCCACTCCGCCTCGCTCGCCGGATTCGCGTCGGCGTCGGCGTCGGCGTCGGCGCCGTCACCGCCGACGTACGACACACAGACCCAGATCGAACAGCCGTCCTGGTCGAGCCAGCAGCCCCAGCCGTAGTCCTCCTGGATCGCCTTGCCCGCGGCCATCCCCTGCGCCGCCAGTTGCTGCGCAAGCCACTCGACGAACGCGCTGCCCGGCTGCCCGTTGCAGAACTCCAGGTCGCCTTCCGGCGCAGTCGGGAACGCGGCCGTGTGAACGTGGATGCTACGCATTGGGTCGTCCATCGCGCGTCGGATGCGCGGCACAATATCCGCCAAGGCACCGGCTGTCAGCGGGCCGCGACTCGCCCCGGGCAGTCGCGCAATGCACAATGCCGGCGCACACCGTCAGCCCGTCAGCCCGTTGCCCGTCATGCCCACGCCGCACGAGACCGCCTTTGCCGCCGCAGTCGTGAAGCTCGGCCTGCTCGACCAGACGGCCGTGGACAAGGCCGCGAAGGTCGCCGAGACGATCCGCGAGCACGACAAGTACGCCGACGTGCGCACCGTGCTGGTCGGCCGCCAGAAGCTCACCGACGAGGACGCCGACCGCGTGCTCAAGGCGATGGGCGAGGTCGTGATGTTCTGTTCGGTGTGCGGCAAGAAGTACGCCGCCAACCCGTACGACCCGACCGTGCCGTGCCCGTCCGACGACTCGCCGCTGAAGGTGGTGCTCGCACCGAAGGCCGCTACGCCGATCAAGCCCAGCACATGCAAGAACGTGCGCGGCGAATCGGTCAAGCCGCCGAAGGCCGCGCCCGGCAGCAAGGCCGCGAACGACACGCTGATCGGCCGTAGGCTCGGCAACTTCATGCTGCGCGAGGTGATCGCGGCCGACTCGATGTCGCGCACCTACAAGGCCGCGCTGAGCAAGTCCGACATGGTGTTCGCCGTGAAGGTGCTGACCTCCGACGACAAGCTACTGCGCAAGCGCTTCAGCCGCGAGGGCCGCTACGCCGCGCTGATCCACCACCCCAACGTCGTGCGCATTCTCGACACCGGCGAGACCGACGCCGTCGCGTGGATCGCGATGGAGTTCATCGACGGCGTGCCGCTCGATCGCGTGCTGCAGGCCAGCGACGAGCATCGCCTCTCGCCGGCCGAGGCCGTGAAGGTGGCGGTCGCGGTGCTCGAGGGGCTCGACGCCGCACACCAGATCGGCATCGTCCACCGCAACATCAAGCCCGGCAACCTGATCGTCACCGACGACGGCGCCCGCATCATCAACTTCTCGTCGGCGCGCATGCAGGACGAGAGCAAGCAGAGCGAGCAACTCACCGCGCCCGGCGCGTCGCACGGCACGCCGCACTACATGGCGCCCGAGCAGATCCAGTCGAGCAAGGTGGATTTCCGCGCCGACCTCTACGCGGTGGGCAGCACGCTGTTCCACATGCTCACCGGTCAGCCGCCGTACACCGGTTCGGTGATCACCGAGATTGTGAAGGCCAAGCTGCGCACCGATCCGCCGCGCGCGTCGTCGATCAACAAGACGGTGTCGCGCGCGCTCGACGAAGTGGTCGACACGCTGCTCTCGCGCGAGCCGGCGGGGCGGTATGCGTCGGCCGGGCACGCAGTGATCGCGCTGGAGTCGGTGCGCGTGTAGCGGTCTGCACCGCTGGCGTGCCTTGTGCCGTCTGCCACTGCCGGTCCGGCGTGCTCCCGGCCCGCCAGGCGGCAAGTGTGTGCCGGGCACTGTGCGCGGGACCGCAACTTTCGTACTACTACGCCGACTTCGCGTTGCGCCGCAGGTAGCCGGCGCGCGCTTCCTGCAGATCGCTGGCGGCTCAACATGTACTTCCGCGACGAAACAACAATAGAGGTGGCGGCCGGACGCGGCGGCGACGGCCTGATCAACTTCCACCGCGAGAAGTACAAGCCCAAGGGCGGCCCCGACGGCGGCGACGGCGGCGATGGCGGCAGCGTGATCTTCGTGGCCGACGAGAACCTGACCACGCTCTACGAGCTGCATCGCCGCCACCGCGTCAACGCGCCCGACGGCAGCCCCGGCGGCGTCAACAAGCGCAGCGGCCGCAAGGGCAAGGACGTCATCGTGCGCGTGCCGGTCGGCACGATCATCCGCGACGTCGACTCCAACTTCCTGATCCGTGACCTCGACACTGACGGCGATCGCGTCGTGGTCGCGCAGGGCGGCAAGGGCGGCCGCGGCAACCAGCACTTTGCCAGCTCCACCCGCCAGGTGCCGCGCATGGCCGAGGAGGGCGAGGCGGGCGACCAGCGCACGCTGTACCTCGAGCTGCGCATGATTGCCGACGTCGGCCTGGTCGGCCTGCCCAACGCGGGCAAGAGCACGTTCCTGGCGGCCGTGAGCCGCGCGACGCCGAAGATCGCCGACTACCCGTTCACCACGCTGGTGCCGCAGCTGGGAATTGCCAGCCTCGACCTGACGCGCACGCTGGTGATTGCCGACCTGCCGGGCCTGATTGAAGGCGCGAGCAGCGGCCACGGCCTGGGCGACACGTTCCTGCGCCACATCGAGCGCACGCGATTGATCCTGCACATGGTCGACGTCTCGACCGGCGACGGCGAGGAACTCGCCGCGAGCATCCGCCTGATCGACCACGAACTGAAGTCGTTCAGCGAGTCGCTGGCCAACCGTGCTCAGATCCTGGTCGGCAACAAGATGGACGCGGCCGGCGACGAGGGCCACGTGTTCTTCCGCGAGGCCTGCGACCTGCTGGCGGCCGACCCCGACGGGCCGCGCTTTGTCGCCACGCACACGATCAGCGGCGCGACCGGCGAAGGCGTGAAGGAACTGATGGAACTGGTCTGGAATCATGTCGTCGAGATACGCCGGGCCGAGTCGCGCGGCGATCTGCCGGAGGAGATTGCCGAGCGCGAGCGCGTGAATGCGCAGTCGGCGCCCGAGGACAGCGGCGTGATGCGCCAGAAGTTGCGCCTGCGCGGCATGCAGAAGGTGCCTCCGCACAAGCGGTTCGCCGACGAGGTCTTCCGCGGGTCGACCGAGTTCGACACCGACGCGGGGCGCGAGACGCCGGCCGACGAGGACGCGGAGTAGGAGCCAGCGTCGTCCGCCTGTTCGTGCTGTCTGGTCCCGGTCCCTGGCGTGGCTGTCAGAAAACTCATGCTCGGGGCGAACCGGGGGACGGAAGTCCCCGGATGTGATTCCGGAATCAACCGGGAATCGGCCCACAGAGCCTGTTGCAGGCTCCTTTCAGAACAAGACTCCGCGGACTTCCGTCGCCGGCTCGCCCCGAACACGAACACTCTGACAGCCACTGACGGTCGCGGCTCGGACCCGTGCGGCACATCCGGGCACATCCGGGCACATCCGGGCTTCAGCCGCGCCGCCCGATGCCCGATACCAGAGATAGCGGGCTCCAGCTGCGCCACGCGCGAAAACACCGGCCATGATCACCTCACGCGTCACGCCCATCCGCCTCCTCCTTCTGCTCCTGCTGCTGCTCGGCGTCGCGCCAGTCGCCACGTCGCACGCCGACCCGGAGCAACAGGCCGCGCCAGTCGTCGAGTCGCTGCCCGACGCACTCGCGGCGATCGTGGCCGAGGCCGAGCGCGACGGCGGCCGCGTGTCGTTCGCCTGCATCGACCTGGCCGGCAACTGGCTGGCCGCGCACCGCGCCACCGAGGCGATGATCCCCGCGTCCAACCAGAAGCTCGCCACCACCGCCACCGCGGCAGCCGCGCTCGGCCACACCTTCGAGTTCACCACGCAACTCATCGCGCGCGGCGAGTTGCAGGTCACCGGCGAGAACGGCCAGCACGCGAAGCTGGCCGGCGACCTGCTGATCATCGGCAGCGGCGACCCGACGATCTCGCGTCGCTTCGACGAGCGCGACGACTCGCGCGGGCCGTTCCGTCGCTGGGCGCGCCACCTGCACGACACGCTCGGCCTGCGCGAGATCAGCGGCGACATCGTCTGCGACGGCACCTGCTTCGACACGGAGTTCATCCATCCCTCCTGGCCGCGCGACCAGTTGCTCGAGTGGTACGAGGCGCCGGTCGCCGGGCTCTCGCTCGAGGACAACACCTTCCGGCTGATCGTCACGCCACGCCCCGACGGAACGGCCACGCTGGGCAGCGACCCGCCGTGCGCGTCGGCGCTGCGACTCGGCGGATCGGTCAGCAGCGTGGCCGGTCGCGGCAACCCGGCCGTCTGGTTCAGCGCGGCCGACTCCGTGGCGTCGGAGTTCGCGCGCGAGTTGCGCGTCGGCGGCAAGATCCCGGCCGCGTCTGCGCCGTACGTCACCGACGTGGCGGTGCGCGATCCGCTGCGCTGGTTCGGCGCGGTGCTGCTCGACACGTTGCGCGAGGAAGGCATCACCATCGGCGGCACGCTGCGCATCGCCACCACCGCGCAGGCGATCGACGACACGATGACCCCGCTGTACACCGAGCGCACGCCGCTCGCGCGGGCGATGACCGTCTGCAACCAGCGCAGCCAGAACTGCTACGCCGAGCACCTGCTCAAGCGGCTCGGCGCCACGATCAGCGGCCAGCCCGGCTCGTTTGCCAACGGCTCGGCTGTGGTGCAGACGTGGCTGCAGCAACAGGGCGTGCCGGCCGACGAGGCGCAGGTCACCGACGGCTCCGGCATGTCGCGCGACAACCGCCTCTCGTCGCGCGCGATCGTCACGCTGCTGCGCGCGATGACCGTCGGCCTCGACACCACCGGCCAGCCGCTGCCGATCGACGCCGACGCCGGACCGAACGACGAGATCCTGTCGGCCGCGATGTTCCGCCAGTCGCTGGCCGAAGCGGGCGAGAGCGGCACACTCGCGAAGCGACTCACCGACCTGCGCGGCAAACTCACCGGCAAGACCGGCACGCTCAACGGAGTCGACTCGCTGTCGGGCTATCTGCTGCTTCGCGACGCGACCGGGCAGCCGCGGCCGGTGTGCGTCTCGATCCTCGCGAACGGCGTCAGCGGCGGCCATGGTCGCGCGCGCGGCCTGATCGACGAGCTGGTGCGCAAGCTCGCCCGGTGGCTGCCTTCGCGCTGACACTCTGCTATCGTGTCGCGACCGGCCGCCACGACCCGCGCACCACGAGTTGCGATTCGCATGCGACCGATCCGCGCCATCGCCGCCATCACCTTCCACGAGATCCGCAAGCAGCCCACCACGCGGCTGATCACGCTGATTGCCGGGCTGCTGATGTTGCTGCTGCCGGTCGTGTCGCTCTACGCGCTCGGCTCCGAAGGCGTGCTCCTCAAGGAGATGGGCCTCTCGACGATCGGCCTCGCGACGATCCTCATCGCGCTGCTCGGCGCGGTCAACACGATCACGCGCGAGATCGAAGGCCGCACGATCCTGATGCTGCTGGCCAAGCCGGTATCGCGCGCGCAGGTGATCATCGGCAAGTACGCCGGCCTGATGATGACGGTCGTGTCGGTCGGCGTGCTGCTCACGTTCCTTCTGATGGTGTCGGTGGTCGTGCAGCATGCGACCGGCGGCCCTCGCGGCAGCGCCATGTGGAGTGCAGCGAGCCGTGCATGGCTCGACGCGCGCACCGGCACGCAGCCCGGCGCCACGCCCGACGACGGCGCCGAGGGCAGCATCGATGTTGGCGGCGCGACACATGCGCAGACCGCGCCAGCGGCGCCGCGCAAGTTCGTTGATCCGCTGACCGTCGACGGCCAGTCCGATCGCATCGCGTACTGCGTGCGCCGCGTGATCGACCAGGACCTCGGCATTGTGTTGCTCGGCGCGTACATGATGCTCTGGTCCACGGCCATCGTTGGCGCGGTGCTGGTGGCGGGTTCAACGGTGTTGCCTGTGGCGGCCAACGCGGTGCTGGCGATGGCGGTGTTCACGCTCGGCAACCTGATGGACATCATCGATGTGGCGCTCAACGGCGCGCCGCCGGTTCAGGCGGTGGTGCGCGTGGTGATCCCCGACCTGCGCCTGTTCGAGATCAGCGATCTGCTCTCGCGCGAAGGGCCGCTGCCGATGCACCTGGCGGTCGACGGCACCCTGGTCGGCGTGGCCTACTGCGCCGCGCTGCTGGCGGTGGGGTGCCTGCTGTTCGAGCGGCGCGACGTGGGGTGAAGAGATTCGCTTGTTCACACGCCACGCAACGCGGGCTCTCACACCTTCGGCCGTTGCATCTGGAAGATGTCGCGCACACGGCAATAGCCGGTGCCGCCGAGACGGCCGATCGCGTCGAGCTTCGCCGGGTCCACGCGGCCCTTGTCGCCGAGCACCGACTCGTCGGCGTGGATCAGCAGGATGCGGCCGAGAATGATGTGCGCCGAGATGTCGCCCGGCACATCGACTGAATCGACATCCACACAGCGCATCAACTCGCACTCGATCGACACCGGCGACTCCTGCACGCGCGACGGCATGACCAGCTCCGCGGCCAGCGGCGTCACACCGGCGGTCTCGAACTCGTTGACCTCGGGGCCGTACTCGCCGCTGGTCTGCACCATCTGTTGCGCGAGCGCGTCGGTGACAATGTTGACCACGAACTGGCCGGTCTCGAGGATGTTGCGGGCCGTGTCCTTGGCGGCGCCGCCACGCGTGCCCACGTTGATCAGCAACGACGGCGGGTCGGACGTGATGCCGGTGAAGAAGCTGAACGGCGCGAGGTTCGGCCGGCCAGCGGCCGAGAGCGTGCTGACCCATGCAATCGGCCGCGGAATGATCACCGAGATCATCGCGAAGTAGAACGCGTCGCGCGACATCTCCGCCGGATCGAATCGCATCGTGGTCAGCTCCGTCACGCCGTGAAGGATGGAAGGTCAATCACTGCCGAGTTCGCGTCGCGCAATTGCCTGCGCGACGCCGTCCGGCACGTCGAGTTCGATCGCGCGTCGCAACCACTTTGCGCGCGCGGCCCGGCCCTCGTCGTCGGCCTTGCAGCGCAGCCCGCGCAACAGCGCCAGCGCGGCCTGCATGTCGGGCGCCAGCTCGTCGAGCAGGTCGGTCTCCACGCCGCCGACGACAAACGCGCCGAGTGCGGTGCGCTGTTCGGAATCGATCGCGTCGATCGCGAGCAGCAACTGCCCGGCGGTGGTCGGGTTGTTCGCGGCGGCCGCTTCACCGGCCAGCACCAGCAACGTGGCGTCGTCATTGATCAGCCGGAACACGCTCGGCGACGCCCTGCCGGCCAGGGCAGCGGCCGTGCCGGGCACGCGACGCGCGGCCTGCATCAGTCGCAGCGCGGTGCGGAAGTCGTTGTCGTCCCAGGTGTCGAACTCGCCGGGCGAGTCGGTGCCGGTGCGAATGCGGAACTGCGCCCACTCGAACGGATGACGGTCGGGCGTGCCGAACATGCGCGTCATGAGTTCGCGCGGATCGCGGATCCCGCTGTCCGGCACGCGCTGGCTGAGCAGCGCGGAGAGCACGGCCGCATCCAGGACCGGCGCGCGCAGCGCGATCGCCTGCTGCGCGGTCGCGGCCACCAGCTTCAGCGCCTCGGCCACGCGGTCGGCGCCGAGCAACGCGGTGACGCGCCACCGCACAAACCACATCGAGTCAGCCGGATCGACCGTCTCGTAGAGCGCGTACTCGTTGGCGGCCGCGTCGTGGAGGCCGGCCACCAGCAGCCGCCAGGCGTAGTCGCGGCAACGCCAGTGGTAGTCCGGGAACCGGCGCTGCAACTCCGCGTGCAACTCCAGCGCCTTCGCCTGGCGCTCGGCGCGCGCGAGCAACAGTTGCGCGAGCGGCGAGTCAGGCGCTGCGGCGGCCTCCTCGCGCGCGGCCTTGCGCACCTGCTCCGGCGACATGCTGCGCATCGCCACCTCCTGCAACATGAAGCGCGCCTTCTCGTCGGCGTGGCCGGACGCGATCAGCTCGCGGCCGAAGGCCTGCACCGCGTCGCTTCCGCCGGCAAGCGATGTCAGCTGCAACGCGGCGTCGATCGTGTCGCGCCGGTCGGGCATCGCGCGCCAGACGCCGAGCGTGAGGCGCGCACCGCCCTGCACCTCGTGTGCTTCGAGGAACAGGCCGAGAGTCGTCCGCCAGTGCACGTCGTTGGCCATCATCAGGCCGGGCAGCGTGCCCCGATGCGTCGGGTCGAACTGCACGCGGGTGGCTCGCGGAAAGCTCTCGATCAGCGGGCCATCGGTTCCGGCGAGCAACCGGGGCTGGTCGTGGCTGGCGTCGAGCATCAGCGGCGCGGCGCCGGCAATCGACCACACGACGAGGCCGTCGTCGAACGTCGTGACCGCCGCGCGCTCGAACTCGCGGCCGTCGATCGTTGCGGCGACGTCGAACTGGCCGGGCGGCACGTCGACCTTGAGCCACTTGCCGGCGTCCAGCGTCACCGGTTCGACATCGGCGATCGAGACCACGACCGGCAGATCGAGCGCGTTGATCGCGTAGACGGTGACGCGTGGCGGCGCCTGCGTGAGCGCGATGACGCCGACGATGAGGGCGACCGGAAAGATGATGCCGGCCGCAATCAGCATCGCCCGCCGGACCCGCCGCAGCAACTGCGGTGCAGGGTGCCCGGCGGGCGGCTGATCGGGTCTGGTCGCCTTGCTGTCTGCTGTAGGCGTCTCAGTCATGCGCAGGGATCACCATTGGGGCAACTCGGCACGCGGATACTGGGCGTTGTACTTCTTCTTGAGGCGTTCGGCGCGGGCGTTCCACGCCGGATCCTTCTCGGCAAGGCCCTGCGCGGCGCGCGCCGACAGGCCGATCGCGTCCTGCAGCTCGCGGCTGTTGAGCGAGCCCTTGAACACAGTGGCCGCGCGCGCGACGCACATGAAGGCCGGCTCGTACTGCGTGCCGCGACCGTAGATGCGGCCCAGCGCGAGGTAGGCGCGACCGAGCACGTCGCCCTGGTCCGAGCCGCCGTCGCCGGTCAGGCGCAGGAACACGTCCTTCGCGTCGTCCACCTTGCCGAGCGAGAGCATCGACAGCGCGGCGAACAGCTCGCAGCGCTCGGCGGTGCGGTTGTCACCGCGCTTGGCGGCCGAGTCCTGCGCGCCCTTGAACTTGGTCATCGCCTGGTCGTACTTGCCGTTGTCGTAGAGCACGCGGGCGAGCTGGAATGCGCCGCGCGCCTCGTCCATGCGCGTCAGGTCGGCGTACGCCTGCTCGGCCTTGTCCGGCTGGCGGCGGGCCTGGTAGGCCGTACCGATCCACTCCAGCACGTCCATGCGGTAGTACGAGTTGTTGTAGTCGCGCGTGTCGAGGAACGCGCGGCCCTGCTTGATCACGAGGTCCCAGCCCTGGCCGCCTTCCACGTCGCGACCGCCGAGGAACATGCCGCACTCGCAGATCTTCACGTTGGCGATCAGCTTCTCGAGGCGGCCGGCGTCGTTGGAGGCCAGCACCTTGCGGTACGCCGTGATCGCGTTGATGAAGTCCGAGCGGCGCATCAGGTCGTCGGCCTTGCCGAAGTCGTTGGAGCGCGCCGAGGCGTCGATCGTGTACGAGACGATGTCGTTCTGCGCGACCGACTTGGCGGTAGCCGAGCCGGCACCGAAGTAGGTCACCTTGTCGATCAGCACGTCGTCGATCTGGATGTTGCTGAGCGTCTCGACCTTGTCGCCACTCTTGTAGGTGATGGAGTCGCCCGCCAGCGCCGTCGCCGGGAGGGTCAGCAGGGCGAGCACGACACCACAGATGATGGCGAGCGGGGCGAGCAACGGTCGGGAAAACGTCATTGCGATCGTCCGGGGTTGGCGGGTTGGCGGCTGCGCGGCAATTGTGCCGGCGAAGGCGACGACAGGGGCGGCGACAGGGGCAGCCACGCCGGGAACGCGCAGACCGCGCGTCGTCGCTGTGTCTGAGGGGGTGGACTGCGGACAGACTACCCCCTGCCACAGAGAACGCAAGCCACGGCCGCTGGTTCGATCAATCGGTCGAATCCGCTACTTGCGGATGCGCCGTAGCGAGTCGAGCGCCAGGTCGCGTGTCGCCGGGTCGGCGTCCTGCATCGAGATGTCCGTCAGCGTGCCGAGCGCCTCGCTGGCCGGCGGGCCGATGTCGCCGAGTGCGCGGATCGCCTCGCGGCGCGTGGTGGTCAGGCGCGCGGGGTCGGCCGTTGCGGCGGCAATCAGGTCCTGGACGCGCGCCGACTGGTCGATGCCGATCGCGGCCAGCGCGCCGATAGCGGTGTAGCGCAGGCCCTCGATCTCGTCGCGACGCGCGATGCGCTCGAGGTCGCGCTTCGCCCCCACGGCGGCCGGACCGAAGACGCGCAGCGTGCAGACGGCGCTGTAGCGCACGGTCGCGGCGGGGTCACGCAGCAGGCCGATCAGCCCCTGCAAGGCCTCGGCGGTGGCCGGGCGAAACGCGGCCAGCGCGGTCGCGGCCGCGGCGCGAAGCTCGGCGTCCTCGCTGGCCAGCGCCTTGACCAGCACCGGCACGCCGGTCACGGCTGCGGCACTTCCGATGCTGCCCAACGCGGTGGCGGCCGAGGCGCGTGTGTCGGCCGGGCCGGACACAAGCACCTCGACCAGCACCGGCACCGCGAGGGCGGCATCGGCGCCGAAGCAACCCAGCGCGTACGCGGCGGCGTTGCGCGCGAACGTGGCCTCGCTGGCCGTGTCTTTGAGCAGTTCGATCAACGCATCGCGCGCGGGCAGTGCGGCGGTGCCGATTGCGGCGAGAGCACGAGCAGCCGCGGCGCGTACGCGTAGCTGCGGGTCCTTCAGTGCAGCGGTCAGCGCGGGCACCGCGTCCTTCGCCGCTGGCCCGACGCGACCGATCGCGCGCGCCGCGTTGTCGCGCACGTCGGCGTCCGGATCTCGCAGCGCGCTGGTCAGCGCGGCCAGCACGGCCACGGCCGCCGTCTCCATGTCGCCGATCGCGTTGGCAACGGCGGCGCGGACGGTCTCGTCGCGGTCCGCCGCGAGCGCCGACGCCAGGCCGGGCAGTGCCGCGACGCCCGCAGCGCCGAGACCGCCGAGCCCGAGCGCGGCCATGCGGCGACACTCGGCGTCAGTGTCGCTGGTCAGCACCTGCAGCAACGGAGTGACGATCGTGCCGGCGTCCGCCTCGATGCGACCGAGCGTGCGCACCATCTGTCGGCGCACGTACTCGTCGCTCTCGCGCGGAATCAGCCGGATCAGTTCGCGGGCCGCCGCACTGGCCTTGCCGCCCATCAGCATCAGCGCGCGCGCCGCGTCGTGGCGCGTGTCAGCGGCCGGGCTGCGCAACTGCTCCACCAGCTCGGCGACGCGTTTGGCCGGATCCTCCTGCGCGTGCACCGCGGCCGGAGCGAACAGCGTCAACAGCGCGAGCAGCGCGGCAAGCACCAACAACCAACTCGACACGCGCCCCGGCGGCGGCTGCACGTCGGACGCGGGGAACGGACTGGATGAACGCATTGGAGCGCGTCCTGAACGGGGTGGTGTCACGGGGGCGCGGCGGTGTCAGGGGCGCAGTATCAACAGCGCGATCGGCACGGCGACCAGCGCCGCCACCGCCACCCCGATCAGGACGATTGCCAGCAGGCTCATGCCGCCGCGGCTCTGGAGCGGCAGGTCGCCGGGCGGACCCTGGATCGGTGGCTCGCCGCCGGCGTCGTGACCGTGGGGGTGTGCGGTGGGGTCGATGTGGCCCTTGTGATCGGGTGGATGCCCGAGGCGCGCGTTCTGCTTGTCGCTCATGACGTCTTTGCTCGCTTTCAGCCCGAGAATGGCTCGCCCGACTCCGGCTCGCTGAAGTAGCCGTCCTTGTCGGGGACGCCGACCGGACCCTCATCGTAGTACATGTGGACGTGCTTGCCGAATGCCGGCGGCGCGTTGAGCCGCACGTTGGCCCGCTTCGCGCGCTGCTGCAGGTCGTAGTACATGATCAGGTCGCGCGCGCCAGCGCCGCCGACGAACATCCAGCCGATCGCGGTGCCCATCATCGCGGCCATCAGCAGCGCGGCCGTGAAGCTGCTGAACATGCCGAAGAACGCCCACGGGCCGATCGCGCTGACCCAGAACACGACGTTCACGGAGTACGCAATCCTCTGGCTGTGCTGCCAGTAGTTGAGGCACGCCAGCATCGGCGCGGCGCACATGATCGCGGCGATCACGGTGAAGGCCATGCCCATGCCGGTGCGCATCATCCCGCCACCGAAGCCGCCCGGCATCATGGTGTTCAGCATGTCCTGCATGCCGGTGAGGATCCACAGCACCAGGCCAATCATCGAGAACGCCGAGATCGCGGCGGTGCTGCGGATCCAGTCCGAGGTCGGCGCCTGCGCAGACGCGGCCGACGCGCCGTAAGTGAGCATCGTCAGCGGAATCAGCACCAGCGCCGCGTAGAACAGCAGCGGAATCGAGCCAACCCCCGGCATCCCGGCGGCGGCCGCGGGAATCGGCGGCAGCATCAACCACTGCACCAGCGCGACCAGCGGCGGCACGAGGCCGATTGCCAGCAGCGACGACGCGCGCGCGAGGCCGTTGGTGAACATCGCCGCGCAGACGCCGCCGACCGCCATCGCGATCCAGACCCACACGGGCAGCAGACCGCCGTTGGCCTGCGAGTTGCCTGACAGCGCGAACAGCCAGAACACCGCCGAGCAGGCGGCGAACGTGCCGGCGGTCATTGTGGCGAACTTGCGACCGTCCGCCTCCGACTGCTCGTGTTCGTTGCGCAGCAGCTTGCCCTTCCACTGGCCGGCATCGGGTCGGCCGATCTGGCGCGGCACGAGGCTCGCCGGGTCGGGCCGTTGCACCTGGCTGGGCGGCGGGCCCATCACGCGGGTGCCCGGCGTCATCGGCGGAAGCGCAGCGGCCCACGGCTCGGGCGCGCCGTCGCTCAGGTTGCTGATCTGGTTGGTGAAGGCCGGCAGACCCGCGGCGGGCGCGGCGGCGCCATCATTCATGCCGTGCATGTCGGGCAGGGCCGGCAGATCCGGCGCACCACTGACCGGCCCGCCGATCGCCCATGGCGGCAGCGCGTCGCTGGTCGCGGCCGGGTGCGAGTCGTCCGACGCCGGGTTCTCCCACGACGGCCCACGCGGCGGCAGATCGGGCTCTTGCGGCGCGGCCGGCGCGGCCGGCGCGGATGGTGGCGTGAGCCTCGCCGCGGCCGGCGCATTGGGCGTGAGCAGATTGCCCGGCGTAGCGGTGCCAGCCTGCGACGCGGTCAGCGCACCGGCATTGCGGCCGCGACCGCGCATGCCGCCGCCGCCGGCCGCGCCACCACCACCACCGCCGGCGGCGCCGCCAGCGGGAGGCGGTCCACCCGTGCCGACCGACATCGGAATGCTGAACGCCGCCTGGACATCGTCAAGCGTCCGCGCGCCCACGCCCGAGCGCAGCCGCTCGACCCAGTCGGGCGTCGCGGTGTGCATGTGCTGGCAGTCGGGACAATTGACGGCTTCGCCGGGGTTGATCTCGCCAAGCAGGATCGGCCGGCCACATCGTTCGCAGGCGAACGCTTCGGGGAGCCCGTGAATGCTCATTTCGCGGATGGACGTGCGGTGGTGTGCGGACGGAAGGTACGACCATCCTAACGCGCCGAACCGCCTTCCGGGTACACGTTGCTCAACGGAAGTCCGGGTCGATCCGCTTGAGCAGCAGCCGGGCGCTGTAGCGCACCGACTCCGCGATGTCGTCGTCGAGCATCGCCCGCAGCAGACCGGCCGCGCCGGGGTCGTTGAACTCGACCAGCATGGTCATCGCGGCGAGGCGCACGGCCGCCGGGTGCGGGCTGCCGGCCAGCCGGGTGAGGTCGCTGACATAGTTGAAGGGCGTGGCCAGTTCGCGGATCGTCGTGCGGTCGCCGGGCATGTAGCTCCAGGCGATCGCGTATTCGTCGGGCGCAAGGCTGCGGCGGCCGATCGTGTCGCTGAGTCCCTGCTCGTTGGTCCACTCCAGGCGCGGCAGCGAGATCAGGCCGAGCAGGTGCGTGGCCTCGACGCGGGCGAGCGGGTTGGCGCCCTCGTTGGCGAGTTGCAGCACGGCATCGACGATGCTGCTCAACTGCGCGTCGGGCAGCTTCGCGATGTCGGTGGCGATGCCCTCGAATGGCCGGTTGGTGAGGCGGCCGAGCAGCGCACGCGAGATGTCGTGCGTGCGGCGGATGTCATCGAAGAACGAGCCGCTGAGCCAGATGCTGCCCGACGGGCCGCCGTGATCGACGCGATCCTGAATCTCCGGCGGAATGCCGTTGAGCTCGGCGCGACGGCAGACATCGTCTCCGAACCGGCTGGCCGCGCGAGCCATGGCGGCGGCGCGGTCGGCGTCGGAAGGCGTGGCGGTGACAGGCGGCGGCGTCGCGGGGATTCGCTCGGCTGGTGGTGACGGAGCCGTTGCGGGGTCAGGCTGCGACGGCGGATCGGCGCGCAGCGGCGTGCGGTCGGTCCCGGCCTGCGCTTCAGCTGGCGTCGTCGGCGTGGGCTCGATCGGCGCGCGACTCGCAATGGCGCGATCGGGTTGCGCGCTGTCCGCCGGCTGCGTCGCCCCTGCAGCACTCGCCGGGCCGACCGGGCGCGCCGGTCCCGGGCTCGCCACGTACCCGCCACCGAATCCGGCCGCTGTGCAGAACGCCGCAATCAGCAGCACGCGACCGTTGCTCCATCCGCTCATGTGTCGTTCGTTCTCTCTCGTTGTGTGTGCGATCCTGACGCGCGCACCCGCGCCCCGGTTTCGCGAAACCGGATTCCGCGAAAGGGCGTCCGGTAGCAACGCCTGTCGCCATCAGAGGCTCCGCCGGATCGGAGAACGGTGCGAACCAACATCGATCACAGATCGTTGAACCTGTCGCCGGTGACCCGTAGAATCCGGTTCTGGCGGTCGCCGGTCTCCCCGGCCAACCGCGCCATTCCGTGTGCGTGATCCGCGGCGCCACTCATGAGCACGCTTTCCTGTCCGCACTGCCACAACGTGGTGTTCGAGGACGAAACCGTCTGTCCGCACTGCGGTGCGTGGCTCGATGGTCCACATGCCCGCGGCGGTGCTGGCGGAGCGCGCGGCTCGAACGCCGACTATCGCCCGTCGCCCTCGGCTGACGATCCGGACGCCACGATGGTCGACCAGGGCGCCATCGGCGGCGGCCCTCGCACCGGCCAGGCCACGCGCGCGCGGTCGAGTGCGCGCAACTACTCCGCGGGTGCTGCGGGTGCCGCGCCGCGCAAACCGATCGACCCGTCGAAGGCGCCGCAACGCTCCGGCCGGCCGCGCCGCGCCGCCGACACCACGGCGAAGACCGCCGCGATCATCGTGGTCGCCCTGCTCGGCGCAATGGTCCTCATCTTCTACGGCATCAACAGCTTCTCCGGCGGCAAGGGCAACACGGGCAGCAGCGGTCCGATC
>JBFWQT010000069.1:0-18936 GCA_050249295.1 Planctomycetota bacterium
GAGCGCCGCTTCGATCGCTTCTTCGGCGGTCGCGGCGATTGGCGCGCACAGCGCCGCGGAGCGGGCTACTACCTGGCCACGCAACTGGTCGTCAGCGGGATGCTGCCGCGGCGCGTCAACCTGCGCATCTACGGTTCGATGGCGTTCCGCGTGAGCATCAACGGCGACCTCATCGGCACGTTCGACCAGCGGCGCGAATTGCTGCCCGCCAACCTGATGATGCCGGTCGATCTGAGCCCCGGCCGCCACGTGCTCGTCGTGAAGTATCTCGGCGCCGAGCAGCAGTCGATCGAGGTCACCGACGACAACGGCAACTGGCCGGCGCACGTGGCCGTCAACATGGACGCGAAGACGCCACTCGGTACGGCCGTGCCGGTCAGCGACAACTCGATCAGCTGGGGCTGGCAGGGCGAGTGCCTGCGGCTCGGCAAGGTCGCGCCCGATTGCGCCGAAGCGCTGCTGCTGGCGAGCATGGCGCAGATGGGCCGCGGGCTGATCGACGCGGCGTGGACGCTGGCGAAGCAGGCGCACGCGTGCAGCGAGACGCCGCTGACCTGCTGGTCGCTGGCGCAGGTGCAGGAGGCGCACCGCGAACTGCCGGCGGCGATCCGCACACGCGAGGCCGTGGCGCTGTACCAGAAGGCGATTGAGCTCGACCCGCAGTTCGCCCCGGCGATCTACGAGCTGGCCAACGACGAGCTGGAGAACGACCGGCCCGACGCCGCGCGCAAGCTGTATGACGGCATTGCGACGTTCGCGCCGCAGAGCCTGCACGCGCAACTCGCCCGGCGTTCGATCTTCCGCGCCAAGCGGCTCGAGCATCTCGACCACAAGCTGATGTCCGGCCTGCGTGACCGCGCGCCGAAGAACCCGGCTGTGCGCAGCTACTTCGCCAACTGGTACGACTCGCTGCCCGACCCGCGTGCCGCCCGCGAACTGGCCGCCACCGAACTGGCCGACAACCCCGGCGACGACAGCGCGGCCGTGCGCGTGCTGACACTCACCGAACGCATCGGCGACCGCGACAGCGAACTGCCGACGTTGTGGGAACGCGCGCTGACCGACTTCTACGAGAGCGACAGCGTGCTGCGCGCGGCCGCCGAGTTCTTCCACCGCCAGCGCCAGTACGCGCGCCAGATCGCGCTGCTCGAGCAGTTGCTCGGCCGCAACCCGGCCGAGGCCGCGAGCATCCACGAGCAGATCGGCATGGCGGCGTTCGCCAACGGCGACAACGCGCGCGGCACCGCCGAGTTCGAGGCCGTGCTGCAGCAGGACTCCGACCGCCACGACCTGCGCCGCTTCCTTGCGCAGCGCAGCGGCGTCGACCTCTACGCGTTTGCCGACAACTACCGGCCCGACGTCGACAAGCTGATCGCCGATGCCCCGACCGCCGCGCAGTGGCCGCGTTCGCCGGCGATCCAGCTGCACAGTTCCACCGTGCTGAAGGTCTACGACGACAACTCGTACATCGGCGTCGTCACGCTCGTGCGCAAGGTGCTCACGCGCCAGGGCGTCGACATGTTCGGCACGATCCAGGCCGGCGGCGAGCTGATTGAAGCGCGCGTGATCCAGCCCGACGGCAGCAGTTTCGAACCCACCGTGAGCGGCTGGTCGATGCAGATGCCGCAGCTCGAACCCGGCAGCGTGCAGGTGATGCGCTATCGCGTGCAGGAGAGCGCCCCCGGCGACGGCCGACTGCGCCTGCCGCGCTTCTGGTTCGGCGATCCGCAACGCCAGGAGCCGATCCTGCTCACGCGGCTTGTGATTCTCATGCCGTTGACCTGCACCGACGAGCCGATCGGCTACAACTTCCCGGAGGCCGCGGAAGGCTTCGAGGGGCTCGACCGCACGCTGACGTTCGAGGCCACCAACGTGAAGGCTGACGACCTGCACGAGGCGCACGAGCCGTCCGACACCGAACTGATTCCGTGGGTCGAGTTCCGGCCGCTGCGCGACTGGACCGAGGTGTGGGCGCAGATCCTCAACAGCGGCACGCCGTGGCGCCGCGTCACCAGCACGATCCGCGAGAAGGCCGAGGAGATCCGCGCCGGCGTGACGATCGCCGACGACGCGACCGACAAGGTCACGCCGGTCGTGCGCGCCGTGTACGAGGCCGTCAACGACATCGTGAAGGAAGACGGCTGGGGCGAGTCGCCCACCGCCACCCTGATGACCGCGCGCGGCGACCGCAAGTCGCTGTTTCTGTCGCTGCTCGCCGCGCTCGACATCGAGGCGGCGACGGTGCACGTCAGCCTGCCCGCGCTCTCGCGCCTGTGGGACAAGGTCGACTTCGGCGAGCCGCAGATGGACCAGTTCCGCGCCGAGCTGATCCGCATCCCGCGGCCCGGCATGAGCGACCTCTACCTCTCGCTGGGCTCGCGCCTGCTGCCCTTCGGCCGTCTGCCCGCCGGCGTGAATGGCGGCACCGCGCTGATCTGCGACGAGAAGGGCTGCCGCTTCGGCATCGTCGAGGGGCCCTCGCTGCTCGCCGACGCGCGGCGCACGTCGCTCGACATCCACGTGAACATCGACGGCAGTGCCGACGTGAAGGGCGAGTTCGTCTCGGACGGCGTGGACGGCGCGAACCTCAACGACCGCTTCCGTCGCGTGCCCGACTTCCAGAAGCGCCAGCAGGCGACCGGCCTGGCGGCGAGCCTCGTCGGCGCGATCGACCTCAGCCAGTACAAGTTCACGAACCCGGACGAGCCGGACACGCCGGGCACGCCGTTCCGTGCGACGTTCGCCGGTCGTGTGGCGTCGTTCGCGCAGGTCTCGGGCAACGAGGTGAGCTTCCGCGGTGGTCCGCGCCCGCTCGACCTGGCGAGTGGCCTCGCGCCGACTGCCACGCGCGGCCACGACGTCTACCTGCGGGTCGGCCCGATCGCGCTGGTCGATCGCACGGTGTACCGCGTGGGCGAGGGCCTGAGTGTGATTTCACTGCCCTCGCCGGTGGCGCTGCACAACGAGTCGGTGACGTATTCGCGCAGCGTGCACCACACGCGCGACGAGGACACCGGCGAGCACGTGATCGAGATCGAGCGGACGGTGATGATCCAGCCGGCCCGTCTGCCGCAGAGCGCGTGGGTGCGGTGGCTGCGGTTCTGCCAGGACATTGACCAGGCGGAGCTGGAGTCGATCCGCCTGTCGAAGTAGCGCGGGAGCAGGGCGAACTTCTCTTTGCCCTTGCCCTTGCCCTTGCCCTTGCCCTTGCCCTTGCCCTGCACCGAGGCACCAGGCGAGCCGGGAGATGCCCTCCCCGGCTCGCCTGGAATCCCGATTCGCCGACAGGCCCCTGATTCGCCGTCGGCCGAACGCGTCGCCAGGTCGCATCCTCGTATCGAGTGCCTTGAAGCCGGGCGCACCAACGGGCAGCATCGCAGCAGCTAGCCAGCACCGCACGGCAAGGCGTTCAGCGATGCAGCACGGAGCCCCCGAACCCGGACGACAGGTCACCCGGCGAGTCGCACTGCCGGCACCCGCACGCCCGCGCGGCAAGCCGGGCACCGGTGCCTCCGACGTGCCGACCGGCACCACGCCGCTCGATCTGCGCGGCGCCGATCGCTACCGCATGCTCGACGAGATCGGACGCGGCGGCATCGGCGTGGTGCGCGCAGCCGAAGACCAGGCGCTGCGCCGCGAGCTGGCGATCAAGACGCTGCACTCGGCCGACAACCCGGCGGCGCGCGCGCGCTTCATCGAAGAGGCGCAGATCACCGGGCAACTGCAGCATCCCAACATCGTGCCGGTGCACGAACTCGGCCTCGACGCGCAGCAGCGGCCGTACATGGCGATGAAGCGCGTGATCGGTCGCACGATGCGCGAGCTGATCCGCGAGGCTCACCGCCGCGCGCGCATCTCCGACAGCGAGGCCAACCGCCAGCTGCGCCGACTGCTCGACGTGTTCCTCAAGGCGTGCGACGCGGTGGCGTTCGCGCACGATCGCGGCGTGATCCATCGCGACCTGAAGCCCGAGAACATCATGGTCGGCGAGTTCGGCGAGGTGCTCGTCGTCGACTGGGGCCTCGCGCGGCCGATCGGCGACGGGCCGCCCAGCGAGTACGACGTGCCCGACGCGCCGTCGGCGACGTCGTCGCGCGGGCTGCCCAACCGGCGCGGCACCAGCACACGCGTGACCAGCGATCGTCGCGGCGGCGGCACGCAGGGCGCCAGCCAGTCGCCGCTGACGATGGACGGCGCGATCGTCGGCACGCTGAGCTACATGCCGCCGGAGCAGGCCGCGGGGATGATCAACGCGCTGGACGAAGGCGCCGACATCTACGCACTCGGCGGCATCCTGTATTGCATTCTCACCGACTCGGCGCCGTTCGATCCGGATGATCCGGAGCTGATGGTGAACGTGGTCGACAACCGCCTCGAGCCGCCGCGCGAGCGGGCGCCCGACGCGTTTGTTCCGCGCGAGTTGCAGGCCGTGGTGCTCAAGGCGATGGCCCGCCGCCGCCGCATGCGCTACCACCGCGTGAGCGAGCTGCGCGAGGACATCGAGCGCTGGCTCGACGGCCAGACCATCGGCGCGGCCGACTACACCACGTGGCAACGCCTGATCAAGTGGGCCGGTCGTCATCGCACCGCCGTGCTGGGTGGCGCGAGCACGCTGGCCGTGGCCGTCGTCGGCGTGATCATCGCGATCCTGCTCTCGGCCGAGGCGGCGACCCAACGCGTGCGCGCCGAGGCCGAACGCAACGAGGCGCAGCTGCGCGAACTCGCGCAGAACGGCCAGCTCGACGCGCTGAAGGCGAAGCTCGGCGTCGGTCTCACGTTCCAGCGTGATGCCGCGATCGATGCCTTCAACAAGCGCTGGGAGGAAGCGAAGGCGGCCGGGCAGACGCAGGAGCAGTTCTTCGGCGAGTTCACGCCGCGCGAGGTGCAGGACTACATCGCGCGCTTCCAGGCGCTGCTCGACGCGAGTGCGACGTACGGCCGGCAGTTTCACACCGCGACCGACACCTTCTACCTCGGCCTGCTCTGCGCGATCGGCACGCACGAGCACCAGAAGGCGATCGACTGGTACACGAAGACGATCGAGCTCGAGCCGACGCACGACAAGGCGTGGAACAACCGCGCGCTCGAGCGCATTGCCACCGGCGACCTGAAGGGCGCGATCGACGACCTCACCCGGCTGATCGAACTGCAGCCCGGCGACGCGCTGGCGTGGTCGAACCGCGCGGCCGCATACAGCCGCGACAACCAGCTGCAGCGTGCGCTCGCCGACATCGACCATGCGCTGTCGCTCGACCGCCAGTCGGCCGGGGCGTGGCTGAATCGCGCCGTGGTCAAGCACGCGCTGAAGGACGACGCCGGTGCGCTGGCCGATCTCACCGAGTCGCTGCGGCTCGACCCGGCCGTGCCGTCGGCGTGGTTCCAGCGCGCGATGATCCACAAGGATGCGGGCAACCTGGCGGCCGCGGTCGACGACTTCACGCAGTGCATCGCGCATCCCGCGCGTGACGTGGACAACGTGATTCCGGTCGCGCGCTTCGAGCGCGGCAAGCTGCGCCGTCGGCAGGGCGACGTGGCCGGTGCGATCGACGACTTCACGCGTGCGCTCGAGCGCGAGCCCGCGGCCGATCCACTGATCGCGCGCGCCCTGATCTGGCGGCAACTCGGATTCGCCGACGCGACGATTGCCGACATGGAGGCCGCCGAGGCGCTGTTGAAGGCGCCCAACCCGACGATGACCGAGGACATCGGCGTGATGCACGTCGAGCGTGGCAGCAAGCGCGCCGAGAGCGGCGACCTGCGCGGTGCGATTGCCGACTTCGGCGAGGCGATCCGGCGGCTCGCGACGCGGCCCGAATTGCTGGCCGACGCGTACCGGCTCCGCGCGCAGGCGCTGATGGAATCGCAGGACAACACGGCCGCGCTGGCTGACGCGACCGAGGCGGTGCGACGCGACGCGCAGAGCCCGGAGGCGCTACAGATCCGCGGCGTGCTCTACGGCCGGCTCGGCCAGTTCGGCAATGCGCGATCCGACTTCGAGGCGGCGCTGCGCATCGACCCGACCGACTGGCAGATCCATCGCAACCTGGCCGTCACGTTGATGGAGTTGCGTGACTACCCGGCCGCGATCCGCGCGGCCACTGGCGCCCGCGACCGCGCACCCGACGAGGCGACGCGCGCCTCGATGGACCGGCTGATTGCGGAACTGCAGCAGCGGCAACGGTAACGACACGACATCAGGGTCAAGCGGCGGACGCGCAATCCGGAGCCTGCGAAGCAGGCAGCTCATTCAAAGGCACCGTGTGTAGCGCGCATCGCGCGCGGAACCCTTGTACGGGAATCACGCGCATTGCCGACCGCCGGTGAGTTCATGACGACGCCCTTCTGGAGCCCCGCAGGGCCGCCCCTCCCGGGGCTCCGGAAGGGCGTCGTGCTGACTCAAACGCGACCGCAACCAGACGGACACGACACAGCCCCGGCACGCCGTCTAGCGCGCCGGGGCTGCATGGTGAGTCACAGTCAGTCAGCTACTCCTAGCGCGCCCAGACCTCGACGTTGGCCTTGCCTTCGCGCGCGCGGCCGACGGTGCGGTACTTGAGGTGGATCTCCGTGATGTGGCGGTTGTCGCCGGTCAGGTCGATCACGCCACTGTCCTCGCCGTCCTTGACCAGGGCGCGCACCTGCACATCCTGCTTGCCGACGCGGAAGTGCACCTCGATGTCACCGATCTGGATGTTGTTGCCGGTGACGCGGAAGCGGATCTGGCGGAATGGGCCCTTTTCGCTGTCGACGCGGATGATGTCGTTGTCGCCACGGAAGTCGACGTTGCGGTCGCCGATCTTCTCCCAGCGATCCCCCGTGTCCGGCGGCTGCACGCCGGGGTTCACGCCGGCCTTGCCGAGCAGCGTGATGTGCGCGAAGCCGTCACGCGGCCGGCCCTCGGTCGTGTAGTTGAAGCCGACCGCCTGGATGATGCGATCGCCGCCGGGCAGGTCGATCTCGCGCGAGCGCGTGCCAGCCTTGAAGGTCTCGCGCAGCGGCACGTCGAACGTCTCGCCGTTGCGGAAGCTGATCTTCATCGCGGTCACCTCGATGTCGTTCTCCTCGACGAGCACGGCCACCTTCGTGAAGTCGCCGCGCGCGCCGGTCACGGTGATGACGTCCTTGTCCTGGCCGAAGCCGACGCGCTTCTTGCCGAGCACTTCCCAGCCCTCGATGTCGTCGCGCTTGTGGCCGAACACCTGGATCGTCGCGCGGCCTTCACGCAGCCGGCCGTCGGTGCGGTTGATCATCGTGATCTTCTGCAGGTTGCGCATCGCGCCGGGCAGGTCGATCGCGCGGGTCATGCCGCCCTCGTCGAGGTGCTGGCGCACTTCCACGTCGTGCGACTCGCCGTTCTCGAAGTGCACGGTCAGGTCGTAGACGTCGATGCTGTTGCCAAGTACGCGCAGGCGGATGCTGTTGTAGCGGCGCTCGCTGGCGTCGAGGTCGATCACGTCGCGGTCAACGCCGAAGCCGACCTTCTTCTCGCCGAGCTTCGCCCAGCCCTCGGGCGCGGGCGGATCGCTCGCCGGCGGATCGGGCTGCGGCGTCGGATCGGGCCGCAGGTCTTCCTTCAGGCCGAACAGCTGCACGGTGGCGCGAGCGCGCGGGCGCGGCGGGCCGTCGGTGCGGTAGATCAGCGTGACCTTCTCGATGTGGCGCACGGCGCCGGGCAGGTCGATGATGCGGGTCATCGAGCCGTCCTTGAGCTTCTCGCGCACGGCCACGTCCTCGGTGTCGCCGTTGCGAAAGTGCACCTTGAGGTCGACGATTTCGATATCGCTGTCCTGCACGCGCAGGCGGATCTTGCGGAACAGCGCGTCCTCGTTGACGTCGATGACGTCGCGATCGACGCCGAATCCGACCTTCTTCTCACCGAGCTTCTTCCAGTCGCCGGGCTGTGCCAGCGCCACGGCGGGAGCGATCGCCAGCAGCGCGATGAGCGCGACGGCGATGCGAGGAGCGATTCGGAACGGGTTCATCCAGTTCTCCGGATTGAGACAGACAGGGATCGTCAGTGCTGGCCAGTCTACCGCGGGTCGGGTCTGCGGTGCAGAGTGACATACACCGCCGGGCGGCCGATCCCTGCGCAGGGGTCGGAAACCCGCATCACGGGGTCAAGGCGTGGGGGTTGTCGGCCGACAAAGATGCAGCGTAAGGTAGCGAACGACGCCGGCCCACCTGCTCGCATGCTGATCATGGACTACCGCTTCGGCAAGGCCTCGGGCTTGTGCACGGCGTGTGGCCGCGGCTTCGAAGACCGCGAGAAGTACATCTCGGCGCTGCGCGAGCCGCTGGATGACGCGCCGGCCGAGGGCGCTGCCGCCGGGGCACAGGGGACGCAGGGGCCGCCGGGGGGCGACGACCAGGAGGAGGACCGCGGCTTCGCCCGGCTCGACCTGTGTCACGACTGCTGGCTGCAGACCGATCGTGATCCGCTGTACTCGTGGTGGCAGGGCATCAAGGCGCCGACGCCGCGCAAGCCGCCAACCGAGGACCAGGAGTTCCTGTGGGCGCTGCTCTCGCGCACGCGCCGGCACGCCGACAGCGACGCGCCGGAGGGCGGCCGCGACATGCAGGCTGCCGGGCACGCCTACGTGGCGGCGCTCGGATTGCTGCGGCTCAAGCACCTCAAGCTCGGCCGACACTTCCGCCAGGACGGCCGCGAGTTCCTGGTGTTCACCGGCCGCGAGTCGCGCCGGCACGAGATTGTGATTCTCGACCCCGGGTTCAACGACGACCAGTTCGGCGTGGTGGAGAGCCAGCTGGAGGAACTGCAGACCGCGTTCCTCGGCGGAGGCGCTGACGAGACGGCCGGGGAAGCCGCGGCCGAGGCGACCGGCGGCGATGCGATGGCGGGCTGATCCGCAGGACTCGCCAGCGAGTTGTTCCGGGTTCGCACGGCCTAGTCGATCGGCATCGACTTCTTGGTCCAGAAGATCTTCTGGTTCGTCGTGCGGATCAATTCTTCGATCTCGCGGTTGCCGGGCGCCTTGTCGCGGGCCGCGCGGTACTTGTCGAGCGCCGCGTGATACTTGTCGACGGCGCCCTGCAGCGTGTCCTTGAGGTTGCCCTTGAACTTCTCGTCGCGCGTCGTCTCGATGATCGCCTCGCCCTCTGCGACCAGCGCGTCGCCCTCGTCGAGCAACTTGCTGACCTCGTCGCTCATGCCGTCGCGGCCGCCGGTGCCGGGGTCGGGCGCAACGTCCACGCCGTCGCCGGTGTCGTTGCCCACACCGTCAAACGCGTTGCGCGCACGGATCCGGCTGTCTGCATTGCCGCCTGCCACGTCGGCCACGTCGGGGTGCATCGGCGCGAGCAGCAGCAGGCGCTCGACCATCCACTCGGCATCGTCCGGCCGGTCGCCGCGCTCGGCACGCTGACGCGCCTTGATGATCGCCGCGACGGCGCCGTCACGCGTGCGCAAGAACTTCACCATGTCGGGCACCAGCGACCGCACGAGCCGGTCGATGCGGCGGTCGAGGTCGCGCAGCGCGCGCTTGTCGTAGCCGGGCGCTTGCAGCGCATCCAGCGTCGCGGCCGTGGCGGGGCCCGTCTTGTCCTGGCCGTCGAGCGCCTCGGCCAGCACCAGGTGGGCGAGCCGGCTGTTCGCGTCGGCGAGCAGCGCCTGCAGGGCCACGGTCTGCGCGTCTTCCCACTTGTGCCGCTTCGCGAGCTTCTCGGCTTCCTCCAGCGCTTCCGACACGCTGAACGGCCGCATCGTGTTGGCGTCGGGTCGCGGCGCCACGCCGAGCTTCGTCGGATCGGCCGTCGCCTTGTCGCGCAGCGCATCGAGTTCGCCGTCGCCCTTGCCGACCACATACTCGATCTCGTCGCAGATCCACACCACGGCCTCGGGCCGGCCCGCCTTGAGCAGCTTGCGCGCCGCGGTCAGGCCGTCGCTGCGGTAGTCGGCGATTTCCTTCTGCGCGATACGGCGGAACTTCAGCAGGTCGCGCGCGAGCCGGTCCAGGTCACGGCTGCACGACTTCACGGCCGCGTTGTCGGCCTCCTGCAGGTCGTACTGGAACTCGGCGGCCTCGATCGCGTCGGCGGCCTCGCGCAGCTTGCCCATCTCGCGCAGCACGTCGGCGCGCGCGACCATCACGCGCGGGTCGTCGGTGTGCTGCTTCTGCAGGGCATCGAGTTTGTCGAGTTGTGCAGCCGGCGTGCGCTTGAGCTTCGCGGCCTCGCTGATCGCATCATCCACGTCGTCGGCACTGGCCAGCTCCGGCGCAGCCAGAATCAGGCCGAGGACCAGAACGTGGAACAGGGTGGCAAGGCGCAGGTGGACGTGGCGCATGGCAACAAGGGTGACGGGGGGCGGGGGGAACTCGGCCGGGAGTCGGGACGGGGAACCCGGCCGGGAATCAGCCAGACCTGCAAACGGACACCCGTCAACGAGGTTCGTGTCCGCTCACGTTTCTGCACGGCCGTGCACGCGGAGGGGCTACTTCTTCGTCATCGCGTACACGCCGTCCCACGACTCGGGCGGCGGTGCCTTGAGGTACGCATCGCAACGCGCAATGAACGACTCGGCCGGCAGGTAGCCCGGCATGATGCGCAGCACCTCGGCGAACTTCGCCTTCGCCTGGTCGAAGCGGCGCGCCAGGTAGTGTTCGAGGCCCTCGGCATAGATGCCGGCCGCCTGCACGCGCGACCCGGGCACCGAACCGGTGCGGCCCAGCACCTCGAAGATGCGCACGCCGGTGGCCTTGCCCTTCACCGCGAGGATGTCGAGCGGCTGGACCACAATGCGATCGGCCGGCAGCGCACCCACCAGGAACTCCGACGCGATGATGCGCGTGCCGTAGTAGTTGTTCGCGCCTTCCAGCCGCGAGGCCAGGTTCACGCCGTCGCCCAGCGCAGTGTAGTTGAGGCGGTGCGACGAGCCGACGTTGCCGACCATCACGTGGCCGGTGGAGATGCCGATGCGCGTGTCGAGCGCGGGCTTGCCGTCGAAGTTCCAGCGCTCGTTGGCGCGGGTCAGCGCGGCCTGCACGTCGATCGCGGCCAGCGCGCAGTGCAGCTGGTGATCGGCAATCGGGCGCGGCGCATTCCAGATCGCCATCACCGCGTCGCCGATGAACTTGTCGAGCGTGCCGTCGTGCGCGCGCAGCACCTCGGTGACTTCCTCGAAGTACTCGCCGAGCTGCCTGAACAGCTCCTGCGTCGGCGTCGCCTCGGCAATGCTCGTGAAGCCGATGATGTCGCTGAAGTACATCGACAGCTCGCGCTCCTCGCCGCCCAGCTCGGCCGCCTGGCCGCTGGCGATCAGGTCGAGCACGACGTCGCGCGGCACGTAGCGCGAGAAGCTGTGCAGCCCCTTCACCATCGACTCGAACGACTTCACCATCTGCTCGATCTCGATGTAGTTCGTCGGGATGTCGGTGTTGACGTCGAGGTCCATTCGCTGGACCCGGCTCATCGCTTCCTCGAGCTGCAGGATCGGCCGGGCAATGCCGCGCGTGACCCAGAACGCCAGCGAGATGCCGAGTACGATTGCCACGAGCGCGAGCACGGCCGAACGGATCTGGTTGGCCGTGATGTCGCTCATGTAGTCTTCCTCGGGCACGGCCACGCCGAGCTGCAGCGGCGGCAGGCCGTCGCCGAGATCGAGCGGGGCGAGCATCACCTGCCAGGTCTGGCCCTTGAGCGACGTGCTGGTGCGCTTCATGCCCTGCTCGTCGGCCGCGACCGACGCCAGCGATTCGATGGTCTGCTTGACGACGTCGAACCCCGACTCGGTGCCGGCCATCAGCTTCACGTCGTTGGCCGGCATATCCGGATGCGCGACGAGGCGGTTCTGCTGGTCGAGCAGGAACGCGGTGCCGTTGTCGCTGACGTCGATCCGCCGCAGGAACTCCGAGAGCGACGCGAGGCGGACGTCGATACCGACCGCGCCCTTGAGCAGCGGCCGCAGATCGGCCTCGACCATCTCGGCGGCATTGGCCAGCACGCGGATGTCGGGGTCGGCATCCATGCCCGGCCAGAGGTCATGCGCGTAGTGCCACGCGAAGGCGCGACCGCGGATGTCCGGGTCGTGCAGCTTCTCGAGCGGCTTGCCGGGGTGCGCGGCCAGCTTCTCGTACGCGCGCGGCGCCGACACCTGCAGGTCGGCACGCGAGGCAACCTTGATCAGCAGCGAAAGCGCGTTGTCGGCGTGCTCGCTGAACGCGCACGACGCCGTGATGCCGAGCGCGCCGCCGGTCTTGAAGGTGTACACGTTGGTCCACGCGGCCGTCTTCTCGTGCGCAATCGGGAACCAGTCGCGCTGCGTGGGGTGATAGTCGAGCGTCTCCGGTATGCGGTCGCCCCAGTGCCCGTCGGCGAATTCCTGGCGGTACTGCAGGTTGACCGCCGGCATCACCACCCGCCGCATCAGCGTGCCCGGCCCGGTGCGGCGCACCATCATGAAGGCGTCGTCGGCGGTGCCGACAAAGAATCCGTCGAGCGGGAACTGCCAGGCCTGCGACTCGAACATGCCGAGCAGGTAGGGGGCGTCGCCTTCGGTGACGTCGAAGACGCCTTCGGAGAGCAGTCGCGCGTTGGTCTGCACGAGCGCCATCGCGGGTGAGAGATCGCGGCGCACGCGCTCGCGGACGCTGTCGCGCACGGTCTCGAGCAGCCGGTTGGAGAGGCTGCGCACCGACGAGCGCCCGGCCGCCTCGCCGGCCCACCAGATGGCGACGGTGGAGATCAGCAGCAACGAGACGAGGCTGACCAGGATTCCGCGACGGACCTTGATCTTCATTGGAATGCGTGGCCGGAAGACAGGCGTCTGCGCGTTATAGCACAGCCTCCACGACGGGCCACCTGTGGAGGTAAACGGCCGGGTGCCAGTCACGCAGGTTGCTGCGAACGGGCGTCGCCCGGCGGTGATTCCGGGCGACGCGCCGATCAGTAGTGTCGGTGGTTGACGGTGAGATCAGCGGTACCAGAGCTGCACCGCGCCGCCGCGCTCCTTGTCCTTGAGGCGCTCGATCGTGGGGTTGCGCTCGCAGTACAGGTAGATGATGTAGTTGCGGCGCGACATCTGGCCCGACTTGTCCCACAGCTCCTGCGGAGTCGGCTTCTTCGGCTGGCCCTGGGCGCCCTGGCCGTTCGGCCCACCGTTCTGACGGCCACCCTGCTGGTTGCCGCCCTGCTGGTTGCCGCCCTGTTGGAAGCCACTGCCGCCGTTGTTGCGACCGCCACCATTGCGACCGCCACCTTCCTGCGCCAGGTTCTCGCTCGGCTCGACGCTGTACCAGCGGCCCGGCTCGTCGTTCTTGCCGTAGTCGTCCGGCAGGATCGCGCGACGGCCGCCGCCGCCCTGCATGCCCTTCATCATGTCCTGCAACTGCTTGCGCAGCGCATCGGCCTGGTCCGGGTTCTCCTGGATCTGCTTGATCATGTCGCGGATCTGGTCGCGCATGTCGCCCTGGCTCTGACCCTGACCCTGCGCGCCCTGGCCCTGGCCCGACGAGCCGTTGCCGCTCACGCTGCTGCGACCCTCGAACGACATCAGGTCGACCGTGACCTTGATCGTGCCGTACTTCGACTTGTCGCGGCTGTTGAACAGCTCCTGCACGTGGTTGGTCCACTTCGAGCGCATCGCGTCGACGTCGCCCTCCTTGATGTTCTTGAACAGCGTGTCGAGGATCTCGGCGATGATGTCGTTGTTCATCTGGCCGGTGGCGTACTGGCGGGCCTGCTGCAGATCCAGGTCCTTGGCCTTCATGCCGGCCAGCACCTCGATCAGGCGGTACCACTGCTTGCTCACGTCGTGCTGCGCGTTCTCGTTCAGCCACGCCATCTTCTCGGCCGCCAGCGCCTGCAGGCTGACCGCGATGCCCTGCGTCGCCGACACCGACTCGAGGATCGACTCGGCCAGCGGGTAGCGGCCCTTGCGGATCAGCGACGAGGCCTCGTCGATGCGCAGCCGGATTTCCTTCTGCGCCTCGAGGTCGTCAAACAGCTGGCGGATCGGCTCCAGGCGCTCGGCCAGCTCGGGCTTGCGGCTGATCGCCTCGTCGATGTGCGTGCGGCCTTCGTTGTACAGGCCGAGCAGCTTGCAGTACTGCACGAGGATGTAGTGGTCGTTCGCGTCGAGCGGCTCGTAGCGCTTGCGCACGTCCTCGTAGACCTCCAGCGGGTTCTTCAGCGCCATCGCGTTGATCGGCACGTTGCGGAAGTTGTCGCGCACGAGCTTCTTCATCACGGTGCGCTGCGCCATCTTGTCGGCGTCCTCGTCGCGATACTCGACCGTGTAGCGGTCCGCCTCGTCGCGCACGATCCGGCCTTCCACGACCTCGCCGTCGATCAGCTCGAGGCGGTCGCCGGGCGTCGTGGCGATCACGCTGAAGTCGGGCAGCTCGAGGCCGTACTGCTTGCGCAGGCGGTCGCGGTCCTCGCTCCAGAGCTGGCTCCAGCGCAGCCGGATGATGCCGCCGTTGTCGAGACGACGCAGCGTGATGCCGAGGTCGTCGTGGGCCGTGATCTCGCCCTGCATCACCGAGCCGTCGGCAAGGCGCAGGAATTCGGCGCTGGCGGTGCTGGTCAGAACGCCGAGCAGCGCGGCCACCACGAGGGCCAGCAGCGCGGTGCGGGGATGGACGCGACGGGTGTGTGCCATGGTCTTGTCTTTCGTGGCCAGGGGTCTGGCAGGCGAACGTGTGTGAACAGTCTACCTGATCGGGATCCGGACTATGGCAGCGTCAGTACGATGCTGCCGGTACGGGAGAACACAGAACTGGCGCGCAGCCAGTAGACGGTGACGTGCGCCATCACGCAGGTCGGCCGGCCGGTCGCCGGGTCGAGCGTGTTGGGCAGCGCCTCGAAGAAAATCGAATAGGTCATGCGCTTCGCGAGGCGCGGCGTGGAGCGCACCGAATCGATCTCGGCGTGGCCGGGCCAGCCGGAGGGCAGCACGATGTCCATCGCACGGGCCGGCATCTCGCCGCCGTTGGCCTGCAGCAGCAGGTCGGGGATGCCCTCGATCTCGCTGTCGGCCGGGTGGTACTTGGGCTCGTCGTGGAACGTCGCGCGGATGTCCTCCAGCACCGAGTCGAGCAGCGTGGCCGCGTCGACCGTGTCGACGGCGTCGCGCGCCGACATCGCGCCGGCACCGAACACCGCCAGCACGCCGACCGAGCCGATCATGAACAGCCCCAGCGCGACCAGGATCTCGGTCAGCGTGAAGCCGCGCCGCGCCCGCCGGCGATCGAAGTGATGATCGAAGCTGGAAGCCATGACACGCATCCGGGCAGTCAGTCCTTCTTCAACAGGCCAGTGGGCATGCCACGCGAGAACGGGCTCGGCTGGTAGCCGCCGCGCTGGCGCAGTTGCTCATCGAACGTCCAGCCGCTGGGGCCGATGCCGGGCGGCACACCGGGTTGCGCGGGGCCGGGTTGCGGCGCGTCGGTCACGCGCAGCTGGATGATCTTCTGCAGCGTCATGCCCCAGCGCACCGGCGTACCGGCCGGGAACGTACCGGTGAACGCAGGCGTGCCGCGCGTGCCCCTGTGCGCGCCGCGCAGGCGGTTGCCGCTGGCCTGCTCGAACCAGACCCACTCGTAGTCAGCCACGTTCGCGCCCTTGCCGATCAGCACGAACGGGTGCGTGCCTTCCGACGACGGCAGCGCCCAGCCGTCACGCAGCAGGATCTCGGTCGCGCCCGGCTCGAGTGGTGCGGCCAGCGTGGACATCGTCGGCTTGCCGCTCAGCGACTCGACCGTGACGGTGATGCGCAGCGCATTGGGGAACGGCGCGCCACGACGGCCGGCGATCGGGTCGTAGCCGATGGCGGTGTCGAAGAAGAACGGGTTGCCGGGGTCGGTCGTCGCGAATTCCGACGGCTCCCACACGTACTGGCGCGTGTCGGGGTCGAGCACGAGCATCTGGAAGCCGACGTAGAGCACGCCCTCGGCCATCAGCTGGTACTTGCGCATCCAGCTGGCGATCATCATTTCCTGGTAGCCGCCGATGCCGTCGGAGGCGACGCGTTTGGTCTGGTTGTTCAGCGCGTTGGCGTCGAAGTCGGCGAACAGCGAGCCGTAGCCCATGCCGGTGGGGTCGTAGTACGTGGGCGGCGGCGGCGAGATGCTGGCGCGATAGAAGCCGAACCCGGCCGGGCGGATCGGGCTGTCGATGCCCGGCGGCGGCGGGTTCTCCGACGGCGCGGCCGTCGCGGCGGTCAGCGTTTCCGGGCGGAACGTCGGCGTGCCCGGCACGATGCCGCCACTGGTGAAGAACGAATCGACCTCCGCCACCGGCGGCGGGTCGGGCCAGCCGTTGCGCGTGGCGTCGGCCTGGCGCAGGCGGTTGAGCTCGACGGCCGCGCGGGCCGAGATGAACTCGCCCGAGAACTCCTGCCCGTCGGCCAGCCGCAGGTTGTAGCGCGGCGCGGGGCCGAAGGCGAAGGCGACCTCGCTGAGGTTGCCGAGCACGCGCAGGCCGTCCTGGTCGCCGCTCGGCGCGAGGTAGTTGCCGGCGCGCGAGCTGCCTTCCCAGCCGCTGTTGCGGGTCACGGCGTTGGACATCTCGTCGCGCAGTTGCCGGGTGAAGACGATGAACGGCCGGTTGAGCGCGTCGGTGCCGACGATCAGTCGCTGCCGGGGTGCGCGTTGCGGCGAGGCGCCGGGTGCGCCGACCATGGCGTTGTTCGCGCTGGCCTGCCACAGTGGTTCGCGGGCGACGTCGGTGGACAGGCTGGTGATGTCATGCTCGATCTGCAGCAGCACGGCCGTCCCGCGGTCGTACTCGTCGCGCAGCGTCTCGTGGTCGCGCCAGATGCCGATGGTGTCGCGCATGATGACGATCACGCCCATCCCGAGGATGGTCATGATTCCGCCGGCCACGAGCAGTTCGGTGATCGTGAAGCCGCGACGATGGCCTGCGCGCTGTGAGAGGGTGAACGTCATCGAGTCGAGTCGAGTCGTCGGTCGGTCGGTCGGTCGGTCGGTGTGGTGGCCGCCGGAGGCGAACGGTGCCTTGAAGAGTCGAGACACCTTCTATGTCTGGAGGTTACGCGAAATCGGGTTGCGCGTGTACCGGAGAGCGCTCGAAGGGTCGGGCGGTTATCAGCAATCGCGTGTAGCGGCCGGGTTTGCGAAGGAGGGGCGGACCACCGATTGCGTTATCGGATTCTTGCCCGTGCCCGTGCCCGTGCCCGTGCCCGTGCCCTTGCCCCTGCCCTTGCCCTTGCCCTTGCCCTTGCCCTTGCCCTTGCCCTTGCCCTTGCCCTTGCCCTTGCCCTTGCCCTTGCCCTTGCCCTTGCCCTTGCCCTTGCCCTTGCCCTTGCCCTTGCCCTTGCCCTTGCCCCCTTCACCCCTTGCCCTCTCATCGCCGGGCGCTGAAGAAACACGACGCGCATTGCAACAGGTCCGGCGAGCCGGGGACGTCAGTCCCCGGAGGGGTAACCCGCAGCCTCCGCTCGCATTCAGCCAGAAGGGAAGATGGTTCAACACAGAGAACGCAGAGAACACAGAGAAGAGGAAAGAGAGCGCCCCCTCACTCTCCGCTTCTTCTCTGTGGTCTTTGTGCTCGCTGTGGTGAATCAGACGGTCCACGCGCCAACAAGAGCCGCGACCGCAAGGGAGCGGGCCGCAACCGCGTCGCGCCGTCGAATCAACCCTTCGTCCCATGCATTCGGCGAGCGGCAGATTTCGCGCAGCCCCGGGGGCCGGCTCGCCTGCTCGTGTTGCAGCACCCGGGCACCTCCATTCCGGTCGCGTTCGCGCGGCCAACCGCTCACCGAATCCGTACCGAATCCGCGTCGTTCCACTCCCGTTCGCCGTTATAGTGAACGTGTGTCGCTGGCCCGCTTGTGTGGCCGGCATGGCAACCTGCAGCCAGGAGAGCGAATGAGTCGATCGCCATCGGGTCGTCACAATACCGGCAAGGGCGGAAAGACCAGCAACCGTCATCGCAAGGCCGGCAGCGGCAGCAGCGGTCGCCAGCAACCTCAGCCCGGCGCGCAGGCCGGCAACGGCGTCCAGGCCGGCAAGATGCACGACCTGCGCGAAGAGCCGCTGCGGATTGTGATTGTCGGGCTCGAGCTGCCCGAAGACCGCGACGGCGATATCGACGAGTCGATGGACGAGCTGGCGGCACTGGTGAAGACCGCCGGCGGCATGGTCGTGGGTCGCGCCAGCCAGAAGCGCGCCGCGATCGACCCCGGCACGTGGCTGGGCAAGGGCAAGGCCGAAGAAGTTCGCGACCTGTGCAACGGCCTGCACGCCGACATCGTGGTGGCCAACAACGATCTCACGCCGGCGCAGGCGCGCTCGCTCGAGAAGGTGGTCGCCAAGCCGGTGATGGACCGCACCGAGCTGATCCTGAAGATTTTCGCGGACAATGCGCAGACGCATCAGGCTCGCGTGCAGGTGGACCTCGCGCAGGCCCGCTACGAGTTGCCGCGGCTGAAGCGCATGTGGACGCACCTGAGCCGCGAGAAGGGCGGCGGCGCGTTCCGCGGTGGTGCCGGTGAGCATCAGATCGAGCTCGACCGCCGGTTGATCCGCAAGCGCATCAACGATCACAACCGCGAACTCGAACGCATCCGCGAGCGCAAGGACCGCACGATCCACGCGCGCCGCGACGTGTTCACGGTCGCGATCGTCGGCTACACCAACGCCGGCAAGAGCACCCTGATGAACCGGCTGACCGACGCCGGCGTGCTGCAGCAGGACAAGCTGTTCTCGACGCTCGACACGCGCACCCGCGTGTGGCAGCTCGACGGCCACCACCGCTGCCTGCTCTCCGACACGGTCGGGTTCATCCGCAAGCTGCCGCACGGGCTGGTCGAGGCGTTCCACGCGACGCTCGAGGAGGCGATCAACGCCGACCTGCTGCTGCACATTGTGGACGCCAGCGCGGCAGAGCCCGAGCGCCAGATCGACGCGGTGCGCGACGTGCTGCGCCAGCTGGAGTGCGAGGACACCGTGACGCTGA
>JBFWQT010000070.1:0-18910 GCA_050249295.1 Planctomycetota bacterium
ATCTACAACGCCGCCGTGCGCTCGCCGCGCCGGCACCGCTTCTCGCACTTCGAGCACCGCCCGCTGGACGCCGCCGCGATGCACGAGGCGGCACTGCATCTCGTCGGCACGCACGACTTCTTCTCGATGGCCACGCTGGCGAAGCTCAAGGAGACGACGGTGCGGACGATCACGCGGGCCGCGGTGAGCCGGCGCGACGGCGACCCCGACATGATCGACATCGAGTTCGATGGCGACGGCTTTCTCTACAACCAGGTGCGCACCATGGCCGGCACCCTGCTCGACGTCGGTCTTGGCCGCCGCACCACCGGCAGCATCGTGCCGTTGCTGGCCGCGCGCGACCGCAAGCTGGCCGGGCAGAACCTGCCGGCGTGCGGCCTGACGCTGGTCGCGGTGAGATATTGAGGCGAGCGAGCCCTCCAGGCGAGCCGGGGGTGCAAGCCGATCGAACCAGAGAAAAAAAACCGGGCGCGGTGTCCGAATCGCCGTCCGCTCTTCGTCGTAGCAATTGAAGGCCGGAGTACAGCCGGCCCATCCGCAACCCACCGCACGGAGATCACCATGGCAAAGTTCCTCTTCATCTTCCGCCACTCCACCGACCCTGCCAACCAGCCCTCGCCCGAGGAGATGCAGGAGCTCGGCCAGCAGTGGTACGGCTGGATGACGAAGTTCAAGGCATCGATCCTTGCCGGCGGCGACGGCCTCAAGCCCGGCGGCAAGCTGATGCGCGGCGAGATCGTCACCGACGGCCCGTACATCGAAGCCAAGGAGTTTGTCGCCAGCTTCTCGCTGATCCAGGCTGACGACCTGGACGCCGCGGTGGCGATCGCCGCCGAGTGCCCCGGCCACAACGTGATCGAGATCCGCGAACTGGCCGGCTACGCATGAGCGAGCCGCGCGCCCTCGTCGAGCACTTCTTCCGGCACGAGTCCGGCCGGCTCGTGGCCGTGCTCACGAAGTCGCTCGGCGTGCGGCGGCTGCACCTGGTGGAGGATGTCGTGCAGGCCGCGCTGGTGCAGGCGCTCGAAACCTGGTCGCGGCGCGGCGTGCCCGACGACCCCGCTGGGTGGCTCTACCGCACCGCCCGCAACCTCGCGATCGACGCGTTCCGGCGGGAGCAGACTCACGCCAGGGCCTTGCCGCGCCTGGCCACGGACGAGGCCCCGCCGGACGCGCCGTCGCTGGACGACGACGTGCACTTCGCCGACGAGATCGGCGACGAGCCGCTGCGCCTGTTGTTTGTGAGTTGCCACGAGGCGGTGCCGGCCGAATCGCGCGTGGCGTTCGCGTTGCGCACGCTGTGCGGGTTCAGCACCGCCGAGATTGCGCGCGGCCTGCTGACCACCGAGGCCAACGTGCAGAAGCGCATCGAGCGCGCCCGCGACCGGCTGCGCGAACTCGACGTCGATCTCGAATCACCGGCTGCGCCGAGCCTGCGTGCGCGACTCGATGCGGTGCTCGCGGTGATCTACCTGCTGTTCAGCCAGGGCTGTCATGCGACGCACGCCGACGTGCCGATCCGCCGCGACCTGTGCGACGAGGCGCGCCGGCTCGCGAAGATGCTGGCCGATCATCCGGTCGGCCGCGATGCCCCGGCCGTGCATGCGTTGCTCGCGCTGATGTGCTTCCACGCGGCGCGCTTCGATGCACGCGTCACGCTCGACGGCGGCATCGTGCTGTTCGAGGAGCAGGACCGCGCCGCCTGGAACTGGACCGACGTGCGCGAGGGCATGGAGTGGCTCGCGAAGTCGGCGGCCGGCGACGATCTGACGCGCTATCACGTGGAGGCCGGCATCGCGTGGGAGCATTGCCGCGCGACGACCTTCGCGGAGACCGACTGGCGCGCGATCGTCGAGTCGTACGAGTTGCTCGATCTCATCGCGCCGTCGCCGATCCACGCGCTCAATAGGGCCGTGGCGGAGGCGTGGCTGCATGGCCCGCAGGCCGGGCTCGATCGCCTGGCCGCGGTGGCGCCCGACGAGGTGCCGGCCCGCTACCCCGGCTGGCACGCGGTGATCGGCGAACTGCACTTCCGACTCGGCCGGCGAGACGTGGCTGCGCGCGCGTGGCAGGAGGCGTTGCGGCTGACCACGGCCGGGCCTGACCGGGAGTTCCTGCGTCGCCGACTGGCCGACTGCTGACCAGCGAGCATTGCCTCGCGCGGCACGGCTCCTACAATCGCCGGTTCACCGCCACCACAAGCCACGGTCGTCACATGCTGATGCGCTCCCGCTGCCTGCCGTTCCTGTTGTTCCTGCTCATCGTGCTCGCGTTCGCGCTGCAACCCGCTGCGCACGCGCAGGACCCGTCGCAACGGCCGTGGGTGGGCATCGGCATGGAAGGTGCCACGATCAGTTCGGTCGCGCTCGACTCGCCGGCGATGAAGGGCGGCCTCGAGGTCGGCGACGTGATCGAGGCCTGCGGCGAGACGCCGGTCGATTCGGTCGCCACGCTGGTGGCGTTCCTGGCCGACAAGAAGCCCGGCGACGCGGTGCCGTTCCATGTGAAGCGCAACGGCGCGGCAACAATCGTCACGGTCACGCTCGGTTCGCGTCTCGATGCGATCGGCCCGATGGGCCAGGGTGGCCGCACGGTGTTCCGCAGCAACGCCGCGATCTTCCCCGACCTGGTGAACTACGAGGACGAGATCTCGCGCCGGTTCATGGCGCACCTCACCGACGCCGCGCTCAACAATCAGTGGGCCGACGTGCTGGAGAAGCGGCGCCAGGCGCTGGCCGATGCGGGCAAGCCCGAGGATCCGCGGCTGGCGCCGAGCACGCTGGGCCGCGAGTGGGACCGCTTCGTGGCGGCTTTTGACGAGGACGAACGCGCGCTGCCGGGCTTCTACAAGCTCGAGCGCCAGAGCTACGTGCGACGCGAGCCGCTGAAGTTCGAACGCGTCACGCGCGACATGCTCGGCGCGGTGGAGCGCACCGTCTACAACACCCAGAAGATCGACGGCGTGCTGTGGGCGATGGCGCAGTTCATCGATGCGCCGTTCGAGCGGACCGCCGGCAGCGACACACTCGTGGACGACGCGATCGCCACCGTGAAGGCGCTGCTCGTCGCGATGGCCGCGGCGAAGGCCGAGCTGGCGGCAGCGTTCGGCAAGATCAGTGCGGACGAGCAGGCGTTCCTGGCGCAGCAGTTGCCGGTGCTCGCGCACCGCTTTGCGCGCCACATCTACATCGAGGACGGCGCGCCGATCGACGAGGTGCGCGCCAACCTTCGCGCGCTCGCGCTGACGAAGAAGATCGACTACGCGAAGCTGGCGCACGCCGGGCACCTGTTGATGCAGGCCATGCCGCCGAGCGGGTTCCTCGCTGATGTGCTCAGGCCGGGCGTCGCGGCGCTCGCGCCACAGGTGCTGGAGCACGCCGGACTGAAGGCCTCGATCAACGGTGGCGGTGGTGACGACGCCGCCGCATCGTGCGCGCTGCTGATCGACGCGCGCGGCGACACGCAGTGGTCGGCGGCAGCCACTGCGGCCCCGGCGTTCGGCGGTGTGAAGCTGCTGCTCGACCTGGCTGGCAACGACGTCTACCAGGCGCCCGACTTCGCCGGCATCGGCGCGGCCGTCGGCGGCATCAGCGTGCTGTTCGATACCGACGGTGACGACCGCTACCTCGGCCATCGCCTGTGCCACGGCGCGTCCATCTGCGGCGTGGGTGTGCTGGCCGACCTGGCCGGCGACGACCTGATGGTCGGCGATGCGTACGTCGGTGGCGCGGCGATGTTCGGCCACGCGGTGCTGTACGACGCGCGCGGCAACGACGTGCGCAAGGCCAACATCTATGCGTGGGGCTTTGCCGGGCCCAAGGCGTGCGGCGCGCTGTTCGACGGCGACGGCGAGGACCACACGATCGCCGACGGCAAGTACCCGACGAGCTACGGCGCGCCGCCGCGCGAGTACGAGGGCAACAGCATCGGCTTCGCGATCGGCTTCCGCCAGATTGCCGCGGGCGGCGTCGCGATCTACTCCGACATCCAGGGCCACGACATCATCTCGGCCGGCGAGTTCAGCATCGGTGGCGCCTACTTCCTCGGCTACGGCGTGTATCACGATGGCGCTGGCGACGACATCATCCACTCGTCGCGCTACGGCGTCGGGTTCGGTGTGCACTCGGCCGTCGGCATTGCGCTGGATGACGCCGGCGACGACGTCTACCAGGGCCAGACGGCCGCCTCGCTGGGCAGTGCGTGGGATCTCGGCGTCGGCATGCTGATCGATCGTGGCGGCAACGACGTGTACGTCGCCAAGGGGCTTGGTCTCGGCGGTTCGGCGCAGAACGGCTTTGCGCTGCTCTGGGACATGGGCGGCGACGATGTCTACCGCAGCGGCGGCGGTGGCACGCAGGGCGAGGGCAGCGGCTTCGAGTACGGCAACGGTCGTGGCGCGAAGAACTTTGCCCTGCTGTGGGATGACGGCGGCAACGACAGCTACAACCGCGGGTTGGCCGACGGCGAGACGCGCCTGCGCGGCACCATCGGCATTGCGGTCGATCGCAAGTAGCGGCCATTTCCCGGAGTCAACATGCGCGGACGTTCAGCTGGCCCTGGCGCCGCACTGCTGCTGGTGTTGCTGCTGATCACCATCGCGTGGTCGATCGCAACCCCACCGGCCGCGCCGGTCCGGTCGCCCGCTCCACCACCGCCAACCATCGCTGGTGAGGCACCGGCACCAACGGTGCGTGTGCCGCCCGCCCGGCCAGCACCGGCACCACCGGAGAACGTGGCGCCTGTCGCCGACCCGTCTCCACAGACCGCGCCGCAGACGCCATCGACGCCGCGCCGGCGGACCGTGCGCGGCCGGGTGGTCTCGGCGACGGGACATCGTGGCCTGAGTCAGGCCGTCGTGCTCTCGCTCGGTCGCGAAGTTCGCTGCGATGCAGACGGCCGGTTCGCGTTCGAGCCCGCGAGCAACGACGGACACGAGCTGTTCGTGCGGTGGCCGTACCAGAGCCGCATCAACTACGTGGTGCACGGTGGTGATGACGATATCGACCTTGGCGACTTGCTCATGACCAACGTGGCGTTCGCGCATGTGCGCGTGTTCGACGCGACGGGCACGCCGACCGCTGCCGAGGTGATGGTGACCACGGACGACGAGACCCGGCCCTGGCGCGCGACCGTCAAGACCGACGCGAACGACGCGAGCAGCGTGCCCGTACCGTCGATGCCGTGTCACCTGGTGGCGACACGCAATGGCCTTGCCGTCGGCGAGCCTGTGTTTGTGCAGCCGGCCGATGGTGATGACGTCGGCGTCACGCTGTTCATGCAGAGGTGCGAGCCGTTGCGGGTCGTCGTGCTCAACACGGCAGGCAAGCCTGCACAGGCCAGCGTGTGGCTGCTCGAGCATGTGGGGTGGGACGGCGGCTACCGCCAGCTGGAGTACACCCACTACGCCGATGGATCGGCGACCTTCGAGGTGCCGCCCGGCTGGCCGTGCATGCTGCGCGTGGATCCTCCTTGCGAGCACGGGTCCGGCTGGTTCGATCTGCCGCCAACAGACGCACACGGCAATGTGACGCTGACCGTCGCCCGACTGGCCACCGTGAAGGCTCGCGCCGATGTCTCTGCCGGCCGCTACATCCGCTGCGATGCAGCAACCGACGACGCTTCCATTCCGCCCGCCTGGCATGCGCGCGGCAGCAGCATCGGGTATCTCGCCAATGGCGCCGTGTTCGAGAACTTCTGGCCGGGACGGTGGCGGCTGACGCTGCAGCAGGACGGGTGCTTTCCGCAGGAGTGCGAGGTCACGCTGCAGGAAGGTGAGACGCGCGACCTCGGCACGATGACGTTCGCGCCGATTCCCGACCTCGAGCTTCAGGTGCACACACCGAACGGCGACGCGGCGAGCGGTGCGCTGCTCTTTCCGCCAGGCAGCCAGGGAGACCGGCCGCTGAAGGCTGGCCACGACGGCGTCTTGCGCGTACCGCATGGCGCGATGCCGGGTCCGCAGGTGTGGCGCGTCTTCGGCCGGTTCGGCGGCCAGTTCGGCGTGCAGGTTCCGGCGGTGCCGCCCGGCACGGCCGTTGTGCGCGTCAGCGCGAACATTCCGGGCGCGCGCATTGTGGGCACGGTCAGCACGCTGGACGGTGCGCTGCAGGCGTACATCGGGCCGATCACGGTCGAACGCATCGACGCGCCGGGCGAGATGGTGTGCACCGCCTGGCTGGAAAAGGACGGCACATTCCTCACGCCGTTGTTGGCCGCCGGCAAGTACCGCGTGACGCCAGCGAGCGACCCGGATCAGTCGCGCGAGGTGGAAGTCGGCCTGGACGGCGAGGTGCGCTGCGACCTGCGCGCGTCCACCAACTGCTTCGTGTACCTGCGCGGGCAGTTGCTGGACGACGGCAGCGGCTACCCGGCCACCGACGCGGAGCTGGTCTGCAGTTGCCCGCCCGCGGCCTGCGCCGCGCTGCAGGTCACGATCGACGACATCAACACGGACGTTGCGGTCTCGAATGAAGAAGGCTTCTGGCACCTGCGCGCGGTTGGCCCGACGTCGCGCGTGTGGATCTGCATCCGCCACGAGGGTCTGCTGCTGCCGGTGGCGGTCGACATTCCGCCGTCGATGACCTCGCCACCTGCAGAGATCGTCATCGATCTGCATGTGCCGCCGCGCGAGCACTTCGGCCAGGTCGAGGTTCGCACGATGGCCAGCGACGGGCGCGACGTGGCGGCCGACTCGGCCGTGCTGGAGTGGGCCGACGCGCCGGGCATCCGCCTGCCGATGGAGCGCGCCGGCAACGGCTGGGTGGCGCCCCGCGTTGCGCCCGGCCGCTGGATTCTCCGCGCGACCCGCCGCGGAACTGGCAGCGTGGTGCGCCAACTGGTCATGACGCCGGCCGGCCGTGTCTCGGCGGCGGTGATCCTCCAGTAATCGCGCGGTGGCCTGTTGCCTCGCGCAGGCCATGGCGGCTCATCCCTTTGTTCAAGGGGGCCAGGCGGCGATCCGTGCGTTAGCAGACGGTTACGCGAGCGCATCCCGGATCGTATTGTTCCGCACATCCGACATAGTTCGGTGGTCACCCCCGCCATCTCCGGGGGCCGTTTATCACACAGAAAGTTTCTATGAAGAACATCGCACTCGCGGTGTGTTTCGGTCTGCTCGTTGCTCTCGTGGGTTGTGGTGGTGCTGCCGGCGGCGACAACAACGCCCCCAAGGCCGGTAGCGGTGGTGGTGGTGGCGGCGCGGCCGCCGACGCGTTTGCGCTCTACAAGAAGGACGGCCGCACCTGGACGATCCGCCAGGAAGCCGGCGGTATGGTCATGCTCATGAAGTCGAAGGTCTCGAAGGTCACCAAGGACGGCGCTACCGTCACGACCACGACGACCAAGGAAGACGGCACCGACATGGGCATGCCGCCGCAGGAGATGCCGATCACCTTTACTGCGGCGACCGGTGGCACCGGCGGCGAAATGCCGAAGAACATGCCGGAAGTGAAGGAAGAGAGCGTCACGGTCAAGGCCGGTACGTTCAATTGCATCAAGATGGAAATGGCCGGCACGACGACGTGGTCGTCGAAGGAGTTCCCCGGCCTGACCGTCAAGATGGAAGGCAACGGCGCCAAGTCGGAACTGATCGAGTTCTCGAAGTGAGCTGACCGCAGCCGCCGGGTTGAACCTGCACAGGCCGTCCGCAAGGGCGGCCTGTGTGCGTTGGCGGGTAGTAGCGGCGTCAGAGGCGCGCCAGGCTCAGGTGCGAGTACCAGTGCGGTGTGAGCACACCCGCGTACGGCTGCCGGTCGGGCCCGCGCGGCCGGCTGACCGATCCGAGCGTGATCAGTACGCGCTCGTCGGCCTCGAAGGGCACCGCATGCGGCGCACGCACCAGCGCGGTATGCCGTCCGCGCACTCGCGGCGCGATGAAGATGGCCGGAATGTGCACATGGCCGACGACGCAGATGTCGATGCCGGCGTCGGCCATCACGCGCAACGCGTCGAGGGCGTGTTCGTCGCGCTTGATGCGCTGGCCGGTGCCGGGGCCAGTGTGCATCGCGTCCGGCGAGTCGTGAATCGTCAACAGTTGCAGGTCCGCCATCGCCGGGTCGATGGACGGAAAGAGGTTGCCGAGGGGCGCGCGGTGGAACCACTCGCTGGCGCACAACTCCTCGAGCCAGCGCGCGTCGGCGGGGTGCACGTCACGCCCGACAATCAACCCGCTCTCGGCCGCGTCGACGTCGTGGTTGCCGGGCAGCACGCGCATCAACTGTTGTGCAAGGCGGATCGTCGCGCCGGGCTCGTGGCCGTAGTCGACCAGATCGCCGAGGCACATCACGCGGTCGCGCGGCACGCCGATCGACGCCAGCAGGTCGAGCCCGGCCGCAAACTCGCGCGGACAGGCGTGCGGATCGCTGATCAGCCCGATCGGTTGCCGGGCCTCTGCACCAGCTGACGACGAGGACGTCCACGCGGCGAGCGCGCGCGACACGTCGGCAGGCGACGCTGACTCCGGTGGCGGGAACTGGTTCATGCGGCGGCGACGAGCAGGTGTGACGCCGCATGATACGTCAGGCCGCGAGCCGGTGCGTACGGCGGCGCCACTGCAGGAGCGCCAGCACGAACAGGCCGAGCAGCCCGCCGAGCAGCTTGCCGGACGTAGCGGCCGCGGGGTCGGCGCTCATCGCGCAGCTGCCACTGCCGAGGCCGACCGAGCCGGGCGGCAGTTCGGAGAATGACGTGGTGACGAACGTGATCGTCGCCGGATCGAAACTCCAGTTCGCGACGTCGGTGATCGGCGTGAGGTAGTCGGCCATCGCGTACTGGTCTTCGCGGCTGCCGGTGTACTGGCCGTTGTCGTTCGTCGAACCGATCGTGAGGTCGACGTGCGCGCCGGCCGCGCTGAGGGTGGAGGGCAGATACGAGATGGCGTCGCTCGCCGCGCCGCCGGTGGCCCATCCGCCGTTGCCGCCGAAGTTGATACCGAAAAGCAGCACACTGGCCGACGCACTGGCGCGGTTGCCTTGATACGCAAAGATCTGGTCGCCGGCGGTGTCGGTGAGGTTGCCGAGCGAGCCGCTGACCGTGCCCGCGCTGGCGGTTGTGCCGCCGTTGCTGATGATCACCACAGCGCCTTTCGCGACACCGCCAGCGGGGGCAGTCCAGATCAGCGTGTCTTCCAGGCCGCGGAAGTTCGAGCCGTCGTGGCTGTCGTCGGTGAAGCGGATTTCGGTGTCGGCAGGGATCGCGCCAATCGCGACGAACGCGAAGCCGTCCGGGTCGTCGGAGCGGAAGCCGATGATCGCCACGTCGCCCGTGTCGAGCGGGGTGACGACCTTGATGGTGAACGTGAGCACGACCTGCTGTGAATCGGCGTCCTCGGCCGTGAGCGTGACCACATGCGTGCCGACCGCGTTGCAGGTGCCGCTGATCGGCGACGGGTGGTTGTACGGCACGGCCTGCGGCGCGGGCTGGCGGAACTCGGTCTCGTTGATGCCGGTGCTGCCGAGGTTGGTCACGGTGGCGTCGAGCGTCACGTTGTTCGTGTCGTCACCGATGGTGATGTCAATGTCGAACGCGTCGGCGAGGCCCACGCCGAGCAGCGCGATCACGGTGTCGCCATCGTTGATGGTCACGCCATTGATCATCACGCCGAGCGTCGGCGGCGTGCCCACAACCGCGGAGTTGGCAGTGATCGTCAGGTCGTCGATGCCGAAGCCGTGGTCGAAGCTGGGGTGGTCCTCGTCGTACCACCCGAGCCAGATCTCGTCGCCGTCGGCGATCGCCACCGTCAGCGTGTAGCTGACCACCACGCGGTTGGGGGCGGCGTTGCCGTCGAGCGCTGCCTGGGCACCGGTGGTGATCGGCGACGTGCCGTTGAGGTTCGCTTCCGCGGTCCAGTCGGCCGGGGGATCAGCCGCGGCGATCTGCGTGGCGAGGTCGAACACGCCCGCGTTGAGCCGGTAGAAGAAACGCACAGTCTGCGCCGCGTTGGCGCCGTCACGCCACTGCTCGAGCGTGTAGGTGATGTCGAGCGAGGCGATCGGCGCGCCGGTGTTGTTGACCATCCGCACGCCCCACGAGAGGTCGCCGACGGCCGCGTTGCCCGAGCCGAGCGAGCCGAGCGCGCGATCGGTGTCCGCCCCGGTGCCGTAGCTGCGCAGCGCTCCGGAGTTGCTCGAGCCGTCGTTGGGAATCAGCAGGATGCCGTTGCCGGTGCGGTTCTGGTACCAGGCGGCGAGGGTCGAGTTGTCGGCCCAGTCGACCTGCGCGCTGGCGGGCAACGTGTCGAAGTCCTGGCTGTAGGTGAGATTGCCGGCGGTGAACGCCGCCTGCGCGTGGGCCTGCGAGGCGGGCCACGCGAACAGGAGCAGCAGCGCCAAGGCGGCGGCGGAGTGGTGAGTGAGAGCGCGCGTCATCGGTGGTGGTGCCGGTCGGGCGGGCGGAATGCGGCAGATGATGCTGAATGAATGGACCACGCGGCTGTTAGTCGCGCGTGATGGCCTCGCGAGACGCGCACGAACGCGAGTGGTGCTCTGGCTGGAGGCCTGCGTCGGTCGAGCACACACAGGTGGGCGGCCCGGATGCAGGCTGGAAGCCTGCACCACAGGGCCGGAAGCCTGCACCACATGCCGCGGAGTGCACCGCAACACCTGGACCCCGCTGCCCGGCTGCGGCATGATACGCAGCGTTGTCGTCGACCTTCTCCAGCGAGTGCGCGCACGATGCTCTGCCCGAAGTGTCGCAAGGACACGCCCGCCAACCAGCCGTACTGCGTGCACTGTGGCGACAAGATTGTCGTCACGCGCGACGCCGTGTTCGCGCAGGCGCAGGCCCAGGTCGAACACGAGAAAGAACAGTACACGGCGCGCAACATCCGCTCGCTGCTCGTCTACGCGGTCGGCTTCTTCCTGATCGCGCTGATGCTGTTCATCGTCACGCGCAACCCGCCGCCACCACGCCCGCGGCCCGCCTGGCCGACGCTCAATCCGCCGCCCGAGGCGCAGGCAACCAGCGGCCAGGCCACGCGCAACGACGCCGACAACCCGGCCGTGCCGAAGACGCTGATCGACATGGCCGACGCCGACCTGTTCGACGACGTGCCAGCGTTCGCGCCCGAAGCCGGCGACAACGGCCGATGACCACGGCGCCGCCACTGCACGCCTGGGACCTGACAACGCAGGCGGCCGTGGAGTTGCAGCATCGCCTGCGGCAGAACGTGCGGATCCTCGATGACACCACCGACTGGCCGCTGCCACTGCCGGACCGCGCGGCACGCATGGCCGACGGCTTGCCGGTGCTCGTGGCCGGCGTCGATGCGAGCTACGCGAAGGGAAGCAACACGTGCCACGCGGCCGTCGTCGTGTGGGACGCACAGGCGCAGCGCGTCGTCGAGTCGGTCAGCGCCAGCGGCACCACCGACTTTCCGTATGTGCCCGGCCTGCTCACATTCCGCGAGGGGCCGATCGTGCTCGAGGCGCTGGCCAGGCTGACCTGCAGGCCCGGCGCGTATATGTTCGACGGCCAGGGAATCGCGCATCCACGCCGCTTCGGCATCGCGTGTCACATGGGGCTGTGGCTCGACGCGCCGACCATCGGTTGCGCCAAGACCCGGTTGTGCGGCGAGCACGACACGGTGCGGGCTGTGCGCGGCGAGTGGACGCCGTTGGTGCTCGGCGCGGGCGAGCGCATCGGCGCGGTGGTCTGCACGCGTGACAACTGCAATCCGTTCTTTGTGTCGCCGGGCCATCTCGCGTCGCACCGCTTCGCGATCGAGCTGGTGCTGGCCTGCGACAGTGGCTACCGCTCGCCGCAGCCGGTGCGCCTGGCCGACCAGGAGACGAAGCGACTGCTGCGCGAGGGGTAGTCCGGCATCCGCCTCAGCTTGATGCAGCGAGAGGCCCTCCGGCTCGCTCCCTTGCGGTCGCGACTCCTGGGCGAACACCGTCAGCTCATCATCCCTCGTCGTCCGCGTCGTCATTCAGCACCTCGATCATCACGTCCGCCAGTCGCGGATTCAGGCCGCCGTCGAGCTTCTGCACAGCGTGCGCCGAGCGGAAGTTCCCGCTCTGGCCCGCCAGCTCGCAGATCGACCTGGAACAGCGCAGCACCGACGAGAAGCCGATCAGGTGGGTCGCGCGAATCTGCCCGACGACGTCCACGCCCTCCAGGCCGTCCTTGTCGAGGTAGTAGTCGAGCAACACCACAAACGCATCCGGCGGATCGGCCTGCCACACCGACCAGCGATCGATGTGGCGCAACTCGACGCGATCCACCATGTCGCGCGGAATGGCCCGGCGCACCTGCTCCAGGCCGTACGACTTGTCGTCGAGCAGGACGATCAGACGTGGTGGCGTCATGGCGTGCATCGCGCGGACGGGCGGTCGCAACTTCTCTCAACTTTGCGGCCGTCGTCAATCGCCTTGCACCGGCCGGCGGGTATAGTGGCGGTCTCCATTCCGGCCGCCGCCCGGGCTGCACATGCGAACGCTTGCCATCGGCGACATCCACGGCTGCTTCACGGCGTTCCGCACGCTGCTGGATGCGGTGCGCCCGACGGCGGACGATGTACTCGTGACCCTCGGCGACTACATCGACCGCGGGCCGGACTCGCGCGGCGTGATCGAGATGCTGCTCGCGCTCGGCGATCGCTGCCAACTCGTCTCGCTGCTCGGCAACCACGAGCAGATGATGATGGACGCGCGCCAGAGCAGCGAACACTTCGGCTACTGGATGATGTGCGGCGGCCGGCCGGCGATCGACTCGTACTCGCCGACCAGCGAGACCAGCGGCCGCATGGCCGATGTGCCCGACTCGCACTGGCAGTTCCTCGATGCAACCTGCAAGGAGTGGCACGAAACCGACGACCACATTTTCGTGCACGCCGGCCTGTATCACGACGTGCCCATGAGCGAGCAGCCGGCGCACATGCTGCGCTGGGAGAAGCTCGACCCCTACGACCCGTACTCGCACGAGTCCGGCAAGCTCGTGATCTGCGGGCACACCGTGCAGAAGGGCGGCGTGCCGTTGCACCTCGGCAGCGTGGTCTGCATCGACACGTGGGCCTACGGCGGCGGCTGGCTGACCTGCATGGATGTCGCCAGCGGGCAGTACTGGCAGAGCAACGAGCGCGGCGAGTCGCGCACGGGCGTGGTCAACGCGCCATAGCGCATGCACACCTTGCACGTCCGGCACGTCGCGTCGGTCGTTCGTCCGGTGACGCCATCCGCCGGTCGCTCGTATCACTGGCGGGCCGCCAGGTCTGATACAATCGCGCCACACCGCGCATCCCGAACCGCTGTCGATATGGCTCTCTCCGAGCGCGACGACAAATTGGTCCGCTACCTCCAGGAAGAGGGCTGGCTCGATCCGGTGCGCATGCGCCTGATCCTGTCGATGGTCGATCGTGGCGAAGCGCCGGACGTGCCGCAGGCACTCAAGCGCAGCGAGTACGTCGACGACACGCTGCTCAGCCAGTTGCTCAGTCGCGTCGGCGCCATGCCCACCGCGGCCACCGAGAAGCCGGAACTCTCCGAGAAGGATGAAGAGGAAGAGGACGCCGTTCTCGCGGATCGTCCACGCATCGACCAACTGGCGGGCATCGAGGTCGGCGACTACAAGGTCGTGGAGTTGCTCGGCAAGGGCGCGATGGGCGTCGTCTACAAGGGCCTGGCCACTGAAGGCGACTCGGCCGGGCAGCCGTTCGCGATGAAGTTTCTCAAGCCGCGCTTCCTTCAGGACCCGCGTTTCCTGATCCGCTTCCTGCGCGAGGCGCGCACGATGGAGGGCCTGCGCCACCCCGGCCTCGTGGCCGCTCACGGCCACGGCCAGTGGCGCGACCTGCCGTTCCTGGTGATGGACTTTGTCGAAGGCAACTCGCTGGCCGACCTGCTGCGCGTCAACAAGCGGCTGTTCGAGTGGCGCGTGCTGTGGCTCGCGAGCAAGATCCTCGCGCCGCTGCAGGTGCTGCACGACGCCCACATCGTCCACCGCGACCTCAAGCCGCCGAACATTCTCATCGACAACGGTTACGGCCCGCGCGTGACCGACTTCGGCGTGGTGGCTGACCTGAAGAGCGCCAGCGGCCGTCTGACCAAGGTGGGCAGCGTCGTCGGTACCGGTGCGTTCATCGCGCCCGAGCTGGCCGGCGTGAGCCACGAGAAGAACGCAGTGGATGGTCGGGCCGACCTCTACTCGCTGGGTTGCGTCCTGTATTGCTGCCTCGTCGGCAAGCCGCCGTTTGCCGGCAAGAAGGGCCTGGATCTGTTCCTTGCGCACAAGCACGAGGCGCCGCCGCCGATCAGTGTGCACGTGCCGGTCGATCCGCGGGTCGAGGCGTACGTGATGAAGATGCTGGAGAAGGCCCCGGCCGATCGCCCGCAGAGTGCGGAGGAAGCGCGGCAGGAGGCCAACCGGTTGATGCAGGCGGTGCAGCAGCCGCCCAACCGGTAGGCGGGAGCGGCGGTTGCGAGCGGTCTGCGACGACGCGCAAGGAGGTCCAGCTACGCGCGCGGGGGCTGAGGATCGAACGGCGTCCAGCTGATGCCGCCCGGTTTGTGCCGACCCGGCGCGAGCGCCAGGTGGCCGGCGGGTTGGCTCATACCAGGCAGTTTCTTCACTCGCCGCACCGTGGCGTAAGCCTCGGCATTCCAGTAGCGCCACGGAATGCTGATCGCGACCCACTCCTCGTCGCGCGGCTTCGGAACCATCAGCACCGGGAACGCCTTGTCCGGAGCCAGGTGCCCCTGCGGCAGGTGCACGCGCAGCAACGTGCCGCAGGTGAGGTACACGTCGTCGCGACCGACCAGCCTTGACGGCAATGCACACGGCGGCGTGAAGATGTTGGCCTCGAACGACTGCGCGAACATGTCGCAGGCCGGGTGCAGGTCGGCCGGAGCGGCGTCCTTCCGACACGGTAGGCGTGCTGCATGGTGTCCACGATGTCGGCGAACAACCCGGCGGGGCCGGCGTCCGGCGCCCACGCCGGATCGTGGCACATCATCAGAGTGGCCCCGTAGAACGCCCAGCGGCCGGACTCGACATCGCGCCAGATCTTCGGTGTCGGTGGCACCGTGATGCCCGAGCCATTGATGATGCGCGCGATGCCGATGAACGACCGACGGCGCGCCCGGAAGATGCCGCGAGGCAACTCCTTCAGCTGCCGGAACGACACGAAGGCGCCGGCGGCCAGGAAGACCAGGCCTCGCCGCACGTCAGGATTGCCGTCCGCGCTGACCGCCGTGGCCACCAGGAGCGCGACTCCGATGCCGACCATCACGAGGCCCGCAATCAGCTGCGGCACGTTGCGCGCAACCGGAAGGAGTTCGTTGACGATCTCTCGTCGATGACGCTGGACAAACCCGAGATCGACGTCGTCGCGGGCCATGCGGGGTCAGTGGTCGAAGGCCGGGTAACCGGTGATCTCGGCGCCGAGCACGAGCTTGTGCACGTCGTGGGTGCCTTCGTAGGTGTCCACCGAGATCAGGTTCGTCTCATGGCGGCCGCTCGCGAACTCGTAGGTGATGCCACTCGCGCCGAGCATCTCGCGACAACGCGTGGCAATGTTCAGCGCGGTCCGGCAGTTGTGGCTCTTGGCGAGGGAAATCTGGCCGGGCTGGACGGTGCCGGCATCCTTCATCTGGCCCAGGCGGAAGTTCAGCGCCTGCATCAGCGTGATCTCGGTCAGCGTCTGCGCGAGCTTCATCTGGATCAACTGGTAGTTGTTGAGCGGCCGCGTGAACGGCTTGCGAGTGGAGGTGAAACTCACCGCCTCCTCGTAGCAGGCCGTGGCCGCGCCGACGACGCCGTAGCAGATGCCGAAGCGCGCGTTATTGAGGCACTTGAACGCGCACTTGAGGCCGCCGTCGCTCTTCGGCAGCAGTCGGTCCTTCGGGATGCGGCAATCCTGGAATACGAGCGACGAGGTGACGCTGGCCTTGAGGCCGATCTTGCGCTTGATGATCGGCGCGCTGAAGCCGGGGTCGTCCTTGTGCACGATGAACCCGCGGATGCCCTTATTGTCGCCCTCGGCGCCGGTCTGCGCGAACACGATCGCGATGTCGGCGATGCTGCCGTTGGTGATCCACATCTTCTCGCCGTTGAGCAGCCAGTGGTCGCCCTTGTCCACGGCGCGCGTCTTCATCGCACCCGGGTTGCTGCCGCCGTACGGCTCGGTCAGGCCGAAGCAGCCGATCATCTCGGCCTTCGCGAGCTTCGGCAGGTAGTGCGTGCGGTGGGCTTCGGAGCCGAAGTCGAAGATCGGGTACATCACCAGCGACGACTGCACGCTGGCGAACGAGCGCAGGCCGGTGTCGCCGCGCTCGAGCTCCTGCATGATCAGGCCGTAGGTCTGGTTGTCCACGCCGGCGCAACCGTACTGCTCGGGGTAGACGCAGCCGAGCACGCCGAGTTCGCCGAGCGTGGGGACGATCTTGTCTTTCGGGAAGATGCCCTGATCGGCCCAGTCGCCGATGTTCGGCAGGATCACGCTGTCGACGAACTTGCGGACCTCGTCGCGGATCGCCAGCTGGTCGTCGGTGTAGAGCTCGTCGAACTTGTAGAAGTCGGTTGCCATGCGAGGCGCCTGCGCGGTCGGGTGCGAGGGTGAACGTGGTGGCGTGGTTCGGGTACCACACTGCGAGGGGGCAGACAACGGCGTGAGACGCGGGCCGGGCCCGGTGCTGGCTGCAAGCAGAGAGTGATGTCCGCGAACGCCGGGTTCCGGGCGAGCCGGGGTGCAACCCCGGAGGCCCGGAGGGTCGGAGTGCGGCGCCGACGTTCATGGCTCGTGCCGGCCGCCCAACTGCCGGGCGAAGAACGCTTCGATAGCAGCGTAGTGATCGGAATGCATGACCTGATGGACCGGCGCCTTACATTGCTGGCGCAGGCGGCGCGGGGTCGCGGTTCCCGCCATGGTGATCGGGCCGCCGGGGCGCAGGTCGCTCAGCAGCACGGCGGCGCGGCGACGCGGCAGGCGGTCGATCAGCGAATGCTGCAGCAGAAACGCATCGTCGATTGCACCGCCATCGGTGAACACGTCGCCGTAGCCGACCCGGTCCTTGCCGTAGTCCTGGTCGAGTGCCTTCACGTACCGCGGCAGATCGACCGGCGTGGTTGAAATCACGCCGGCTGCGAACAGCTCCGGCGCTTCGGTCAGCAACCACAGCGCGCGATAGCTGTCGAACGTGCCGCACGCCAGCACGCCGATGCGCCCCGCCACGCTATGGCCCGCGCTCACCAGCCAGCGCAGGGCGGCCAGGTGGTCCTGCAGGTTGCGCGGACCGTTTTCGCGGAACTGCCGCTGCAGCGGCTCGCGACCCGTGACCAGCAGCACCGCGTACCCGCGATTGGCCAGCCACTGACTGACCGGATCGAACGCGTTTCCGAGTATGTACTCTCCATCGCCATTGGTGCCGATCAGAACGGTCGGCAGGGGCTCGTCACCAGAACCCGGCGGACGCACCAGCATGGCAGCCAACGAGTGGCCACCCGCCACCGGAATGCGCAGCTTCCTGCGGCGGGCCAGCGGCAGTTTGCGGTGCGTGGCGTGCAGCAACTCCGCGCGGCCGGTGGCATCGTTGTACAGCCAGATGTCGCGCTTGGCATTGCGGCGTTCCAGCATCACCACGCTGGCAGTCGAGAACCAGTTGGTGAACACCTGCTCGACTTGGTGCGGCACCGCGGCCTTCGCACGGGCGAGCACGGCCTGCGCTTGCACTCCGACCTCCCGGCGGCCGCGCGGGAACCAAGTCTCGACCTCGGCCGGCGTCATCCGCCGCGCTTCGCGCCTTTTGAGATCGACCAGCACCAGCGCATCCTCGGCGATCATCACCAGGCACCCGTCGGCCAGCACGCGCTCGGCGCGATAGCGGAACTCGTCGCTTCCCGGCAACAAATGCCACTGTGCGCGTGGCGACGTGCGGGCCGTCCACTCCATCCAGTGGTGCTTGCCCGGCTGCCCCAGCAACATCAACTCCAGCTGACCGTCCACAGCCCAATGCAGGTAGTCCGGCACAGTCCCGCGCCAAAGTTCGCTGGTCCGGCGGGTGTGCACATGCACTCGCTGGATGGTCCATTCGCGCCCGCGCGAGAACGCCAACACCATGTGGTCCGGCCGCGAGGGGCGCATCTGGATGGTGTGCTCGTACTCGTAGCCGTCCGGATTGACCTGCCGCACGCGCATGTCATCGGGCCGGATCAGGCATACGGTGCGGAACAGATCGCGTTTGTCGCGGCGCGTGGTCACCACCAGTTGCGACCGGCCGAACGTCCAGAAGACCTCCGTCAGCGGCTCCAGTGGCACGGGCCCGTGCCGCCGACAGATCGGCCAGCGGGGCGACCCACGCGCGGAAGCCGCCGTTCGGCACCCGCTCCTGCCAGCTCACCCAGCGCGCATCCGGCGAGACGGCATGCCGCAGCCGCAGTTCCGCACGGAACCAGTGGGCGCGCGGGACCAGTGGGGGTTCGTCGGGGACGGACATCGATGGAACCCGCGTTCGAGATGGGCCTCGCCCATTGATTGTGTCACATGGACGAGGTGGCTTCGTGTTCGGTCACTCGCGCGCCCCGAGGTGAGCCGTGCAGCAACCATACCGCACGCTGGAGGCTGCTCGCACGGCGCTTCGCGGCTGGCTTATGGGTTCCACCTACGCGGCGCTGGCCCACATGGCACGCCGCGAACTCGGCCTGGACATGGGGAAGAGCCTGAGCGCGGCGCCGGTCTGCGCGAACACGATCGCGATGTCGGCAATGCTGCCGTTGGTGATCCACATCTTCTCGCCGTTGAGCAGCCAGTGGTCGCCCTTGTCCACGGCGCGCGTCTTCATCGCACCCGGGTTTCTGCCGCCGTACGGCTCGGTCAGGCCGAAGCAGCCGATCATCTCGGCCTTCGCGAGCTTCGGCAGGTAGTGCGTGCGGTGGGCTTCGGAGCCGAAGTCGAAGATCGGGTACATCACCAGCGACGACT
>JBFWQT010000071.1:0-18869 GCA_050249295.1 Planctomycetota bacterium
TCCTTGTACTTGGTGCTGCGCACGTTCTGCAGCAGCTTCATCTTGGTCTTGTACTGCGCCTCGACCATCTCGCTGGAGATGTCGTCGGGGTCCAGCCCCAACAACTGATAGTAGTCGGGGTTGGTGATGTCCGGGTCGACCTGCAGCAGCGTGTGGTAGAAATTCTCCGGCATCGGGAGCAGTGTACCGCGTGTACGCGGCCGGTGATCGGGCGACGAAGTGGTGGCGAACGCTGGCGCGCAACCACCATACAACGGGCGGCCTCCGCGCGGCAGACAGTGGTGATGTTGTGCTGTTGGCTTCCAGCCCGCACGGGGAGGCTGGTGGTTTCATCACCTGCAAGAAGCAGGCTGGAAGCCTGCACCACATGAGGAAGCCTGCACACAGGACATCAACGGAGCAAGCCGGTGACCGATCCGGGCGATATCGACAAGCTGGTCAAGCGGGCGCGAAAGAAGCCGATCATGGCGGCCGACGCTGGCGTGGCGGTTGCGTACGACGCGAGCGTGGTCGAACGACTGCTGCCACACCGGCCGCCGTTCCGTTTCGTCGATTCGATCGAACGCGTGGACCCGGCCGGTGGTTTCATCGCCGGCAGCCTGACGCTGCGCGGGGATGATCCGGTGTTCGCCGGGCACTTTCCCGGCTACCCGGTGTGGCCCGGTGTGCTGCAGATCGAGGCGATCGGCCAGCTCGGCATCTGCCTGGCGTGGTTTGTGCGCAACGCGCGGACCGACGTGACCGACGACGCGGCCCCGCTGGACGTGCGCGCACTGAAGGTGTTGCAGGCGCACTTCGTCGGCGAGATCCGCCCCGGCGACACGGTGACGCTGCTCGCGCAGGCGCTGGCCAGCGACGGCTTCGGCGGCATCAGCCTCGGGCAATGCCTGGTGGGCGACCGCGTGTGCTCGGTGGCGGTGGGCGAGGTGTACTACCCGGACGAGACGGCCTGATCGGCCTGATCGCCGGGTCCGGCGGTCAGTCGGTTTGCACCGCCGCGGCGGCAGCAGTCGCGGCCACGGCCTGCTCGACCTCGGGCGGCGGCGCCATCCAGAGGTCGTCGTCCTCGTCGTAGAAGATCTCGGTCGTGTCGGTGCCGTCCACCCGTGTGCGCATCGCGTAGTAGATCAGCGTGAACATCGTCGTCAGGTACGACACCACGTAGGCCAGTGCGAGGCCGAGCACGAAGATCAGCACCACCAGCATCAGCACCACGAAGACCAGCCCGGCCGGGCCATCCTTCTCCAGGATGTCGCTGATGCTCGCGTTGGCGAGGCGCTCGGCGCCGAACGTCATCACGCGGTACATGTCGTCGGCCGGCATCACGAAGGACAGGAAGCGCTCGAACGGCCCACCCCACACGAGCCGCGCCGGCAGGGCCGCCAGCGCGAGCATCAACAGGGTGAACGCAAACACGAACGCCACGCAGATCGCGCCGTAGGCCAGGCCGATCGCGTTGTAGAGCAGGTAGTGCCACGGCCGCGAGTACACGAACGAGTAGGCGCGCGAGAGCGCGTCGAAGCTGTCGGTGCCTTCGACCGCCAGCGCCGGCACGAGCATGGGGCTGCCCAGCACGCCGCCGATCAGCAGCACGGCCATCAGGAACCCGGCGAAGATCACCAGCGGAACGGTGAGCGCGCAGATCACCGGGCCGAGCCACGGAATCCAGCCGATGAACGCCCACAGCGCGATGCCAAGGCAGAGCAGCAGGAAGACCATGTCGATGATCACGGGTGCGGCGAACAGCGGCCGGGCGCGCGAGCGGGCGAACGCCAGCGCCTTGCCCATCTCGATGCGAACGTCGCGCGACACCTCGACCGCGGCGATGCGCGAGATGGCGCCAAGCTGGCGACTGCAGAACGCCCACCAGATCAGGCCGACAAACGCGAACAGCAGCACGTCGAACAGTGACAGGCCGGTGCGCGGCCGCGGCACGCCGGTGGCGGGGTGGCGGAACGTGCCGATGCCGTAGTCGGCGAGCGTCAGGCGCGTGACCTGGCCGAGCCGCATCACCGCGTCGTTGCCGAACGAATCCGGCTGGCCCGCATCCTGGATCGCAGCGAGCAGCATGGCGGCGAGGCTCTGGCCCCGGCAATCGACCCACGGCTGCGCCACGCCCTTGTCGACGCCGTCGGGCCGGGTGTCGGCGGTGGTGCTGGCGGCCGCGCTGAGCTGGTTCTGCTCGTCGACGCGGACCCACATCAGCACCAGCAGCGCCACGCCGAGCGCGAGCGCGGTGGTCAGCAGCGTGAGCAGACCGAGGAACATCTTCCGCAGGTCGAGCGCGATGCGGAACCCGAGAAAGAGGTCGCGCCACGTCCGGGTGATCTCGCGCATCAATCCGTCCTCAATGGGCGCCGCGTGCGATGGCAGCGGGCTTCGAGCGGGAATGGGAGCGGGGTGAAGCTAGCATCAGACCCGCGAAAGGCAAGCGTCACGCATCACGCGCCGCACCGCCCGGCGGGTCGGCGGCCGGACCGGTGGCTGCGCCGGACGACACATCGGAGGCGTGTCGCGACAGCGCGTGGTCGGTGCTCACGCCTTCCAGTCCGAGCGCGGTGAGTCGCTCGTCGGCCGGGCGACGGCGCGAGAAATGCAGGTAGAACGGAATGTTGAGCGCGATGCCGGCCAGCAGAGCGAACCACGGCCATGCCGTGCCCGTGAACCACGACGCGACCCACACGCCGATCGCGCCGCCGGCGAGCATCGCGCCGAAGAACGCCAGGTCGATGTCCATTGGCGTGAGGCGCGACGTGCGGAACTCATGGCCGACATACCAGCGCCCCGCGCGCCGCAGCCGGCTGCCCGCGACGGGAATCGACGGCGGATGCTTGCCCTCGATCACCGCCTCGACGTCGCGCATCAGCTCTTGCACCGACGCGTGCCGCTCGTCGCGATCGCGTCGCAGCGCCTTGTCGACCACCGCCGTCAGCACCTGCGGCACCGCAGCCGCGGCCGTCACCACGCTCAACGACGTGACGTCGGTGCGCACGGTGCGGGTCAGCACCTCCGGCGATGTCGCGCCATCGATCGGTCGTTTGCCGCTGAGCATCTCGTAGAGCAGCGCGCCGAGTGCCCACACGTCGGCGCGCTCGTCGAGGTCGCTGCCCTCCACCTGCTCGGGCGGCATGTAGCCCGGCGTGCCCACCGCCGCGCCAGCTCGCTCGGCGGGTGCGTCCACGTCCGGCGTCGCGGCGGCGGGCGGGCCGATCACCCGCGCGAGGCCCCAGTCCATCACGCGCACCTCGCCGAACCGGCCGACCATCACGTTGTCCGGCTTGATATCGCGATGCAGCACGCCGTGCTCGTGCGCGAAGGCAATCGCGTAGCCGATTTGCAGGAACACGCGCAGCAGCCGGTTGGTCGAGAACTCGGCCGCGAGGGCCGGGTCGGTGCGTCGCAGCCGCAGCAGTTCGCCGAGCGACATGCCGTGGATCAGGGCCATCGTGAAGTACGGCCGCCCGTCGGGCTGGATGCCGAGCGCGTGCACCGATGGAATGTTGGGATGCTCGAGCTGCGCCGTGACCTGCGCCTCGGCGACGAGCCGGCGGACCTCGTCGGGCGAGCTGTGGCCGTGCAGTGTTCGTTTGAGCGCGACGCGCCTGCGCAGGTCATGATCGAACGCGGCCATCACTTCGCCGAGACCGCCGCGCCCGATCAGGTTGAGCTGGTCGTAGCGCGCCGCGTTGCTGTCGGCGATTGCTGGAGTAGCCGCTTTGGTGCTGGCAGTGGCGTCGTCGGTCTTCGTGTCGGCGCCGCGCAGGTCGATCGACGGCAGGCTGCCGCCAACGTTGATCTCCAGCAAGGTGAGCACGCGCTCGTTGCCGATGCCGGGTGATGGGTCCATCGTTCGCCTTCGCGCTCGACCGGACGCGCGCACCGATTGTCGCGCACCGTCCGCCGCATTGGAACCGGCTCGCGCCATTCGCCGGTTGCGTGGCGCAGCGGATTGCGGCACACCAGCGGCATCCACTCCGTCCCCGGCTGTGCCATGTCGTTGTTGCTGCGCTTTGCGGTTGTCGTTGTTGCGCTCTCCCTGTTGTTGCCCGCGTCGTTGGCCAGCGCCGACCCGCCGCTCGGCTACTACTCCGACCCGGCACTGCGCGGCGCGACGCTGGTGTTCGTCAGCGAGGGCGACCTGTGGCGCACCACGATCCGCGGCGGCGTCGCAACGCGCCTGACCACGCACGCCGGCGGCGAGTCGTCGCCGGTGCTCTCGCCCGACGGCAGGACGCTGGCCTTCCGCGCCAGCTACGACGGCCCGGCCGAGGTCTACACGCTGCCGATCGATGGCGGCGCGCCGACGCGCGTGACATGGGATGCGTCGCGCAACATCCCGGTCGGCTGGAAAAGCAACACCGAGCTGATCATCTCGACGCGCGCGCACTGCGGCCTGCCCGACGACCAGTTGGTTGTGCTCGACCTCGCGGCCGGGCGTCGCACGCGGATCGAACTGGCGCAGGCCGCGCAGGGCGTGTTCGCGTCGGACGGCCACACGCTGGTGTTCACGCGGCTGTCGTTCCAGGGCAGCCACACGCGCCAGTACCGCGGCGGCACCGCGCAGAACCTGTGGCGCTTTGACACCGCAGACACCGGCGCCGACGCCGAGGCTGTGCCGCTGACGGCCGACTACGATGGCGGCAGTCTGGCGCCGATGATCTGGCGCCACGCCAACGGCGGCGACGGCGAGCGCATCGTGTTCGCCAGCGATCGCAGCGGCCGGATGAACCTCTGGTCGATGCAGCTCGACGGCAGCGACCTGACGCAGCACACCACGCACACCACGTTCGCCGCGCGCAACCCGGCGATCGACGGCAGCCGGGTGGTCTACCAGCACGGCGCCGACATCCGCCTCCTCGACCTCGCGACTGGCGAGGATCACGTCGTGCCGATCCGCCTGGCGACCGACTTCGACCAGATGCGCGAGAAGTGGGTCGGCAATCCGATGGCGTGGCTTTCTGATGCGCACCTCTCGCCCGACGGCGAGTCGGTGGTGCTGACGTCGCGCGGCGAGGTGTTCATCGCGCCGCGCAAGCCGGGGCGCATCGTCCATGTCACGCACCAGCCCGACGTGCGCTACCGCGACACGCGATTCCTGCCGGATGGCAAGCGGCTGATCACGCTGTCGGACGAGTCCGGCGAGGTGGAACTGTGGACGCTGCCGGCCGCCGACAACGGCGAGCGCACGCAGCTGACCAGCGACAGCGAGGTGCTGCGCTGGGAGACGCGCACGTCGCCCGACGGCCGCTACACGGTGCACGACGACAAGCACCATCGTCTGTTCATCTACGACCACCGCGCGCCCGAAGGCACGCCGGCGAACACGCTGCTGGCTGAGTCGGACCGCGAAGGCTTCAGCGACTTCCTGTGGTCGGCCGACAGCCGCTGGTTTGCGTGCTGCTCATCGGCGAGCAACTCGAACAACGTGATCCGGCTGTTCGACGTGACGACGAAGCAGATGCATGTGGTGACGACCGACCGCTACACGAACTCGTCGCCGGCGTTCAGCGCGGACGGCAAGTGGCTGTTCTTCCTGTCGGAGCGGCACCTGTCGTCGTCGGTGGGCAGCCCGTGGGGCCTGCGCGCGCCGGAGCCGCACTTTGATCGCACAACGAAGATCTACGCGCTGGCGCTGCAGCCGGGGCTGCGGTCGCCGTTCCTGCCCGACGACGAGGTGAGCCGGGCGGAGGCCGAGGCGGAGAAGGCGCGCAAGGAGGAAGAGGAGAAGCGCAAGAAGGAGGAACAGCAGAAACAGAAGGAGCAGGAGAACGGTAGTCAGCCCCCGCCGGCCCAGCCCGCACAGCCTGCTCCCGCGCAGCCCCAGCCCGCGCAGCCCCAGCCGGCCCAGCCCGCGCAACCGAAGAAGGACGACAAGCCGGCCGTGCCGCCGATCGAGATCGACTTCGACGGTCTCGTTGCGCGGCTGATCGAGGTGCCGGTCGAGCCGGGCAACTACTCCAATCTGATGGTCGTCGGCAAGAATCTGATCTGGGCCAGCTACGACCGCAACGAGCGCAAGCGCAACCTGATGATGATGGCGATCACCAACGACTCGCCGGAGGCGAAGGTGTTCGTGCCCGACGCCGGCGACGCCGAGCTGTCGTACGACGGCAAGCGACTGCTGGTGCGCAAGGGCAACGCGCTGCACATCATTCCGGCCGGCAGCGGCGCACCCGCCAACCTCAAGGACACCGCCGTGGACCTCTCCGGCTGGACATTCGCGTACAGGCCGCGCGACGAGTACCGGCAGCTGTTCAGCGAGGCGTGGCGCCTCGAGCGCGACTACTTCTACGACCGCCACATGCACAACGTGGACTGGCCGGCGATGCGGGCCCGCTACGAACCGCTGGTCGCGCGCGTGTCCAACCGCGAGGAACTCAACGACATCATCGCGCAGATGGTGGCCGAGCTCGCGGCGCTGCACACCTTCGTGTGGGGCGGCGACTCGCGCAGCGGCAGCGAGAACGTCGCGTCGGCGATGCTCGGTGCCGATATCGAGCGCCTCGCCAACGGTGTGTGGGCGATCATGCACATCTATCGCAACGACCCCGACGAGCCGCAGCGCCGCAGCCCGCTGGGCGAGGCGTATCAGGACGTGAGGGTCGGCGACAGCATCGAGGCCATCAACGGCATCTCCACGTCGGCCGTGCCCGACCTCGGCATCCTGCTGCGCAACACGATCGGCAAGCAGGTGCGGCTCACGCTGCGCCGCCCTTCGCCGGCCGACGCGCCGACGCGCGACATCATCGTGCGGCCGATCGGGCCCGGCACCGCGGCCGACCTGCGCTACCACGAGTGGGAGTACACGCGCCGCCTGGCCGTCGAGCAGGCCGGCGCCGGCGACATCGGCTACATCCACCTGCGCGCGATGGGCAGCGGCGACATTGCCGACTTCGTCGAGCAGTACTACCCGGTGTTCAATCGCAAGGGCCTGATCATCGACGTGCGCCACAACGGCGGCGGCAACATCGACTCGTGGATTCTCTCGCGGCTGATGCGCAAGGCGTGGTTCTACTGGCAGCCGCGCGTCGGCAAGCCGTACTGGAACATGCACTTCGCGTTCCGCGGGCACATGGTGGTGCTCTGCGACGAGAAGACCGGCTCCGACGGCGAGGCCTTCACCGAGGGCTTCCGCCGACTCGGCCTCGGCAAGGTGATCGGCACGCGCACCTGGGGCGGCGAGGTCTGGCTGAGCATGAGCAATCGCCTGGTCGATCGCGGCATTGCAACGGCCGGTGAGATCGGCGTGTTCGCCGACGGCCACTGGCTGATCGAGGGCCACGGCGTCGAGCCCGACATCGTGGTGGACAATCTGCCGCACGCCACCTTCAACGGCGGCGACGCGCAGATCGACGCGGCCGTGAAGCACCTGCAACAGCTGATGAAGGACTCGCCGGTCGAGGACCCCGTACCGCCGCCGTACCCGGACAAGGCGCAGGTCGACAACCGCCGCGAGAAGTAGCGACCGGCAATCGGTATCGCGGACCGGCACTGCACTTTGGGGGCAGGCCGGATGAGGGCTGTTCCAGATGCATGCAGCCCGGCGGACCGCCGTGCTACAAACGTTGTCGTCTCCACGAACCCGCCAGAACCCGGCCCGGAGCCACCGCCATGCGTGCGCCGTACCTGTTCGTCGTTCCTGCACTCACCATGTTGTTGATCGGAGCCTGGCCCGGCATGGCGGTCGCACAGGAGCCGCCGCTGCTCGCACCCGGCACCGCCGTGGACCCGCTGCTGCCCACCGCGCAGAAGCGCGCCTACATCAGCTACACGATCAGCATCGCCGACACGACGAAGTCGTTCCGCATCACGGCGACCAGCAAGGACGGCAAGCCGGTGCGCATCTTCGCCCGCTTCGGCCAGGACATGCCCGAATGGAACCAGGCCGACCACAAGGGCGACAACGTGCTGTACGTCGACAAGTCGTCGAGCCCGCCGCTGAAGGCCGGCACCTGGTACATCGACGTGGCCTACGCCGGCGAGGCACCCGCGGGCAACACGTGCCACATGCTGCTCGAACTCGACGTGGAAGCGCCCCCGGCCGTGGAATTGGCCGTGGACGGCACGCTGACGGCCGACCAGACCGTGCTGTTCTCGCTGCCCTACAAGGGCCGCACCTACATGACCTACGTGGTCGACGTGGCCGACTCGGTCAACGAACTGCACGTGGTGGCCACCAGCGAGCAGGACATCGACCTCTACATCCGCTACGGCGCGCAGATGAACGACTACACGAAGGACGCCGACCACTACGCCGCCGGGCAGACGCCGACGGACATCAAGATCCGGCGCGACCTGGCGCGCAAGCCACTGCAGACCGGCAAGTACTACATCGACGTCACGTTCAATCAGTCGGCGATCCTGCGGGCGGCCAGCGGCAACATCGTGGTGCACCTGAATGGCGCCGAAGCACTGGCGGTGGACGCCACGCTGCAGGTGCGCAAGCCGTTCGCGTTCTCGTTGCCGCACCCGTCGGGCCGCGTCTACCAGACCTTTGTCGTCGAGGTGCCGGCCGGTTCGAAGTCGATGCGCGTGGTGGTGGTGGGCGACCCCGGCGTCGACGTCTTCATGCGCCACGGCAAGCAGATGGAGAACTACGAGACCGACGCCGAGTTCCGCGTCGTCGGCCAGACGATCCGCGACATCTACCTGGATGCGTGGCACCCCACCAACCCGATCACGCCCGGCAAGTACTTCATCGATGTCACGCGCAACGCGTCGGCCGGGTCGGCCACGGTGAAGGCGCAAGTGATCATCCAGCTTGACGAGAACCCGCCGGTGGACGGGCAGGTGGTGCCCGGCACCAGCTACGACTTCGAGCTGGTCTCGCGCGGCAGCGGCGACTCGGAGACGACCTGGGTCGATGTCCCGGCCGGCGTGAAGAAGATGACGATCAAGAGCACCTGCGCGCAGGATGTCGACATGGCGATCCGCCGCGGCCACTGGCTGTGGGAGACGGGCGAGCTCGGCACGCGCGAACCGCACGGCAACGAGGTGATCGTGATGACGCCGGTGGCCGGTGAGACGACGATCGCGCCGGGCCGCTACTACATTGTGGTGGTCTACGCGGCGCGACGCGGCACCGCGAAGGGCAAGCTCGACGTCACGCTGGAGAAGTAGAATCGGTCCGCGCCGGCCGGACCGGAGATCCACTCGACGATGCGCATCCTGATCAGCAACGACGACGGCATCCACGCGCGCGGCATCGCACTCCTGACGATGGCCGCGCGACGTGCGTTCGGCGATGAGGCCGACATTGTGGTGATTGCGCCGGCCGAGGAGCGGTCCGGCTACAGCCACCGCATCTCGCTCGGCGAATTGCACGTCGATACCGTTGACCCGCGCGAGGCGATGGCCCACGAGCCCGGCGAACCGACCGCCACCACGGCCTACAGGGTGGACGGCACGCCGGCCGATTGTGTGCGCCTCGCCCTCGCGCGCGGCGGCCCGCTCGATCGCGCACGCTCCGGGTTCTTTGCCAGCCGCAACATGCCGCGCGCCACCACGCGACCCGCCGCCGACTGGCTGCCCGACCTGGTCCTCGCCGGCGTGAACCACGGCGCCAACTTCGGCCACGATCTGCACTACTCCGGCACCGTTGGCGTCGCCGCCGAGGCCGCCGGGTTCGGTGTGCCGGCGGTAGCGTTCTCGCGACTGCGCCAGAGCCACGACATGATTCTCGACGAGGTCGGCCCGCTCGCCGATGTCGTCTCGGCGCTGCTCGTGGCGTGGCTCGAGGATGGCACGCTCTCGCGCGAGCGCACTGCGCCGGGCGGCGGCAACGTGCTGCTCAACGTCAACTTCCCGACGATCCACGCCAGCGAGTACCGCGGCGTGCGCGTCACGCGCGTGGCCGGGTACTGCTACGCCGAACATTTCGAACGTACCGGCCGGGCCGGCCGGGTCGGCCGGGGCGACGGTGTCGACGGTGTCGACGGCGTCGACGGCGACTACCTGGCAATCCGCGAGGGCAGCGTCGCGAGCGAGGACCTCCCGCCCGGCTCGCCCGATGTGCTGCCGGGCAACGTGTGGACCGACGAGCAGGCGGTGCGCGAGAACTTCGTGTCGGTCACGCCGCTCACGATTGACTGGACGCGCTACGCGCACCTCGGCAACCTCGGCAGTCGTTGCGACGACTGGTGGGGCCGCGTGCGATGACCGATCAGCCGGCACACTCCACGCGACCGTACGCGCCGTCGGTGGCGCATGTGTGGGTGCATCCGCTGCACGGCCGCGGGCACGATCGCGCGAACAACGGCCATGTGCACCGGCCGTTCACGCTCGGCGAGATGCGCGGTGCGCCGGCATCGTCGGCGCATCGTCACGACTGGTACCCCTCGCGTCGCGCCGTGGTCGCTGCGCTGCCGCGCTTCCATGCGCCGGCGCTGATGCCGCCGTTGCATCGCGCGCTGCATCGCCACATCACCGACGAGCACCACTGGCCGTCGGCGATGCACGCGCCGCCATTGCACCCGCTCGACCCGGCCGTGGCGCGCGAGCTGGCGGCCGCGGTGAAGCAGCTGCGCCGATCGCTCAGCAGCGTGCGCGCGCACCAGATCCGCAATCGCACCGCGTGGACCGTGCTGGCCGCGACGCTGCTCGTGATGATCAGCGCGATGGTGGCCATGGCGCTGTGGCGGCCGACGAAGGACGTGTGGGTGGTCAACAGCCTGGACCACGCCGTGAAGGTGACGTTCGGCCCGGACATTGTCTTCAACGTCGGGCCGCACGCGGTACGTCGCAAGGACATGCTGGCCGGTGAGTACGAGGTGGTCGCGTTCGGCCCGGACGGCCGCGAGTTCGCGCGCGAGACCGTCGTCGTCCGGCCCGACCGCGAGTACAGCGGCTACAACGTGCTTGGCGCGGCCACGCTGTTCGTGCAGCGGCACAACTACCGCAACCCGTTCGACGACGTCGAGAAGCCGCTGCCCGGCACGTGGGCCAGCACCGAGCGCGCCGACTACTTTTTCGAGCCGGTGCCGTCGAAGGTGCAGGCGTTTGCCAGCGGCGACATCATCCGCTTCCAGGTCGGTTCGTATCCCGAGGTGCCGGACTGGTCGGTGACGTGGAAGCTGCTGAAGATCAGCGACCGCGTGCGTGCAACCGGGTTGTTGATGCAGGTGACGTTGCTGGCGCCGACGCACGACGCGGTGCGCGACAGCCGGGCGGTGGAGGATGTGGCGCGCTGCCACGGTCGCAAGCGCGGCCTCGAGTTTCTGGCGCAACTGGAGCAGCGGCGCGACGTGCCGCGAGCCTGGCACGACGAGATGGTCGACCTCCTGGAGCGGCTGGTGATGGGTGGTGCAGCCAACGAGGAGAGCGGCGGCGATCCGGCGAAGGATGCCTGGATCGAGCTGGAACCCGAGAAGAAGTGACGGGCAGGCGGCCTACTCGTCGTCGCTCTCGAGCCGCGCCTGGTTGAGCACGTTCCACTCAGCGGGCGCCACGTGCGCCGGCTTCCAGCCGGTGATGGTCTTACGCACGGCAGTGGCATCGCACCGGTAGTAGAGCGGCAACGCGGGCAGCAGGTCGGTCCAGCGCTCCTGCTCCTTGTGCCAGAGGTCGATGCGCTCGGCCGCGTCGAGCGTGGTGACGATGCGACTCTCGAGCCGGTCGATCTGTGTGTCGCGCAGGCCGCAGAAGTTCTGGCCCTGCCACGCGTTGTCGGCAGTCGGTACCTGCGCCGACGTCCACAGCATGCCGTCGGACGTGAGGTCGAACAGCCACGCATACATCGCAAGGTCGAACGTCCGCCGGGTCAGCGGGCCCTCCTGACCGAAGAACGTGTCCGGTGTCACCAGGTCGATCTCGATGTCCACGCCGATCGCGGCCAGGTCGTCGCGGATCTGCTCGCACACCTCTGCGCGTACACGATTGCCCGACGTCGTGCCCAGCGTGAACCGCAGCGAGTCGCCGGCCGCGTTGTGGCGCATCGACTTGTCGTCGGCGCGCGTCCAGCCGGCCGCGTCCAGCAGGCGGCCCGCCTCGGCCCGGTCGAATGCGTAGCGCGTCGCGCCAGCGTGGTACGCGGGGTGATCCGGCGGCACCCAGCTGTGCGCTACCGGCTGCCGACCGTCGAACAGCGTCTTCACCATCTGGTCGCGGTTGATGCCGTGCAGCAGCGCCTTGCGCACGCGCACGTCGCGCAAGATCGGGTGGTCGAGATTACAGTCGATGTGTTCCCAGACGAGGCCGCGCGTGAAGTGCAGGTCCAGTGTGTCGAGCTTGCGTTTCTCGAGCTCGCGCGCGTCATCGAACGAAAGGCCGATCTGGCCGGTCGCGTCGATGCGGCCCGCGGCGAGCCACTCGCCGAGCACCACCGAGTCGTCGCAGATCAGGTAGTCGATCTCGTCGAAGTACGGCTGCTTGCCCCACCACCGCGGGTTGCGTTCGAAGCGGATCGACTCGCCCGGCTTCCACTCGGCCACGCGCCACGGCCCGTTGCTGGTCGGCTTGCGCAGCCACTCGTGACCGGTGAAGGCGGCGCCGTGCAGCGTGACCAGCGGCTCGACGATGTGCTTCGGCAGCAGCATGTGCGGATGCACCAGCGCGTTCGCCCACGTGCCGTTCCAGCGCACGACCAGCAGGTGGCCGGAGTCCTCGCTGGTCATCGCGCGCACCCTCGACTCCATGTCGCGCGACGGCACCGGGAACGCGGGGTCATCCGACATGATCAGCTGCTGCGTGTAGATGAAGTCGGCTGCCGTCACGGCGGTGCCGTCCTCCCACACGGCGCGACGATCGATCTCCCAGCGCACCTCCACCTCGTCGTGCCGGCCGGTGCCCTGCGGGTCGAGCTGCGCGAGCAGCCACTTGTGGTCCACCACCCGCTGCCGCCAGTCTTCCTCGCGTTCGCCGTCGCGGCGGGTCGGCGTGGGGTCGTTCTCCACGTTGCGGATGATCTTCGCCAGGCCGTTGGCCAGCGTGGGCATGCGCGTGCACAGCACCGGCGCCACCTCGCTGCGGTCGCCCGGGCCGGGTTGCGGCCGGCACAGCGGGAGCTGATGCAACGGCAACATCTCGTAGGTCACCGCCATGCTCGAGAGGAACGGGTGCAGCTGGTCCGGCTCCTGCGAGATGCCGATGCGCAGCCGTTTGACCTCGGCGGCCGGGCCGGGCTGCGTCCAGCCGTCGGCGGGAAGCGTGACAAGCGCGAGCGCGGCGAGCAGAACCAGCAGTGCAAGGCGCGACGGAACAGCAGTTGGACAGTGCATGGGGCATCAGGGGGCCGGGGGAGCTGGCGGGTTGGTCGCGGCGGGCGCCGCGACATCGGGAGACCACACGGTGACTTCCTGCGCGCGGCCCTTCACTCGCACCGTGTCGATGCGCGACAGCGGCGACGTGCCGCCGTCCGACTCGCGCACCGCATCGGAGACAAGGATCGAGAGCGGGTAGTTGCGCGTCAACGATTCGAGCCGCGCGGCGACGTTCACCGAGTCGCCGATCACGGTGTACTCGAGCCGCTGCGGCGAACCGATCGCGCCGACCACGAGCTCGCCGGTGTGGATGCCGACGCCGATCGAGAGTGCGGGCAGGCTCTCGCTCTGCAGGGCCGTGTTGAGCCGTTCGAGGCGCTTGCACATGTCGATGCCGGCGAGAATCGCGCGACGCGCGTGGTCGGGATGCGCAACCGGCACACCGAACACGGCCATCACCGAGTCGCCGATGTACTTGTCGAGCATGCCGCCGTGCTCCATCACCGCGGCGGTCATCTCGCCGAGGAACAGATTGAGGAACGTGACGACCTCGTCGGGCGACAGTCGCTCGCTGAGCGACGTGAAGCCGCGGATGTCGGTGAACAGCACGGTGGCGGTGCGCAGTTCGGTCTGTTGCGTCATCAGGCGCGGGTTCCTGCCGATCTCGCTGACCAGCTCGGGCGCGAGGAAGCGCGTGAGGTGCTCCTTGAACGCGGCCTCGCGGTGCAGCCGGATCATGCTGATCACGATCATCGACGTGACGAGGGCAATCATCAGCGGTGCCGCCACAGCGGCCGCGGAGATCGGCGTGCGCAGCTCGGGCGGCGCGTGGCTGGCGAACAGCACCAGGTGGATCGGGATCGTCAGGCCACAGGAGAGGAACACCGTGCCGAGCGTGAGGCGCAGTCCGTTGAGCACGATGAAGAACATCAGGATCAGCAGCGGCATCGTGGCGGCCAGCATTGGCGGCACGGCGCCGACCATCGTGGAGAGGCCGAGCGTGGGGATCAGCAACTCGACGGTGGCGATCAGGTACTTGCGCCACCAGTGGTACGGCGGATTGCGGCGCAGGTAGACATGCAGCCAGGCGCAGCCGAGCAGGCCACTGCCGAGGATCAGCACAATCCAGATCGGCGACGGGAACGGCGCGACGTGGAACACATGGTTGATCGTGTGGCCGAGCGTGCCGAGCCCGAACAGCAGACTGCGCAGCCAGTTGATCACGCGTTCGTTGCGCGTCTCCTGCTCGCGGCGCTGCAACTCGAACGGGTCGGTTTGCGCGCCACGATGCGCGGCGAAGCGTTGCACCAGGCGGGTGATGGAGACCACGTATGCTCCGTTCGCGGCGGTCAGCGATCCTTGCCGGGTGGCGTGCGGTCGCGACCCGGCGGATCATTCTTGCCCGGCTGCACGATGTCGGTGGTCAGATCGACGCTGTCGTCGAGCCGCGGCAGTGCAACCGGCGCGGGCACCGGCACCGGAGTTACCGTTGGACCGTAGGCCTCGCGCCGGGTCTTCTCCAGGTCGGTGACGCGCTGTTCGAGTCGCGGCAGCAGGGTCTCGCGGATCTGCTTGATGTAGGTGTCGAGGCCGGTGAGGCGCACACGGACCACCTTGCGGAACGACCGCGGATTGACGTGGCCGCTGCCGGGGCCGAGTTTGCCGGTGTCCTTCATGTCGGCCTGCAGCCGGTCGGTCTCGCGGTAGAACGCGCGCAGCGCGACAATCGTGTCGGACCCGAGCAGGTAGTAGCGGTCGTTCTGCGGCGCGGCATCGAACGAGTCGTGTGCGAGCTCGAACATCCGCGCCGGGTCGGGCTCCTGGTCGGTCGCTTCCAGCGAGTCGATGTACGCGGCGTAGCCCTCGACGGCCGTCATGTTGGCCTGCAGCTCGGCGCGGATCACGTGCAGCATGTGCACGGTGCGCGTCGCGTCGTCGTACTGCGTGGTGCGCACGCTCTGGTCGAACGCCTGCTTCGACGTCAGCCACACGGCGCCGATGGTGACCGCCGCGGTGAGCAACTGGCCGAGGATGAGTTCGACCATCGAGAGCCCACGCGAGCGTGGACGCAGGGGATCACTGCTGCTGTCTTGCATGGGAGCCTCGCGACCGGGACAGGCCGGACAGTTGTGTGACGGGACGAGCCAGCATTGTAGCTCGTGGCCGGTCGTCGATGCGCGGCTCGCGTGGAGGCGCCCATCGGGGTGTAAGCCGCCAGAGTCTGATCCCGGGACGACTCCGGGACCGGCCTGCAGAGCCAATCGTGAGCTGACTTCAGAACCAGACTCCGGGGGCTTCACACCCCCGGCTCGCCTGGAATCGGAATTCCCCGAAGCAATCCACGCACAACTGCTGACAAGCTCTCACATCGGCAGGAAGCCGAAGCGCAGCGGCTTGCGGTAGCGGGCCGTCATCGTGGCGAACTCCGAGAGCACGATCAGCTGCTCGAAATTCAGCGTGCGGCCGATGTTCGGCACCTCCATCTTCACCGGCAGGATGCCCTGGCTCTTGCCGCTGAAGCCGCCGAACAGGGAGCCGCGCGAGGACGAGACGTTGGACTGCAGGTCCATACGATCGTCCGCCTCGTCCATGTCATACGCGATGTTCATGCTTGTCTCTTCCTGAACCTCGCGCATCACCTGCTGCTGCACCATCATGTTCGACATCTGCGCACGCGGCGGGGCCATCGGCGCCATCGGCGGCTCGGGCGCGCGATCGAGGAACGGCTTGCTGAACAGATTCACCTTCTTCATCGTGCCGCCCCAGTCGTCGTATCGGAACCGGTCGGGCACGTGCAGCCGCAGCATCGCGTGGTTCACCGGCACGTCCACCTGCGGAATGCTGATCAGCAGCTTGCCGCCGTGGTCCTGCATCTTCGGCACCGACGTGAGATAGACGATCTCGACCGGGAACGCCTTCTGCAGGTCGGCGACCACGCGGCTCTTCTCCAGCGAGACCAGCAGGTGGCCGCTCTCGGCGTCGCGCGCCGGCTTGACCGGCCGGTTGGAGACGAACGTGCTCCAGACGGTGGACTGGTCGGGCAGCTGGATGCGCAGGTACTGCTGCTGGTTGTTGCGCACAAAGAACAGGCAGCGCGTCTCGAGCTTGCCGTCCTCCACCAGCGTGGCCTCGACGTGCGCCGAGTCGATCGTCGCGACCAGCACCTCGACATCCAGATGCTTGCGGATCAGCAGGTCGACGACCCACGGCACGCGCAGGTACTTGAAGCCGAACAGCAGCGGGTTCTGCGCGACCTCCCACAGCGGTCGCGGCAGCTCCTGGATGTCCACACGCGCGACGGCCTCCTGCTCCTTCACCGACACCTCGACGTTGGTGCGCGCCTCGACGCCGACGAAGCCGCGCTGGCGCTCCACGCCGAGCACGTCGATCACCGGCACGCGCACCGAGCCGCTGGTGTCGGCCATCTTGCGCTCGTAGACGACATCGACATCGTGCGCCGACGCGACATCGTAGGAGAGGTTGACCTCGAGCAGGATCTCGTCCGGCCCGGCCTGCAGCCCCTGGCCGTCGATGCCCGGGTTGCGCTCGCCGCTGTGGATCGGGTCGGCACCGGGCGCGTTGGCATCGTTGCCGCGCACGCGCCACGTCTTGGCGGCCGGGCTGGTGACCGACAGCACATTGACGTCGCTCGGCAGCCGGAACGCAAGGCGCGACACGCTGCCCTGCACCACGTCGTAGTGCACCTTGCTGCGGCACACCACCATGCCCTCGCCGACGCTGGCCAGCGTGCCGACCTCGGCGGTGAGCTGCGGCTTGACCGCGACCTTGTCGGCTTCTTCTTCCTCGATCGCCTGGGTCCACTCGACCTGCAGGTCGTCGCAGGGCGGGAACACGCCGTCGAAGCGGGTGTGCGCCTCGGTCAGCATGTCGTCCTTGCCCGGCTTGTCCACGGTGCGCACCTGCACGTCCAGGCAGCGGCGCGACGAGACGTCGATGCCGGTGCGCGGGATCGCCAGCGCAACGCGATTGACGGCGGCACGCGGGATGCCCAGCGCCACGCCGCTGCGGCCGCTCTCGGCGAGGAAGCCGCAGGAGAACTCGAGCGCCAGGTGGTAGCGGCCGGGCTCGCGCACGAGCAGCGAGTGGCCGTAGTCGGAGATCAGCGTGATGTGCTCGGCGCCGCCGGTGGTCACGCTCATGCGGGTGACGGCGACGCGATCGTCGAACAGGCGCAGCCGGGTCCAGCCCTCGGCGAACACCTCGAGATCAAAGTTCGCGGTGATGCGCGCGCCGTTCTTGCCGACGATGCCGCGGTACTCGGCCAGCGTCAGCGCGAACTCGACCGGCGGCGCATCCGGCTCGTCCTCGAGCAGCTGCGGGTCGTAGAGTTCGTGGTACTCGGCCAGCGGCATCTTCACCGACGCCCAGCTGTCGCCGTCGCCGCTGCCGCCAGAGTCGGTGTCAGGTGGCGTGGCGTCGTAGCCGTCCTTGCTCGGCGCCGTCTTCATCTTGACCTTGCTGGAGACGATGTCGGTGCCGGCCCACGCGGGGTTGCGCTTGTTCTTGCGGCGGCGTTTGGCGCGCGGCGACGAGGGTGCCTGCTTCTTCGAAGGGGGATTCATGGGGCTCGGTTCTCGCTGGCGCGGGAGTTGTCAGGGTCTGGTGCGGTGTCCGCGTATCGTACCGGACAATCGCGTTGCGGGCATGAACGTGCCGGATCGCGGCCCGGTCAACGCGAGCTTGCGGAGCCGAGCGCGGCGATCACCGCACTCATGTCGGGCGGCAGCGGCGCGCGGATGTCCATCTCCACCGGCGGATCGGACAGCGGGTGCACGAACGCCAGGCGTGCCGCGTGCAGTGCGACGCGATCGATCAACACGGCAGGGTCCGGATTGAAGCCCACCGGCCGCGTCGGCGGACTCGCCTCCTGATACTCCGGGTCAGCCATCAGCTCGGCCTCGTGGTCGTCGGCCCACGGGTCGGGGCCGTCCGGCGGGATCATCGTCATCCGGAAGCGCCACGACGCGTTCACCTGGTCGACCAGCGGCAACTGCTCCGGCGCGGCGAACAGCTCGTCGGCCGGCGGCAGGTCGGGCAGCGGTGGCGGCGGCTGGACCACCGCGGCGGCCACGATTGCGGCGGCATCGTCGATCGTGAGCTGCCGGCGCACACCATAGTAGAGGTCGCCCAGCAGCGGATGGCCCAGCGCCTCCATGTGCAGCCGCACCTGATGCTGCCGGCCGGATACGAGGCGGACGCGCACGAGGTCGAACCCCGGCAGCCGTTGCTCCACGCGGTACAGCGACTGCGCCGGCAGGCCGTCGTCATGGTTGATGCCGCGCGTGACGTGGATCTCGTGCCGGCGCGACCCGATCGGCAGATCGATGCGGCCGGCCGGTGGCTGCAGGTGGCCCTCGACCAGCGCGAGGTACTCCTTGATCACCGGCTGCTGCTCGAACAGCTTGTAGAACGCGGCACGCGCCGGCTTGCCCTTGGCCACCAGCAGCACGCCGGTGGTCTCCTGGTCGATGCGGTGCGCGAGCAGCGGAATGACGTCGCGCGCCGGGTCGTCAAAACGGTAGCGCGCGTGCAGCAGGTTGATCACCGAACCGAAGCGCCGCTTGCCGACCGGGTGCACCAGCAGGTTCGGCGGCTTGTCGATCGCCACGAGCCACTCGTCCTCGGCCAGCACCGGCAACTCCAGACCGGCCA
>JBFWQT010000072.1:0-18322 GCA_050249295.1 Planctomycetota bacterium
CATGAACACGCTGGCGCAGGTGCAGGTGCGCATGCTCGCCATCGACGAGGCGCACTGCATCAGCCAGTGGGGCCACGATTTCCGCCCTGACTACACGCGCCTGCACCGCGTGCGCGACCAGCTGCAACCGCGCCAGGTGCTGGGCTGCACGGCCACCGCCACCGAGAAGGTGCGCAAGGACATCTGCGACCAGCTCGGCAGCGACCTGCGCACCGTGGTCGCCGGCTTCAAGCGCGACAACCTGTTCTTCGAGGTGCGCTGGGCCGCGCGGCGGGCCGACAAGGTGCGCGTGGTCGAGGACATGTGGCGCAGCATGGGCCCGTACGGAATTGTCTACTGCTCCACGCGCAAGAACGTGGAGGCCGTGACCGGCGCACTGCGCGAGGCCGGCATCAAGAAGGTCACCAGCTACCACGGCGGCATGTCCGACGAGGAGCGCAAGGCCAACCAGGAGAAGTTCCAGGACGGCAAGGCCTCGATCATCGTGGCGACCAACGCCTTCGGCATGGGCGTGGACAAGCCCGACGTGCGCTTCATCGTGCACTGCGACATTCCCGGCAGCGTCGAGGCCTACTACCAGGAGGCCGGCCGCGCGGGCCGCGACGGCAAGCCGAGCAAGTGCGTGCTGACCTACGCGCGCACCGACCTGCGCGTGCAGGAGATGTTCATCGAAGGCGAGAACCCGACGCCCGACGCAATCCGCGAGGTGTGGGGCCGCTTGCTGGCCACACCTGGCGACGTGATCGAACAGACGCGCGCCGAGATGGCCGAGGGTCTGACCAAGGTGACGAGCGAGTACGGCGTGAGCACGATCATCAAGCACCTGGCGAAGGAGGGCTACGTCAAGCGGCTCTACGATCACCAGTCGCTCGCCGCGTTCCGCCTCGTCGGCTACATGCGCAGCAACCAGCGCGGCACGCCGTCGGCGCTGTACCGCTTCCTCGACGGCCAGCCGAATGCGCGCGCCGAGGGCGTGTCGTTCGACCTGGCCGACCTGGTGACGAAGTTCGGCGTCACGCCGGAGACGCTGCGCAGCGCGATCCACTCGCTGGAAGACAAGAAAGTCCTGCAGTACGGCCCGCCGTTCCGCGGCCGCGCCATCAAGGTGGAAGAGCACGTGCCGCCCGAGCAGCTGGCACTCGACTGGCAGTTCCTGTCGCTCAAGCGTGACGCGGCGAACGCGCGGCTCGACCAGATGGTGACGTACGCCGAGTCGGTTGTGTGCCGGCACCGCATGCTCACCGGCTACTTCGGCGAGGAGTGCGCCGACTGCAAGACGAGCTGCGACGTGTGCACCGGCAACTCGGCCGGCGTGCCCGAACGGCGCGGCAACACCGCGGCGATCGCGATGTCCGGCCCGGTGCCGGATGCGATGCCGAAGGCCGCGGCGGCGTGCGCGTTTGACATCCTGCGGCTCGCGAAGAAGCTGCGCGGTGTGTATGGCTCGCGCCGGCTGACGCAGATCCTCAAGGGCAGCGACCAGAAGGACGTGAAGGAGTGGAACCTGTCTCGCATGGAGGAGTTCGGCCGCTACCCGGCCGTGAACACCGATGTGCTGAACGCGGCCGTGGACGCGCTGATCGGCTGCGGCCTGCTCGAGCTCTACAAGAAACAGAAGGACGACAAGTTCAAGCGCTGCCGCATCACCGAACGCGGCGAGGAGTGCCTCGCGCGCCGCGAGACCAGCATGCTGCCGCTGGTGCCGGCGCTCGTCGCGCTGGACACCGGCGCGACCGTGGTCAGTGATCGGGACGAGGAAGCCGGACGCGTTGCACCCCCCGACGATCGGCGCGGGGGCAACGGTCGGCGCGCGGAGTCGGCGCCGCCAGCGCACAACAAGGATCTGCTGGGCGCGCTGAAAAATCTGCGGCGCGAACTGGCGGCGCGCGACGGGGTGCCGCCGTGGCGCGTGGGCAACGACCGCACGCTGAAAAACATTGCGGCCGCGATGCCGCGCACGCTGGTCGAGCTGAAGCAGCTCAACGGCGTGGGCGACGTGATTGCGCGCGAGTACGGCGCCGACCTGCTGGCGGTGATCGAGCAGCACCTGGATGGAAGCGGTGCGACGCGCGATGACGCCTCCACGCCGGACGAGCTGCCGCTGCTGGTCGCGGCGGCGAGCGGCATGGTACGCGAAGCCACGCGCGAGGAGCCGGCACCGAAGAAGGTTGCAAAGAAGAAGGAACTCGCGCCGGCGCCCACGCTCTACGACCGGCTGCGCGACCTGCGCCGCGAGATTGTGCACCGCGAGGATGTCGAGCCGTCGCAAGTGGCCACCAACCCGATCCTGAATGTGCTGGCCGACGCGCGGCCGACGACCATGGACGAGTTGCGCGCGGTGCCGGGCCTCGGAGCGGCGGCAATCAACAAGTACGGCGAGTCGATCATCGAGGCGATCCGCGAGTTCGTCGGCGAGCCGCCTGCCGCGGCGAAGCCCGAACCGCCTGCCGAGGCGAAGGTCGAGCCGCCGCCGTTCACGGTTCGCAAGCCTGACGACGTGTGGTGGCTGCTCGGCTGGACCGCCGCCGGCACCGAATCGCCGGGCGTGCCCGCCGCCGGTAGCCAGGCCAGGCTGCGGATCCGCTTCAGCCGCGAGCACAGCCAGGTGCTGATCCGCCAGATGCGCGAGACAGCGTTGATCCGCGGCTACCTGCTCGACGCCGCGATCGTCGCCGCCGACCATGTCACGGTGGTCGTCCGCGTCGCGCCCGACGACGACCCGGCCGTCCTGATCCGCGACCTCAAGGCCTACGGCAGCCGCGGGCTCAACGAACGCTTCGGCAGGCTGGACAAGGGCAGTTGGTGGAACGGCGCCAGGTCGGTCTGGCATCGCCGGATTGACCCCGACGACGTCAGCCACATCAAGATGGAGATGCTCCACGACCGCGCGCAGCTGGACTTCTACCAGTACACCGGCGACGACCCGCCCGCGCCACCGCCACCCGCCGGCGACGCCGAGCGCGCGCCGCAACAGCCCGCGCCGCAACAACCCGCGCCGCCGAAGGCCGCGCCCGGCGACGCGCTGATCGATCGACTGACCACGTTCCGCGACAAGGCCGCCGTCGCCACCGGCTTGCCGGCCACACACATCGCCACCGACGCGAACCTCCGCGCGATCGCGCTGGCCGCACCCGACGGCATCACCGCGCTCGCTCGCGTCGCCGGCGTCAGTCGCACGTTGCTGCGCGACCATGCCGATGCCGTGCTCGAAATCGTCCGCCAGCACACCGCCGGCGAACCGCTCGACACCGACGCCGCCGTAGCGAAGCTCGCGCACGTCTCCACGCAACGCGCCGAGCCTGCCGAACCAGCCGCGCCGCCGTCCGCCAACCCGCCTGCCGCACCGCCCGGCGACGACCGCGACCGCCAGCGCGTGCTCACACTCCTCACCTTCGGCCGCGCGCCCGCCGACATCGTGCGCGCCACCGGCCTCACGCTCGACGCCGTCGCCGCGATCATCGAGTCGCTGCTCGCGGCCGGCCGTCGCATCGATGCGCCCGTGCTCTTCGAAGGTGCGCTGCTCGACGCCGCGCACGAACTGGCGGCGAACAATGAACCGGCCGACGCCGCGTCGCTCGGCAAGCGCCTGCCCTCAGCCGCGCCCACCGACCTGCGCCTGCTCGCCGCCTGGTTGCAACACGGCGGCCGTCGCACCGGCTGACCCGCTGACCGCTTCGGCCGCTGTTTGTATGCTCCGGCGCGTCTCCCATTCACGTCCAACCCCGCCACTCCAATGACGCTCGTCGATCTGATCCTGCCGATTCTTGCCGCCGCTGGTGCCACCTGGTTCTGCAGTGCGCTCGCCTGGATGGCGCTGCCGCACCACCGCAAGGACTACATCGCGCTGCCGGCCGACCTCGAGGCGAAGATGGTCGCGATGCTCAAGGAGAGCGGCCTCAAGCCCGGCCAGTACATGTTCCCGGACATGTTCAACCGCGAGGTGATGAAGGACAAGGCGAAGATGGACCTGATCATGACCGGCACGTGGGGCATGATCACGCTGCCCGGCAAGCCGAACATGGCGCGCAACATGCTGCTGACGATCGTGGTGTTCCTGATCACGAACGTGTTTGTGGCCTACCTGGGGCTGCAGGCCGGGCTGAATGGCAGCCAGACGTTCATGGATCGCTTCCAGTTTGTCGGCACCGCCGGGATTCTCGCGTACACGTTCGCATTCCTGCCGAACTACATCTGGTTCGGCCAGAGCACGCGCTCGATCTGGATGAACATCGTCGACGGCGTGATCTTCGGCCTGGTGAGTGGCGCCGTGTTCGCCGCAATGTGGCCGGCCGTGTCGGCGCCGATGTGACCCGCGCGGGGCTTGCCGAAACACGTGAAGCCGGAGCGGGTGGAGCTGCGCGCGTGCGCAACTCAATCACCCGGCTCCGGCTTCGCCTCCGTGTCGGGCTTGCGCGGCCCGCACGAGTCTCAGGCAGTCGGCTTCGCCACGATGCCGAGTTCCATCGTTGCCAGCATCCGACGCTCCTCGTGCCTGGCCGACGCGTACAGCCGGCCCATCGTCTTCAGCGTGGTGATGCGATCCTGGTGCGATGGCGCAAGCACCTGCAGCGCGTCGGCCTCGGCCTCGTGGCCCGGCGCAAACCGCGTCTTGAGCAGTTCCTCCTCGATCAGCATCACGCGCAGCTTCTGTGTGCGCATCTCGCCGTACTTCTCGCAGGTCACACCGAAGACAAAGTTCTTCGTCTTCACCGGCTCGCCCATCGCGCGGGCCAGCCACACTTCGGAGTAGCGCTCGGAGATCACGTTGAGCACGGCCCGCTGGATGTAGGCCATGTCGTCATCCTTGGGCAGGCTGATGAACGGCATTTCCCTGGTGGTGCGGTGCGCCGCGGCGATCACCATGTCGACCGCCACCTCGTTGAGCCAGACCTCCAGCGCGTTGTCCTCCAGCAGGGTGCGCAGCAGCAGCTTCTCGTCGCGCACCTCGTTGAGGCCGACGTTGACCTGCCGCATGAAGCTCTTGGCGCGCCAGTTCGCGCGGCGCGTGTACCAGACCCATGCGAAGCCGGCCCACGACAGGACCACGGCGATCAGCGTCGAGAGCGCTTCGGTCAGCATGTCGGTCATGTTGAACGCGGTGCCGTCCGCGAGGAAGTTCTGGATCATCAATGCCTCCGGGCCGGGCGCGGCCGTGGATCAGGTGAGGTCGGTCGGGTGGTCGATGTCGTGTCGAGGCGGGGATGCTGCCACACCGGCTTGATCCGGGCAACGGCACCAGGTGGCAGCATGCGCGTACGCTGACCGGGAAACCGGCTCCGGGCCGATCCCCGTATCGCTGTCGACTCCTAACGTCGCCGGTGGGCGCGGCGTCACGGCCGGGCCCGTGCAGAGCCGCCCGGCCTTCCAGCCACCGGAGTGCCAGCCGGACAGCCGCGCGCGGCACGCGAAGCAGGGAACGACGAGCGAGCGCTGTTGGTATGGTGGATGACCTGACGCGACTCCCCGCACCCGTTGACCATGCATGCCATTCGCGCCGGCGCCGCCGGTCTCCTGTTTGCGCTGATCCTGCCCCTGATGCCGTCGGCGAGCGCCCAGCCGGGCCAGCCGGGTCAGCCGGGCCAGCCGGGCCAGCCGGGTCCGGACATTCCGAAGCCGGGCTTCGACGTACTCCAGGCGCGTGCGTCGGCGCATATCGCGGCCGGTCGTTCGATGCAGGCGCTGGTCACGCTGTCGCGCATTGTCTCGGTCTACAGCCAGGCGCGGGCCGGCGACCCCGAGGTGGCAGCCTACGCCGGGCGCGTGCTGTGGGCGCGCGAGCGGCTGGCCGGGCTGTTCCTCAACCAGCTCCGGCTCGAGGTCTCGCAGTCGGCGCTCGACATGTTCTTCGCGAATGTTCAACCGCTGATTGAAGCGAACCCCGCGCACGGCGGCGCGAACCTGCTGATGGCGCGCTGCCTGCTGTTCCTCGTTTCGCTCGGCCAGTCGGACCCGACCGAGAAGCGCAACACGCTGCGCAACGCCGCCGAGCACGCGAAGCTTGCCGTGGCCGCGCAACCGGAGGACGCCGAGGCGCTGCTGCTCTACGCCGGGTGCCTCGCCCGGCTCGATGAAGCGGCCGACGCGGCGGAGACCTGCGCGAAAGTGCTGCAGCTGGCGCCGGAGAACGACGACGCGTGCTACCTGATGTTCACGCAGCTGGTGAAGCTGCAGCAGACGGTCGCCGGTCACACCGTCTACTCGCTCGCAAAGGCGTTGCTGGTGCGCGACGGCATCCAGGCGCGCCGACGCTCGGCCGCGTTCGAGGCGGCGCAGTTCGCGGTGTCGAAGGGCGACGGTGCGGGCGCGACGGAGATCATGGAACTTGCGGTGACGCACGTGCCCGACGCCACGTTGCGGCTGGCGCGCCGCGTCGTGCAGCGCTACGACGCGAACCAGATCAACGGCGCCGCCACGCTTACCGCGCTCGGCGAGCTGACCGGCGACCCGATCGGCTGGTCGCGCGCCCGGCGCGAACGTCTCGCGAAGACGCTGGCCGCCGAGAAGGCACCGGTGGTGTGGCCGGAGTTGTTCGCGCTGCTCGCGCTGATGCAGGCGCGCGAGCCGGGGCGCGAGGCCGGCGAGGCTGCGTGGAAGTCGCTGCAGGTGTTCGCCGCGGTCGAGACGGTGACGTTCGCGTCGTGGCCGGCACTGCTGGAGTTGCGCGCCGCGCTCGCACTCGAGCTGGATCACGTCGAGACCGCGGTCGGCGACTACACGGTGCTCGCGGAGGCGTTCCCGGACCGCACCAGCTTTGCACGCCGGCGCGACCTGCTGCAGGCGGCCGTCGCGCATGGTTACCCGCACGCGGCCACGCGCTGGTACCTCGCGGCCTACGATCACCCCGAAGAGGAGACGGCCAACCAGGTGCAGGCGGTCGAGGAGTCGCTGAAGCTCGCGCCGGACTGGGGCTGGCCGCACCTGCTGCGCGCCGACCTGGCGTTCAACCGCGAGCACAACTTCGAGCTGGCGCTACAGCACTACGAGGCCGCGGCGAAGCAACTGCCCGACATGGAAGACGTGCAGTCGGGCCTCGCGTTCTCGCACTTCCTGCTGCCCGGCGCGGAGCATCTGCGCGAGGCGACCACGCGGTTCCGCGCGCTGGTCAAGGCCTGGCCGGAGCACGAGCACTACCCGCGCTTCGCGAAGCTGATGGACGAGATCGAGCAGGGCACGGTGGTGCACGAAGCGTGGATCCACTTCTATCGAGCCGTGATGATGAGTTCGCCGGCCGAGCAGGCCGAGGAACTCAACGAGAGCATCCGGCTGCAGCCGACACTCAACGAGACGCTGGTCGCGCTCGGCCAGAACCAGCTTGGCCTGGCGATCGAGGAATTGCGCCTGATGACCGCGCTGGTCGGCGACGAGCTGGCCGAAGCCCGGCAGCGGATGAACGACGCATTCGAGAAGGCCCTGTCGCTGTTCACGCGGGCGCTTGCGCAGGCGCGCAACGACCAGCAGAAGGCCAGCGCCATGACGTGGCGCGCACGCGTGTACTTCCTGCGCTACCGCAACATCACGGTGAAGGACGAGGAGATCAAGCGGCGCGAGGACCTCGACGTGGCGCGCGACCTGCTCAAGCAGGCGCTGCTGAAGCAGCCTGCGCAGGCCGATGCCGCGCTGCTCCTCGGCCAGGTGCAGGAGCTGCTCGGCGATCTCGTCGGCACGCACGTGGCGTACGCGCAGATCCTGGCAAACGTGCCGGCGTGCAACCTGTTCCAGTTTGACGGGTGGGATGGCGGGCCGCCGCAGCTCGACCTGCCCGACGACGTGGGGCGCGTGCGTGAACCGGTGGCGGGCGAGCCGACCGTTGCGCTCACACCGGCATTCGGCGAGCCGGGCACGCGCTACAGCTACCGCCTGCACACCTCGCTCGCGGGCTACCTCGGCCGTGACGGCAACGTGCTGGCGCCGAGCCAGGTGGATTTCCGCATCGACGTGACGGTGCGCGAGCGGCTCGCCGACGGCATGGCCGCGCTGTCGCTCGAGCTGGTTCGCGTTGACGGCGAGATGATCGACAACTACCGCCAGCTGCTCGACCGGCTGTTCAGCGTGCGCCTGTCGACGCTGCTCGGTGCAGTCGAGTGGAAGGACCCGGCGCCGCCGGAGGACGAGCTGCCGCCGCCCGGCAAGGAGCGCGAGGCGTTCATCCAGCAGTGGGAGTTCCGCTGTGCGCAGTTCCGCTCGCTGATCGGCCCGGCGATTGTCGAGGCCTGGGCGTTCGCGTCGGGCCGCACGGCGGTGCGTCGTGGCGATGCCTGGCAGAAGGCGGAGTCCGGCGGGTTGATCCATCTGCAGGCGCAGGCGAGTGTGCCCGAGCGCGAGGCGTCGTACCTGGAGTCAATCGACAGCGGCAAGGCCCGGGTGGTGCGCGTGGCGAAGATCGGTGGCGGCCTGTCCGGCGACCTCGGCCACCTGCGCAGCGAGCTCACCTACGACGCGGCGTCCGGTCACACCACGACGCTGGAGTTGAGCATGATGAATCTGGTGAATGACGGTTCGTGGCAGGTGCAGGATGGTCGCACGCAGGACATGGGTGAGTCGCACGTGACGCTCGAGCTCGAGTTGCTCCGCGTGCAGTGAACGCCTGGCCGCGGGCGCGTGCCGGGCGCCCTGTTGCAGGTCGTTGTCAGTTCGACTCCACAAACTGCAGCAACGCATGGCGATCATCCGCCGGCAGGTTACGGAAGGCCTCTCGCGCAGCCAGTGACTCGCCGCCGTGCCACAGGATCGCCTCGGCCGTGGTGCGGGCCCGGCCGTCGTGAAGCAGGCGCGTGTCCGGGTTGACCACATTGCGCAGGCCGAGTCCCCACAACGGCGGCGTGCGCCATTCGTTGCCGGTCGCGACAAACACCTGGCGGTCGTCGGCCAGTTCGTCGCCCATGTCGTGCAACAACAGATCGGTGAACGGATGGATCGTCTGGTCGCGCAACGCCACGACCGGATGCGTGTTGCCGGTGACGAGCGTGGGCGTGTGGCACGACGCACAACCGGCATCGAGGAACAGCTGCTCGCCGCGCAGCGTGATCGCGTCGTCCGGGTTGCGGCGCGCGGGCACGGCAAGCGTCCGGATGTACTGCAACAGTTGCTCGAGCTGCAGGTCGGCAAGCTCCGGGTCGTCTGCCAGCCCGTCATCCTGCGTCTGCCCGGCACATGCCTCGGCCGGGAACAGCGACGTCGTCGTGCCGATGTCCTCATGCAGCGCCGACGCAATCTGCTGCCGCAGGTCCGGCTGCTCCGCCTTCCAGCCGAAGCGACCGACGCGCAGTTCGGCGCTGACCGCATCGCGCACCATGTTCGCGCGGCCCGAGATGCCGTCGCTGTTGGTGTCGGCCTCGTCCGCCGCAGCCAGGATCGTCGCGTCGTCGAGCGCCTCGAGCAGGCCCTGGCCGAACACCGGCGGCGCGGCGCGCAATGACTGCAGCAGCGTGCCGGGCAGCGCGACGTACGGATTGTCGATGCTGGCCACCACGCGCTGCAGGGTGAACGCCGTGCCGTCGCCGTACTGGCCCGCCACGTCCTCGTGCGTGATCGTGACGTCGCCCTCGCGCGTCACGCCGCTGGTCGCGCGCGTTTGCAGCTGCAACCCGAAGTCGGCCGCAGGCAGCGGACCGCCGCCCGCATCGACGCCCGGCACACTGACGCGCAGCAGCCCGAGGCCGGCGAACGAACGGCCCGCGCGGAAGTGGCAGCTGTCGCAACCCGGCTCGTTGAACAGCGGACCGCGGCCGGCCGGCACCGTGCTGAACATCGTGTCGCCCGCGTCGTGCGCCGCCTGTGTTGCCGGGTCGAGCCCCGGCACCGGCTGCTCGTACGCGCCCGAACCAGCGACGAACACCGTGGCATCGCCGCCCGCCAACAGGCCGTAGCGGCTGGTCGGAACGTCTCGCGCCTCGCAGCCAACCGCAACGGCCGCCGCGACGAGCGCCACCCACGCAACCGCAACGACCATCGCATGGCGGCTCACTTGCCGGCTCCGGTCAGTCGGAAGATGGCCTGGATGAGCTGGTCGGTGTTGGCCGGATCGGGCTCGGCCACGAGCGCGCGCTCGATCATCACGTCGGCCTCGCGATCGTGGTAGTTGAGCGAACGCAGCACGTGCCGCGCCTCCTCGACAATCTCGTACTGAGTCGCGCTCGCGTCCGGCCCGGCGGCTGTGGTCGTGGCCACCGGCGCCGCCGGCGCGGCCTCGGCAGCAGCCTGCGTCGCGGCCGGCACGGTTTCGCGCAGCAGCGCGTACTTGCCGACCTTGCCTTGCAGCTCGGCGATGATCTTGCGCGCCGTCTTCGGGCCAATCTCGGGCAGGCCCTTCAGCGTGCGCTCGTCGGCGCGCTCGATCGCCTGCGCGATCCGGCTCACCGGCATCGCCATCGCGCGCGCAGCCTTCTTCATGCCAAGGCCGGACACGCTGGTGAGCACCTCGAAGAACTCGCGCTCGACCGGGTCGAGGAAGCCGAACAGCCGCTGGAACGCGGCGCCGCCCATGCCGCTCTGCTCGATGTACGCGAAGGTGTGCAGCGTGACGACGTTGCCCGGAGGCGGCATCCGCTCGGCCACGCTGGTCGGCACGAACACCTCGTACCAGATCGGCCCGACCTCGAGGTATGCGTGCAGTCCGCGGAGTTGCCGGAGGGTGGCGTGGATGCGCGCGATCATTTTCGCGAGGCGTTGGCTGGCGGACAAGGCGGGCGTCGTCGGCAGCGTAGTGTGGCGGCGACGGCGAATCCAGTTTGTCCGGTTTGTGTCGTCCGGCCGCGAGGGTTGTTCGTAAGACAGGCAGCCGACATCACATGACCCCGACCTCGCACTCGCCCATGCGCACCGTCATCTTCCGCTCGTTGCTTCTCGTGGTACTCGCCTCGATGCTCGCCGGCTGCGGCGGCGCCGCATCATCTGATCGAAGCGCCTCGAAAGGCATGACCGGTACGGCGGCCAACATCGCCGTCGCATCGCCTGCGAGCGGCGCGGAGACGGCCCTGGCCGACAGCGCCACCACCAACCGCAACGCCCCGCCGCAACCGCAGCCGGCTCCGCAGTCCGGCCAGCTCACCGCTGGCAGCTGGGACGATTCGATCAACCCCGGCGTGTTCACCTCGGCCGCGTCGCTGCTCGTCGGCGAGGGCAGCAGCGACCAGTGGGCCTCGCGCCTGACGCGCAGCGAGCCGGTGATCCTCCGTGTGCTGGCGGGCGATGTGCCGATGCGTTCGGCCGCGCTGATCATCACGCAGGACCAGACGTCGTTCCGGCTCACCACCGGCACCGACGGCCGCGCCATCATCCTGCCGGCCCTGGATGCCAGCCTCGACCCGTCGCAGCCGTGGCGCGTGCGCGTCGTCGGCCACGAGCAGCAGGTGCAGACCATCGACAAGCCGACCGGCGAGGTGACCGTGCGGATGCCGGTCGATCTGCGCGGCGGCCCGGAGGACGGCCTGCTGACGCAGCTCGACCTCGCGCTGGTCATCGACGCGACCGGCAGCATGGGCGACGAGATGGCCTACGTGAAGGCCGAGGTGGCCAGCATTGTTGCGGCAGTGCACGCGCGCTTTCCTGACGTGCAGCAGCGTTACGCGCTGATTGTGTACCGCGATCGCGGCGACGAGTACGTGACGCGCCCGTTCGACTTCACGCCGTCGCTGGCCACGTTCCGCCAGCAGCTGGATGCGCAGCAAGCTGGCGGCGGCGGCGACTACCCCGAGGCGATGGACCGCGGCCTGGAAGCCGCCTGCAAGCTGACGTGGCGGAGCGGCCGCGAGACAGCGCGCATGGTGTTCGTGATCGCCGACGCGCCGCCGCACGACGACCAGATCGGCGCGACGTTCGCCGCGATGCAGACCCTGCGCGAGCAGGGTGTGGCGATCTGCCCGGTGGCCGCGAGCGGCACCGCCATGGCCGCCGAGTTCGTGATGCGCACGATGGCCCTCGCGAGCGGCAGCGAGTACCTGTTCCTCACCGACGATTCGGGCATCGGCAACTCGCACGAGGAGCCGCACATCCCGGCATACCAGGTGACGCGACTTGACCACCAGATGGTCCGCGTGATCACTACCGAACTGGTCGGCGAGCGCGTCGAGCCCTCGCCGGCGCAGGTCATCCGCACGGTCGGTCAGATCTCGGGCGGTGTGTGGCAACGCGCGCAGCGCTGATCCCGGACCAGGCCGCGCCGCGCGCACTCACTCGGCGGATGCGGCCGGGGGCTTCGGATCACGGCCGACCCAGCATTGTGCCGAGCCGAGTTCGCTCAGCCCGGCCGCCTTGAGGTACAGGAAAAACTGCATACGGTAGGCCGCGATGCACACCAGCGACGCATCGACCAGGCCCTGTCCCATCGTGCACGGCGCGCCCCACGGCATCTGCCGGGCCGTCTCGAAGTCGGCCGGCGCCTGCGAGCGGATCGTCTCGGCCAGCCGGCTCATCTGCTGGTCCATCGCGGCCGCGAACGTCTCCGGCATCACGCTGCCGGCCGCCTGTTCCAGCTCGTCAGCTTCGTCCCAGTTGCCGGTGGCCATGTAGCGCGCGGGCACGATCGCGCACGTGGTGAGGTACTGCATCAGGTCGAGCAGCGTGCGCTGCGTCTCCGACGGCCGGTAGTGCAGCAGATCGGCGGTGACCTTCGTGCCGAGGTGCTTGATGATGTTCACCTCGTGCTGCAGCGAGGCGATCAGTTGCTCGGGCGTGTACATGATGGAAGCGGTGTGGCGTTGGCGGCTGGCTCGACCGATGATGATAGCGACGCTGCCGACGTTGCGCTCCCGGTCGCGTTCCCTCAGCCGTTGATCTTCGCGACGCCAATGGAAAAGCGCATGGACGCGCCAAGGTCGCCTGTGCTCTTGTGTGGTGCAAGACCATCCGGTCACCCTTGCTTCGAGATGCGCCCACCCGGGGTTCGCTATCTCATACTTCTGGTCCTCCTCCTGCTGCTTGCCGGTGGCCCGGTTGTGGTTGTGCTGTTCTGGCCGCCGCTGGCGCACGAGTCGCAGCCTCCTCGCGATTGTTCAGACCGGGAGTCCGCGGCCGCTGCTGCGTCGCGCGCGACGCACCCGCTCGCTCAAAGTCGCTCCATTGCAAACGTACCACGGTTGTCAGACGACAACGCACCGGGCCCAGATGCCATCGAGCCGCAGCGCGAGCGCCTGCTGTTCATCCATGACGCGGCCGCGCCCGACGTGCCGACGAGCGGTGACGTCTATCTCTGGCACGACTGCGACCGGGACTCCGCATGGATCGAGGTTGTGCCGGTGCCTGCCAGTGGCCTGCCGGTCGCCCGCCTGGACCTGCAGGCGATTCCGTTCGGCCGCACCCGGGCCGGTGGCATCTTCATCGTCAGCTGGCACTTGATCGAAGGTGATGCTGCGGAGGTCGCCACGCCGCCGGACATCCATGTCGTCGGGGCGCCGCCGGGCGTCGGTTACTTCTCGCCGGCACTGCTCGACCCCGATCGCCGGGCCACGGTTGCTCGCTGGTGCGCGCCGTGGCACGGCTACATCGAGGCCACGTACCAGGGCGAACCGCGCGTGGCGACATTGCATGCGCGCATGCCGTGGTATCGCGCCCCGGATGATGACGAGGATGGCCGCTTCGTGCGGCGCATCGACGCCCTCGGCCTGCCGGAGTGGCTCGAGGCACCACTGTCAGCCGGTCCGACGCCGATCGTGGCGTTGTGCATGGCGTGGGAGGATCAGCCGCCGAGTCATCCGCTCGACAACATCGAAGCGGACTACGATCGATGGTGGTTCACCGAGGCACGGATTGTCACTCCGGACGGTGCGCTCGGTGCTGATATCGACCTGCGCGGCTACGGCAACACCGAGCAAACAGCCACGTTCGAACTCGGGCCCGGCGCGCTCGCATCGCTCATGCTGCTCGACCAGTTCGGCGACCCGGTGGCCGACCGCTGGATCGACGTCACACTGCCCGGCAGCAGCGGTGAGCGTCGCAGCGATTCGGGTGGCCGGCTTGATCTTGGTTATCTGCCCGCCGGCACACACACCCTGACGTTGTGTCTGACCAGCCACTACCTGATCTTCGACAGCAACTATCGGCAATACACGGATGAGGTCGATCTGCGCATCGACATCACGGCAGGTCGCCAGTTCGATCTGGCGGTGCCTGTACAGCGGCGGGCAGCGATGCGCTTGTGGATCGACGACCCGTCGGGGTTGATCGACCAGTACGTGCCGACGTCGGTGCACATCCAGTTGCTCGACGCTGCGGACAACCGGGACGACTACCTCGGCACGACAGTCGCCGACTGGACGCCACGCGCCCCCGGTGCATTCGTTCGGATCGGGTTCGTTCCGTTCGGCGCGTTCAACCTGCAGGTGGTGAATCTGTGTCACGGAACGCAGACCTTCGGGCCGTACCAGTTCGAACCTGGCCGATCACCGATCGACCTGCGCATCGCGCTGGCACCGCCGGCGGGCACGTCGTTGAAAGTTCGCGTGACGCCGGCCGATCTGGCGAAGGGCCGTCAATGGCGCGCTTACGACGCGGCCGCGGCAGAGCCGTACGAATTCGACGGCTATAGTGATGTGGAGTACTTCCCGCGGGCGATCGCCGACGGGCGCGTCCCGCGGGATGGCCTCGTGCAGGTGCAACTGCCGGAGGGGAAGTACCGCTTCGTACTGCTCAACGAGACCGCCACGTCGTGGCGCGGCGAGACGATGATGTCGCCTGCGGTGGCAATGCTGGATGTGGCAGGTGGCGTGACGACAGAAGCAGAGTTGCAACTCACGCCGGCGGCGGTGCTGGAATTCCCTGCCGGACCGCGCTTGTTGCCGTTGCGCATTGTGGATTCCAGCGGTCACGTGCACGAGGTGTGGCGCAACGAAAAAGCGGTGCGGGTGGCGGTTGCGCCGGGGCACGTGCGCGTGGTGATGCTGGTCGGCCGGCCGATGTCGGCAACCGACGATCCGAACGAGATCAGCCCGGTGGTGTTCGAGGGCGACGTCTCGGCCGGGGACGTCCGCGCGGTGCCGCGACCAGCCACGCGCTACTACCGCCTGCGCGGTCTGCCGCCGCTCGCGCACGACAACGAGGTCGAACGCTCGTGGCGCGACTCCCGGGGCGATCACGTGGTGCTGGAACAGGAATGGAACGGCGAGTGGCACAACCTCGGCCGTCGCGAGCTGTTCGTCGAGGCCATGCTCGGTTCGCTGCCGGCGGGTCGCTACCGGGTCACGGTGCATGATGGTCGCCGGCACGACCATCCACAGACCATCCTGTCGCTGCCGGAGGACGGCAAAGAGGACGAGTCTGGTGTCGTGTTCTGGCCAGCGGACGAGTAGCCACGGGCAGGGCGAACGTCACCAGAGTCGTCCGGCATTTCGCCTGTATCAGCCACCGATCTTCGCGACGCCGGCGGCGATGCGCTTGAGCGCTTCCTGGATGTTCTCGACCGAGTTGGCGTACGAGAAGCGCACGTAGCCGTCGCCGTACTTGCCAAAGCACTTGCCGTCGAGGCAGGCCACGCCGCACTCATTGAGGAAATAGTCAGCGATCCACTTGCTGTCCTTGCCCAGCGCCTTGACGTTGGCGAACACGTAGAACGCGCCGAGCGGCCGACGGCAGGTGATGCCGGGGATCGCGTTGAGGCCGTCCACGATCACGTCGCGCCGCTCCTTGAAGTGCTTGACCATCTCGCGCGTCGGCGCGTGATCGCCGAGCAGCGCCTGCACGCTGGCCCACTGCGAGAAGTTGGCGGCACAGCTGTCGCTGTTCGTCACCAGCCGCGAGATGCTCGGCGTCAGCGACTCGGGCATCACGCCGAAGCCGATGCGCCAGCCGGTCATCGCGTAGCTCTTGCTGCAGCCATTGAGGATGACCGTGCGCTCCTTCATCCCTTCAAACTGCGTGATGCTGGTGAACTCGAAGTCGTCGTAGATGATCTGGTCGTAGATCTCGTCCGACAGGATCCAGAAGTCGTGCTTGCGTGCGATCTCGGCCACGCGCGCCAGGTCGTCCTTCGTCAGGATGCCGCCGGTCGGGTTCTGCGGCGTGTTGATGATCAGCAGCTTGGTCTTCGGCGTGATCAGTCGTTCGAGCTCGTCGATGTCGAAGCGGAAGTCCTTCTCCTCGAGCAGCGGGATCGGCACCGGCGTCGCGCCGAGGAAGTTGATCACGCTTTCGTAGATCGGGAAGCCGGGGTTGGGGTAGATCGCTTCGTCGCCGGGCTCGAGCAGGGCGAGCATCAGGAACCACATCACGGGCTTGGCGCCCGAGGTGATCACCACGTTGTTGCGCGTCGCGCCGAGGTTGCGCGTGCGGTTCATGAACTCGGCGACGGCGTCGCGCAGCTCGTTGATGCCGGGGCTCGGCGTGTAGCCGTGCTTGCCCTCGTCGAGGGCCTTCTTGCAGGCGTCCACGATGTGCTTGGGCGTGGGGAAGTCGGGCTGGCCGATTTCCAGGTGCACGATGCTCTTGCCTTGCGCTTCCAGTGCTTTCGCGCGGGCCAGCACCTCGAAGGCGGTTTCGGTTCCGAGCCGGGACATCCGGGTGGCGAGGTTGCGCGGCATGAGCGTGCGTGTGTGTGCGTGGCGTGGCGTGGCGGTGTGTGAGGTGGGCGGATTCTACCTGGCGCCGGCCGGGCAGCAAGCGACCGGAGCCAGCGGGTGTCGCGATTCGCGACGGCCGCGGCGGAGGGTACCGCCGGCCGGATCGCGCGTCGGACGAGCAGGGCCGGCTCGTGGCCGGTCGACGGGACAGGTTCATGCGTTCCCTGTTGAGCGTGGGTATAATGAGAAGTCAAATAAGGTCCGTCTGGAAGTCCGAGGTTCTCATGGTCGCACGCCGCGTCCTGGTGGGTCTGTTCGTCGTGTCGTGCGTTCTGCCGGTCACCGGATGCTCCGAGGAGGCTCGCGTAGCCGGAGGCACGCCCGACCCGGCCTTCGGCGGTGGCGATGGCCTCGTGTTCACCACGATCGACGCGACGCTCAACGACGTCTTCTACGCGGTCACGACCGACTCCTCCAACCGGCTGATCGTCGTGGGCGCGACCCGCGAGGCCACCGCCAACGCCGACATTGTTGCGGTGCGCTACCAGCCGGACGGCAGCCTCGACACCACGTGGGGCAGTGCCGGCATCGCGATCATCGACATCGCGGGATTTGGCGACGCGGGCCTGGCGGTGGCGATCGATAGCAGCGGTCGCACGCTGATCACCGGCTATGCGGGCAACGGCTCGGACGACGACTGGGTGATGCTGCGCCTGACCGCGAGCGGTGTGCTCGATACGACCTTCAACACCACCGGCTACCGCGTCCACGACACCGGCGGCAGCGACGTCGGACGGGCCGTGGTGGTGATGCCGAACGGCGACATTGCGTTTGCCGGCGCGACCAGACCGACGACGGACAAGGACTTCACGGTGCTGATGCTGGATGATGCCGGCGCGTTCCAGACCACGTTCGACGGCGACGGCATGGCCAGTTTCGATGTGCTGGGCGCCAACGCCAACGACAACGCCTGTGCCATGGTGCGCGTCGGCACCGACCTGATCGTGGCCGGAACGACGATCTCGGGCGGCTTCGGCGACTTTGCGATGCTGCGCATCGACAGCACTGGCGCGCCGGTCACGTCGTTCGGCAGCAACGGCGTGGTCAGCTTCAGCTTCCCCGATGGCCTGTCCGATGAGGGGCTCGCGGTGGCGGTGACCGGTTCGTACGTCTACATGACCGGCCGCGTGGGCAAGTCCGGCGGGCGCGATGTGGCCGGCGTGACGCGCCACGCGCTGAGCGACGGCGCGCTCGACAATCTGTGGGGCAGCGGCGGCTACGCGCTGATCGACTTCGGCGGCGACGACTTCAACCAGCAGGGCGAGGGCATCATCGTGCAGAGCGACGGCAAGGTGGTGATCGCCGGCACCGTCACGTTCGACGACGGCATCGTCTCGCCACACGACGACATCGTGGTCGGGCGCCTCACCGCGGCCGGCGCGCTCGACACGGCATTCAGCGACGACGGCAAGCTGACGGTGGCACCCAACGGCCTGCGCGAGGACCGCTGCCACGGCATCTGCGCCCACAAGACCGACGGCTTCGTGATCGTCGGCGAGACCGAGGGCACCGGCCCGGTGCAGGCCGACGGGTTTTTGCTGCGGTATCTGAAGTAGGTGGTGTCGATGCGACCCGGGCGGAGCGACCCGGACTGCGACCCGAACGGAGCGACCCGAACGGAACCGGGCGAGCCGGGGCAACACCCCCGCCTCGCCCGGATCACGCATGCACGTGCGTCACGCACGCCGTAGGTCAGTCGCGCAGCCCGTGGCACGGGTAGCCGCCGGGGTTGCGCAGCAGGGAGTGCGGGGGCTCCGGCGCGGCCTTCCAGAAGG
>JBFWQT010000073.1:0-18018 GCA_050249295.1 Planctomycetota bacterium
CCGAAATACTCAGCGTAGAGTTCGTTGCCGCGCTTGCGCATCAGGTCCAGGGCTTCCTTCGGCGGACGCAGCAGCCCGGCGGTGTTGCCGGCGAAGCTGGCCGTGAGGATGCGGTAGCGGAAGCCATCCAGCAGGCGGAAGAACGCGTCGACCGACTCGGCCTTCTCGTGGTGGAAGTAGAGCGACTCGCCCTTCTGCATGCGCGTGCGCACCTCCTTGAGGTAGCGCCAGATCGCCATGTAGTAGCCGAACAGCTCCTGGTGGTAGCCGTAGAGCGGCACGAGCTTGACCTGCACCGCGCGGAACCGGCCGATCGCCTCGATCAGGTCGGAGAGGCAGCTGTGGCGCATCTCGGCGCGTCGCGTCTCGCGCACGCCCTCGTCGCGGATGCTGCCGAGGCAGTCCTGGCGGGTGTCGATCAGCAGCGCGTAGAGCTTGCGCGGGCGGTACAGCGCGACCGAGAACTCGTCGATCTCGTCGATCATTTCCTGCCGCGCGTCGGCGCGCTGGCGGAAGCGCTGGTACACGAAGTGCACCCAGAACGCGACGATCGCGAGTGCCGCGAGCTGGAAGATGCCCTGCCAGAGCCCCTCCTCGAAGGCCGTGGGCGGCGCCACGTCCATCAGCAGGGTGAGCGGAAGCGCGGACGACAACAGGGTCATACGGAGGTCTCCAGGACGGCCAGCACGGCCGACACAGAACGGACGAGCGCGGACGCCGCGCGGCGCCGGCACCAGGTAGCAACATCAGCACACACGAACGAAGCGGATCGCTCAGCGGTCGCGACGGTCGCGCGGTCCACCCTGACCGGGTTCGCCGGGCGGTTGCGGCGGGTCGCTGTTGAGGAAGTTGATGATGTCGAGCAGGCGCAGCCGGACCTCGGGGTCGACCGCCACTGCCTCGGCGCGACGCAACTCGTTGAGCGCGCGGCGGCCGAGCTCCTTCAGCGCCTGCGACGCGGCGCGGCGCTCGAGCCAGACCTCGCTGCCGAGTTGCTTGACCAGCACGACCAGTCGCTCGCGCTCGTTCGCTTCGAGCTGGCCGAGGTCGCGCGGCGTGATCACGCCGTGGATGTCGAGCACGGTGAAGCGGTACGCCGGCGTAGCGCCGCCGTCTTCCGGGATGGCAAAGCAGTACACGGTCTGGCCATCGGGCGCGAGTTGCGGGTAGCAGGCGTCGCGCGCCAGCAGCCGCTCGTCGCCGGTCTCCAGGTTGCGCAGGTGCACACTGCGCTTGACCACGCGCGCCGAACTCACCGGTGTGTCGGCCGCCATCTCGATCAGCTGCTTCTCGTACACCAGCCAGCGGCCGCCGGGGGCAAGGCACGGGTGGACGTACGACACCTCGCGCGTGCCCTCGAGCAACACCCGCGCCGGAGCCGTCGAGTCCGCATCGGCCGGGAACGCCACCAGCGACCAGAGGTTCCACCCGCCGACCTGCGCGACAATGAACGCCGCGCCCTGCGCGATGCACGGCCACATCGTGTGCACCACCGGTACCGGCACGCCCGGCGCCCTCGCCGGCATCCGCAGCGGCGTCGGATTGCCGTCGCCGACCCGCCGGCAAAGTTTCACGGCCGTGTCGTCACCGGTGACGTCCTGCACCAGCGTGTACAGCGTGTTCTTCTCGCTCTCGTACCACGGCAGCGGCGCGAACTCGTCGGCCTTGGGCATCGTCGACTTCTTCAGCGAACTCGACTCCAGCACCACCTGGTCGTCGGGCGGCGACGGGTCATCCGTCGGCCGCAGGAAGCTGATCTTCCAGACGCGCTGGCTGCCGAACCTCAGGTCGTTGCCGCCGCCGCGCTTGCCGAACGCGAACAGCACGCCCTGGCCGCTCGGCACGAAGCACGGACCGAGGTCGCCGAGCGCGAACATGCTGGGCGGCAGGATGTTGATACTGAGCGGTACGGGGTCGGTCGCCGGGTCGGGCGGCAGGTCACCGAGCAGCAGTTTGCGCTGCCAGAACGGCGCATCGGGCGGGCCACTGTCCGGGCGCGCACCGGTCTGGAACTGCACGGCAAACCGCTCGGCGGCCACCGACAGCGCGGGGCAGGCGAAGCGGCCGACGCGTTCGGCGAACAGGCGCGTCGAGGTGCGAGTGTCGACGTCGTAGCGGTACAGCTCGTTGGTGCTGCTCCAGTCGCCTTCCGCGCCGGGCGTCGCGTACAGCAGGCGCCGGCCGTCGGCCGAGAGCGTGATCGGCGGGCGCACCTGCGGGTCGAGCCCGACGAGGCCGCCGCTACCCGGCTGCGCGAGCACCACACTGGCCGGAACCGCCAGCATCCACAGCGTCGCGGTCAGGCACGCCAGCGGCAGCCACCGGGAATTGCGGTTCATGCAGTCTCGCCTCCGCAGCCGAACGACAACTGACCCTACTGGTTACCGGCCGGCCCGCGCAATAGGACAGCCCGCCGCCATGGCTGCAGTTGCGCACGCCATTGCCGCCCCACTATACTGGGCTACCCTCCCCGCGGAGGCACCCGCATGCGGCATCTTCGTCTGCTCTTTCTCGCTTGCCTGGCGGCCTTGCTGCTGCTCGTGCAATCGTCCGTCGCCACGGCCGGGCCGCGCGTGACGTTCGAACTCACCGACGGCAGCCTTAAAGAGGCCACCGAGGTGGTGTCGGTGGACGAGCGCGCCGCTGACCCGGCGTTCACCATTGTTGTGGCGGGCAAGACCGAAGTGTTGCCGCTCGCCCGCATCAAGCCGCCGTCGGTGTACGAGGCCTGGAGCCAGCTGCTGTCCAACGACGACCCGGCCGGGCACATCGCACTGGGCATCTACTGCGACGAGAAGGGCCTGAAAGAGGAAGCGGTCCGCGAGTTGACGCTCGCGCGCGAGATCTCGGCCCGCATGGAACGCCGCGCCGGCGACCTTCTGGCCACGGCCCGACTCGGTGCTGCCGCGCAGATCTTTGCAGCGGCCGAGCAGCAGGCGGCGCTGGGCCTCGATGTCGAAGCGCTCACGCTCTACACCAGGGTCTGGAGCTACTACCCGGACGCGGACAGCAACCTGCGCGACAAGGCGCGCGACGCGATCCGTACGCTCTGCGCCAAGACCGGCCTGAAGCCCGAGAAGTACCTCGACAATGTGATCCAGCTGCCCGGCAACCCGGGCGGCGCGAATCCCAACCCGGGAGGGCCGGGGCCGAACCCGGGTCCGGGTCCGGGTGTGCAGCCCAACCCCGGCCCGCCGACGCCGCTCGATCAGCTCGACGACAGCTCCGAGTGGCGCAGCGGCCAGGTTCGCGATCGCAAGACACTGCAGAAGGTGATCGAGAGCGCGCGCGCCGCGGCTGACCGCGGCTACGCGATTCTCAACCTCGCCCGGCAGTCGGAAGCGGCATCGCGCGACAACGACGCGGCCAAGCAGTTCGAGCAGGCCGAGTCGCTGCTGGTGGATGCGCTGAACGTCCTGATGCCGGCAATCCGCGACATGGTGCGCGAGCAGTGGGCCGACTGGATGCCGAACATCTGCCGTGAGGCGCAGGCCACGCGCGCCCAGATCGAGATCGAGCTCCTGCGCCTGGCCAAGGCCCGCATGCACTACTTCGCGCGGCGCGCCAACGACGACAAGGGCCGTCTGGATGCCGCCGCGAAATGGGTGGCGCGCGTGCTCGCGCTCGACCCGTCGGACCCCGAGGGCATCAAGGTGCGGATGCTGCTGACCGAGATTGCGACCCGCAACAGGTAACGACCACCGCAATGGCACAGCCACGACTCAGTGATGCGCCCCCACGCACCGCCGCCTCCACCGCGGCCGCGGCCGCGGCAGTGGTCAGCGTGCCCCCGGCATCGCCGGCGCGGACCCGCGCGGACGCCCGCCTGGTGGTGCTCTCGGCCACGCTGGTGGCGTGCACACGGCCGTGGTCGCGCTTCGAGGTCAGCCGGCGTCCCGGCGGACTGGTGCTGCTGACCGTCGAGCCTGACGGTCGCACCCTGCGTCATGTGATTCCGATTTCGGGTGTGCAGGTGCCGGCCCTCGCGCGCATTGCCCGCTGCATCAACGAACTGGGTGTCGACGCACTGACCGGCCGCAGCGGCCTGTATGCGGTGCAGGCGTCGGGCCGCAGCACAACGCGCGAACTGGTGCAGTGTGCCGCGCGCGTGTTCCGTCGCGAGGACGACGCAGTGTTGCAACTCGACCTGCCGCTGGTGATCCGCCAGTTCGAGGATGGCAGCAACGAGATCTACCGGCCGCTGCCGCTGGGTGCAGCGAAGGACGAGCCCACCTGGGTCGACTTCTGAGCAAGAGCCCTTGCCCTTGCCCTTGCCCTTGCCCTTGCCCGTGCCGGAAGTTCGTCAGCACCACAGCACATCGGTGGATCGGCAGGGCGCCGACATGCGCTCATCGGGCTGAGCGCTGTGCTGCTCAGGCAGCGCAGCTTGTACCGGAGCACATCACCGGCATCAGAGCCGCGCGCGCAGCAAACGGCCACCCTGGAGCGACCACCTCGGAGGTCCGGTCGCCGACAAAACGCGAGAACACGCCGACAACACGAGAAAGACCACGGTCGCTTGTGGATCGCGGTTGCCCACGGGCAGCAGCCCGTGGGCTTCAAGAGTGTGCCGCGCGCGCCGCGCACGCTTCAGCGCGGTTCGACGATGCCCTTGAACACGCTCCCGCCGAACGTTGTCGCGTACATCACTTTCGGATCCTGAGGATCGAACGTCAGCCGCTGGATGTTCGTGAACGGCAGCGTGTCGAACGACGCCCACGTCCGCCCGCCATCCTTCGACAGCCACAGGCCGGGCCCCGGCGAGCCCTCGCACAACGTGGTCCACAGCCAGCCCTTGTGCGCGGCGTGCGGACTCTCGAACACGCCGAAGTGCTCCGGACCCTTGCGCACCAACAGCTTCCAGGACTTGCCGTCGTTCTCGGTGACGTGCACGCCGCCCTGCTGCAGGCGGTTGCCGTCAGCGGCGGCGATGAAGATGTGCGTCGAATCGCTCGCACTCACATGGAAATCCTTCGGCCAGACCAGCGGCTGCGACTCGTTCACGCGGCGCCACGTCGTGCCGCGATCCGGCGAGCGCCACAGCCCGGCGCCGAGCGAGCCGGTCTTGTCCTTCTGCAGGTCGGCCGTGATCAGACAGAACAGCGTGCCGTCGCCGTGCAGCTCGAGCCGCTCGACGCGGCGGTTCTCGGCGTGGCCCGGTTGCGCCGGCAGCGCGCGCCACGACTTGCCGTCGTCCTCGCTGATGTACACGCCCTCGCCGAACATGCCGGCGAACAGCGTACGCGAGCCGCGCTTGCTCGACGGGTCGACGATCACGCTGGTGCACGGCGCATCGGGCAGGCCGGTGTTCGACTTCGCCCACGAGTCGGCGAAGTCGGTGCTCGCGCAGACGCCACCCGGGCCGGTCGAGCGGTGACGGCCCTCGATGATGTTGCCGTTGGGGATGTCGTGCACACCGCTGAACGCGCCCCACATCTTGCCCGGCACGTCGGGGTCGAACGCCAGCTCGTAGCACGTGTTGGCCCACGGCGCGCGCTCGCCGCTGCCCCACCAGCACCACGTCTCGCCGGCGTCGAGGCTGCGCGCAAAGCCGATGTCCGTGTAGCAGATGTAGTGGCGGTTCGCGTCGTGCGGGTCGATGCAGTAGTGCCAGGTGGAGGTGACGACGAGGCCGGTGCATTCGAACGTGCCCGGCTTCTTGCCGGCCCGGCTGTGCGCGTTGCGCCACGTCTTGCCGCCGTCATCGGTGAGGTGGCACTTCATGTCGTCGCAGAACATGACGATGTCGGGATCGGTCGCGCAGACCGTGAAGGCGTAGGGCACGCTCTGGTAGTACTGCTTCACGCCAGCGACGATGAAGTCGGGCTCGAGGTTGCAGCCGGGGTAGCGCGGGTCGGGGAAGAACGTCGCGCGCCATGTCTTGCCGCTGTCGTCGCTGCGCCAGGCGGTGGCGTGGTGCGGCGGCGGAATGCCGGTGTTGGCGTTCCAGGCCCAGACGCGTTCGGGATCGGCCGGGGTGGTGCGCACGTGGTGATAGTCGGAGATGCTGCCGTGCGACCAGCGGTCGAACGCGGTGGTCTCCATGGCAATGCCGCCGCGCATGCAGCTGGTCCAGCTTTCGCCGCCATCCTCGCTGACGAAGATGCCGCCGCTGTACTCGCCGTTCTCGACCTTCGCGGGCATCGCGACATACACGCGCGAGACCTTGCGCTTCTCGTCGGTGGCGGCCGACATGCTGCGGATACCGGTGCCCTGGCGGGGCAGCATCGTGCCGACCACGTACCACTTCTGGCCGCGATCGGGGCTGCGCCACAGGCCTTCGTCGGTGGCCGCAAACCACCAGTGTTCGTTGCCGCCGCCGCGCTTCTTCGGCTCGTCGGCAAACGCGAAGTTCACGGCCTGGCCGCTGACGCTGTCGCACTGCACCCACTGCTTGCCGCCGTCCAGCGAGCGGAACACGTTGCGATCGGCGCCGACGAGCATGTCGTCAGGGTGTGCCGGGTCGATCGCGATCTCGCCGCGCAGGCGCATGTCGGGCAGGTTGCCGATGCGCTTCCAGGTCTTGCCGCCGTCTTCCGAGATGTGGAGGCGCGCGGCGTACCCGCTGGCCGAGTAGATGACGTCCTTCTTCTTCGGATGGAATGCCGGCTGGCAGGTGGTGCAGCCGCCGAGTTGCGCCACTGGAATCATGTTCCAGTTCGCGCCGCCGTCGTCGCTGAGGTAGGCGCCGCTCATGTCGCAGTGGATCATCCGCAGGTCCGGGTCGACCGGCGAGATCGCGGCGCAGAACATCGACCCGCCGCCGGAGAGGCCGGTGGCAACCCAGTCGGCCGGCGGCTTCTTGTTCTTGCTGTTGCGGTCGCGCCGCGGCTGGGCGAGCACGTCAGCGACGTCGGACGTCAGCAGTGCGAGCGCCGTGAGCAGCAGGAGCAGGACGAGATGCGAAGCGCGACGGGTCATGGCATGCAGGGGCGACGACGACGGACGGCGGGTTCGTAGTGGAAGTGACACTCGCGCCCGCGACTGTTTCATTCGACCTGGAATTCGTGCCACGCCCGGCCCACGTCGAGGCACATCAGGCCGCCGCGACGGGTGGCGATCGCGAGCTGGGTGCGGTCGGGGCTGAGCACCATCTGCGTGATGCGGTCGCCGGCCGGCGCGAGCGACCAGCGCGCGCGCACGCGGCCATCCTCGACCAGCTCGATCGTCGTCGTGCGCGCAATCAGCATCACGTCGGGCAGCCAGCTGGTCACCGACACCACTGCATCGGGCGAGTCGGCCTGCGCATCGCGCGACGACGCGGCCCGCACCCGCCCGCCCTCGGCAATCCACAACGGCAGCGCCTGCCCGGCCGCGGTCTCGCGCACACCCCACCGGTAGCCGGGCGACGCGGGTGCAATCTGCGCCGGCAGGTCGGGCTGGTTGGTGTCGATCGACTGCAGCGACTGCTTGCCCGCGACCACCACGATGCGACGGCCCGGCATCTCGACGAGTTGCATCGCCGGCGCCGGCAGCACGCGACACGAGCCGGCACTGATGCGCGTGCGCATGCTCAGTTGCACCGCCTGCGTGACGGCCCCTTCGACCAGTTCGTCGTTGTCGTAGAGCACCACGTAGCGCGTGCCGTCCGCCGACGTCGCGAGGGCGACCACCGGGCGCGGCACCGCCGGGTACGTGACGCGGCGCGACCCGGGCAGCAGGTTCCAGCCCTCCAGCCCGTCCGGCATGCCGAGCAGCAGCACCGGGTAGCCGTTGACCGAGCCGAACGAGATGTCGGTCGCCTTCACGCCGGGCGTGCGCGGTTCGCTGGCGAGACCGGTATCGAAGACCTGCACCGTGCCGTCGTCCTGCAACTCGGCAAGCCAGCGGCTGTCGTGCGAGAAGCAGAGCCGTCGCGTGGCCGACGCGGGCGCCACCTGCACCAGCTCGGCCAGCGGCCCGGCGGCGTCCTTGCGGCGATACGTGCGGAACACGCCGCGGGTGTCGCGCGTGATGATCGCGCGGTTGGCCTCGGGCAGCAGCATCACGGCGTTGACCACGGCCGAGCCATGCTGGCCGGTCAGGCTGATGGCACGCGTTGCGCCGTTGGGGTCGGTGGCGTGCAGCGTCGCGTCCTCGCCGGGGTTGTTGCAGACGATCACGCCCCACGTGCCGATTGCGATCGGGCCTTTCCACTCGCCGCTGGCGGGCGGCGGAATGCCGAGCGGCGTGGGCGACGCCTCGAGGTTGTCGGCGCGCAGCGCGCGAATGCCGTGCGGGCCGAGCAGCACCACTTCGCGACTGCTGGCCGGGATCGCCGGCGGCGTGATGCCGCCTGCGAGCGCGGCGCTGGTGTAGATCGTGCCGGCGCGCGTGAAGCGCATCACGCGCGGATGAGTGGCGCCCTCGCAGGCGACCAGATCACCGAACGGATCGAACGCGCCGACCGTGAAGTGGCCCGGCTGGAAGGCGAGCAGCGCGCCGGTCTGCGGGTCGAACCATTGCAGGCCGCCCGCGCCGCCGGTCACGCCGAGCGCGAGCAACCGCCCCGGCGAGTTGGTGACCACCAGGCGCACCCACTGCATGCCCGGCGGAATGCGGATCGACTGCAGCCAGCGACCATCGCCCGGTGCGAACACCTCGACGCGGTCAGGCCCGCGATCGTTCTCGTCGCCGGCCGGCATGGCGTGCGGGCTGCGAGCCAGCGCGACAGCAAAGTTGGAGACCACCTCGGTGCCGGCCAGCGCGACGATCTGCCCGAGGTACGCGCAGTGCCACGCGCGCGACCCGGTGGCCGGATCGAAGGCGGTCAGCCCGCGGCCGGGCTCGGCGACGATCAGCCGGTTGTGCGTGACCATGAACGGCGCAGTGGCGACCGCGGCCGGATCGTTCGCATCGGCGTCGCCGTCGGCGAGCGCGCGCATCGGCGGCGCGCGTAGCACGTGACGCAGCGCCAGCGGCTGATCGGTCGAGAGCGCCGCGAGGTCGGTGCGTTGCGACGGCACGGGCACGCGCTCGAAGAACGTCGCCGGCGGCAGCGGACCCTCGTTGATCGGCGCGGTCGGCGTGTCGTGGCGCACCAGCACGATCACGCGACCGCCCGCCGTGCCGACATAGAGGTAGCGACCGTCCGCCGAGAACATCAGCGCGGTGGCGTGATCGGGCCATGCATCGAGCGAGATGGTGATCTCGGGCAGCGCGCGGAAAGAAGGAAACGGCCGGATGCGCACACTGCCGTCCGACGTGCCGACCACCACCAGCGTGCCGTGCAGCGCGAGCGCCGTGATCGCCACGCGCTCGCCGCGCGCGCCGACCACTCGCGTGCGCGACAGCGTCAGGCCGCGCGCAGCATCGTGGATCGCAATCACATCGTCGCCGTGCTGCACCACCGCGTAGCGCCCGGCCGCGCCCACCACCGCTCGCACCGCATCGCAGAGCACGGCGCGCCGTTCGCGCAGGTCTGCGCTCCACAGTTGCAGTTCGCGACCGCTCAGCACCCACGCGCCGCCGGGCTGCAGATGCATCCAGCCGATGTTGGCCGGGCGCGCGTCGTCCGGCTCGCTGTAGAGGAAGCGGCGCGGCAACGACGCCGGGTCGGGCAGCATCATGTCGAGCGACATGTGCGCGGCATGGCCGGTGGCGGGGTCGAGCCCGAGCGCTTCGATGCTGCGACCGTCGGCCGCGAGCGCCACGCTGGACGAGACGACGCCGCCGAGCTGGCGCATCACCGGGTTGCGCGCGCCGCTGCCGGGAGGCGTCAGGCCGGACCACACGGTGAGGCCGCGCATCGCGCCCGGGCCATCGCCGATCACCAGCGTGCGACGGGTCAGCGCGATGCCACCGCGACCGGACGTGTCGCCGTCGCTCGCGCCACCGGTGCCACCGGCGTCGGCACGCAGCACGCGGCCGTTGCACCAGCGGTCGGCGTCGGGGCTGCCGTCGGAAGGCGCCGCGCCGGTGATGCCCGGGTCGACCCACCAGACCTCGGTGCCGCCGTTGGCGCGTGTCAGGCCGAGCATCGCGCGGCCCGCGCTGCCGGGCTCGTCGCCGGGCGGCGCGATCGCCAGCGCGGTGATCGCCCGACCGCTGCCTCGCAGGATCGGCGGCGTGACATCCTTCAGCTTGCCGTCGTCGGTCGGCACAAGGCGGTACACGGTCGCGCCATCAAACAGCGTGACGCGCTTGCCGTCGGCGCTGATCGTGACGCGGCTGTCGCGACGGATGCCCATCGCGCGCACCTCGCGGACGGTCAGGCGCGCAACCGGCGTGATCGTCGTGCCGGACAACGACGACACGATCAGCTCGGCGCCGCTGTCGAGCGGCTCGTCGTCGCGCCGTTCGTGCCACCACACCAGGCGCTGCACGCCGTCGTCGTCGGGCCGCGACATGGCGATGTCGCTGATCTCCGACTGCAGGCTGATGTGCGGGGTCGCGCGGTTGCGCGCGTCAAGGTCGACCAGTTCGAGCGCGCGACCGTCGCCGCGGATCATCGTCAGGTGCCGGCCGTCGTCGACCATGTGCAGCCACTTGAGCGGGCCGACCGCGATCGCCGTGCTGGCGAGGAACGCGCGCGCACGCAGGTCGTACGCCACCGCCACGCGCTCGCCGGGCGCATCGCTGCGGCTCTCCGGCGGAGGGCCGGCCAGCAGCGCGTGGCCGCTGCTCCACAGCATGCCGAGCAGTTCGTAGCCGTCGGGCAGCGCGAGTTGCGGCGCCCCGGCGCGCGCATCGATCACCCATTGCTGTGCTCGCTCGCCGCGCGCCCCGTCCTGCACCGTGAGGAACCGGCCGCACGGCGAGACGTGCAGTTCGCGCGCCATCGCCACGCCGCGGAAGAACGGCAGCCGCAGCTCGCGGAAATCCTGGTCGGCCACGCGCCCGGCCTGCACATCGTAGCGCGTGATGCGCGTGTCGGCCGTCGCCACGTACAGCGAGCGGCCGTCCGGCGAGAGCGCCGTGTCGAGCACCGCGGCCGGCGCCATGAAGGTCCGCACCTGGTGCCCGTCAAGCAGGTTGACGATGGCGATCGTGGAGCCGACGCGCACCACCATGTGGTCGCCGAGCGCGGAGGCCGATGGTGGCGCCGAGAGCGCGCCCGGCTCGCGCCATGCCAGCGGCTCGGGATCGATCAGCGCGCGCCACGAGAACGACGCGAAGTCGCCGCTCTGGTGCACGCGCCGCGGCAACACGCCCCATGGCGTGCGGATTGCCGGCGCAACGAGCGAGCCGGCCAGCGGACCAACGCTGAGCGATTGCTCGCGTATCACCCACGTGCGGTTGGCGCCGGGGTCGCTGACGCTGGTGGTCGCGTGTTGCAGCTCGACCCACAGCGTGCCCGGATCGGTGCCGCGGTCGCACCCGGCAAGCGCGCAGAGCAGAACCAGGATGGCGGTGCGTCGCAGTCGATGCATGGCGTCGCCACAGGCGGTCACGCGGCGCGCGAGCGTATCACAATCGCTGCGTCAGAAGTCCTCGACGCGCGGCCCGTTGCCATTGCCGTTGGGCGTCGGCGTCGGGTTGGCAGGCGTCGGCGCGGGAGTGGCGAGTTGCCGTTTGAGTCGGGCGTAGTCCTGCATCGCGCGGTCGCGCGCCCGATCGGCCAGCGCGTGGCTGACCATGCCGTTGCGCGAGCGGAAGCCGCCGAGTTCGGGGTTCGGGTACGGAATCGCCTCGCGCGACGCCGCCAGGTAGCAGCGCATGTAGAGCCGGTCGGCCGGCAGATTCTCCATCACCCAGCAGAAGTGGTAGTTGGCCCACGCCGCGTCGTCGAGCAGCAGGCAGGCCACGCCGAGCGTGAAGTGCATCTCGCCGAGGCGCTTGCTGGCGGGGTACGCCTTGACCGCGGCCTCGAGATGTTCGCGCAACTCCTTGTGCTTGCCGTCGGCCTGCAGGTGGTACGCGCGCTCCATCGCCACCTCGTCGGCCAGGCCGTGGCGGTTGTCGGTGTTGGCCGCTTCGACGGCGGCGAGCGCACGATCGAGCGTCGTCCACTTCTGCGTGAGCCGGGCGAGCCGCGCGATGCCGAGCTGGGCAACGGCCGTGGCCTTGCTGCCGGCCGGTGCGCTGGCGGCAACCTTGCCGTACTCGCCGGCCGCGGCGCTCTCGCGGCCGAGCTGTTCGAGCAACTGCGCGTGCGCGAGACGTTCGTCGTCGGTCGCGTTGGCCGCGGCCGCCGCGTCGATCAGCTTCTGCTCGTCGCCGGTGACGCGGTTATAGTCGGCATGATCCTGCAGGACCTTCAGCAGGCTGCTGAAGAACACGTCCTTCGAGGCGAAGTTGTCGATCGTCGCGAGCAGCTTGCCTTCCGGCGAGAAGATCCACACCGGCGGCGTGGGCACCGCGTTGCCGCCGAAGCGCGGATCGACCTTCGCGATGTACGCCGCAGCGTCGGCGTCGTAGCCCTGCCCGCCGCGTCCGACGTTGAAGTAGAAGCTGATGAACCGGCGGTTGAGCAGGTTGATGACGCGCGTTTCAGCCAGGGGCCCGCCCCGGAGCACGTCGCCGGCCGGTCACCAGTGGCCCTTGGTGGCGCACACCGCGCCCTCGGCGTCCACGCCGAATGCCACGCCCTTGATCATCAGGCAGCGGTTCTGTTGCTTCGCGGCAGCCAGCGCGTCGGCGAAGTGGCCGGGCAGGACGAAGTTCACCACGTTGGTGTCGCCGGCGTGTGGCGCGGGTGCCGGCTGCGCAAACGCCGGTGCCAGCAGCCACAAGAGGAGCAGTAACGACAACGTGCTCGGCAGTTTCATCGGCGACCTCGCGATCGGAGACGGACCAATAATGTGCGGACCATTTGTTGTACGCCGCGCGACTCCATTTGATGGAACGAATTGCCGGACGGGTGTCCCTACGGGATCGTCGCCGTTCACGGGCAGCGGCGCAGCGCGTCGTCGATGCGGTTGCGTCGCGCGGGGCCCGGCTCGCCGGACGGCCAGCCGATCTTCACGAAGCCGATGATCTCCTCGGCGGCCGGGTCGATGCCGAGCAGCGCGTACGTCTCGGCGTCGCGCGTGGCCGGGCCGGTGCTCCACTGGCTGCCCACGCCGCTGCCCCACAGGGCGAGCTGCAGGTTCTGGATCGCGCAGCAGCTGGCCGCGTAGTCCTCGCGCTCGCGGAACGCATCGCCCGGCGTCAGCGCCGACGTCACTGCAATCACCACCGGCAACGCGACGAACTCCTTGCCCGCCTGCGCCGCCTTCTCGCGCAGCATTGCCACACGCTCGGCCGGCATCGTCGCCGCATCGATCGACGCGGCCTTCGTACGCTCGACCACCCCGGCCACCTTCGCGCGTGTCTGCGGACCGATGATCGTGAAGCGCCATGGCTCGGTGAGCTTGTGGTTGGGCGCGTGGCAGGCCGCCTTCACGGCCGCTTGCAGCACATCGTCGGGCACCTCGCGGCCGGGCACAAAGTCGTAGACCGAACGGCGACCGAGCAGCGCATCCATCAGTTCCATTTTCGTCTCCGGCAGAACCGTCGTCCGCGACATCGTCGCGACGGTATACCCGCGCTTGTCCCGGCCGCAAACGCATGGTGCACTGAAGCCGCGACACACGCCGAGTCGAGCCGGATCCGCGACCATGACCGACGCTGCTGCCACCGCCACCGCGCCCTCCCGCTGGGATCTCCGCAACGTCTTCTCCGCGCTCGATGGCGACGACTACGTCGCCGCGCTGGCCGCACTCTCGTCGACGCTCGATGCGCTCGAAGCCCGCTTCGACGCCGCGAACATCCGCCGCATTCCGGCCGTCACGTCGGCCGACGACGCGCGCGTGGCCCTCGTCGAGGAGCTGATCGGTCGTTCGAACGACGTGATCCGGCAGTACAGCATGCTGCGCGTGTTCGTGTTCTCGTTCTTTGCCACCAACAGCTACGACACCGTGGCGGCCCGCGAGATCAGCAAGCTCGAGAAGCTCGGCGTGCGCTTCGCCAACCTGTCGGTGCGCATGGAGGGCTGGCTCGGTTCGCACGCCGACGTGCTCGAGTCGATCATCGAACGCAGCGAGCTGGCGGCCGAGCACGCATTCTTCCTGCGCTGGAACGCCGGGCAGAGCCAGTACCTGATGAGCGAGGATCTCGAGGCGCTGGCCGCCGAGCTGGTGGTCGACGGCGGGTCGGCGTTCGGCAAGCTGCAGGGCAACGTGACCAGCCAGCTGAAAGTGGAGTTCGACGCGGGCGACGGGAAGAAGACGTACCCGGTGACGGTGATCCAGAACTTCCGCTCGCACAAGGACGGTGCCTTGCGCAAGCGCGCGTACGAGGCCGAGCTGGCCGCGTGGGAGAGCATCCGCACCACGATCGCCGCGTCGATGAACGCCGTGAAGGGCACAGCCATCACGCTCGCGAAGCGACGCGGCCGCGCCAGCGTGCTGCAGCAGTCGCTCGACCAGAACAAGATCGACCAGCCGACGCTCGACGCGATGATGGGCGCGATCCGCGAGTCGTTCCCGGTGTTCCGCCGCTACCTGAACGCCAAGGCGAAAAAGCTGCGCAAGGTGCCCGGCAAGCTGGCGTGGTGGGATATCCAGGCGCCGGTGCCGGGCGAGGAGATGACGTTCACGTGGCGCGAGGCGCGCGACTTCATCATCAATCGCTTCAGCACGTTCAGCGCGGAGCTCGGCGACTACGCGGCCACGGCGTTCGACCAGAACTGGATTGACGGCCAGCCGCGTGACGGCAAGCGCGGCGGCGCGTTCTGCATGCCGGTGATGGGCGTGGACGAGAGCCGGATCCTGGCGAACTTCGACGGCAGCTTCGACCAGCTGAGCACGCTGGCGCACGAACTCGGGCACGGCTGGCACAACCACACCCAACGCGGCCTGCCGGCCCTGCTGCGCGGCGCACCGAGCACGCTGGCCGAGACGGCGAGCATTTTCTGCGAGACGCTGGTGGCCGAGGCGACGCTGGCCGAGACCGAAGACGATGCGCGCCGGCAGCCAATCCTGGAGGCCCAGATCAGTGGCGCGATGCAGGTCTGCCTCGACATCAGCTCGCGCTTCTTGTTCGAGAGCCGCGTGATCGAGCGCCGCGAGCGCGAGGAGCTGTCGGCCGACGACTTCTGCAACCTGATGAAGGAGGCGCAGGCCGAGACCTACGGCGACGCCGTGGATGCGGCCACGTACCACCCGTACATGTGGCTCTGGAAGCCGCACTACTTCTCGCACGGCCACAACTTCTACAACTTCCCGTACGCGTTCGGTCACCTCTTCAGCCTCGGCCTCTACGCGATCTACCAGCAGGAAGGCGCGTCGTTCGTGCCGCGCTACAACGAGCTCTTGCGTCGCACCGCGCAGAACACGGCGGCGCCGCTGGCGAAGGAGTTCGGCATCAACATCACGACGCCCGGCTTCTGGCGCGACAGCCTGAAGGTGATCGAAGGCCAGATCGAGCGGTTCGAAGCGCTGAAGGTGATGTGATCGCCACGCCACGCGACGTGACCCATTGTGGAACGAAACGCGGCGCGGGCCGCACTCCGCTGCAGTGGAGCACGACCCGCGGCCTTCCGGACAAGCGTGTGGCGTGTGGCGTGTGGCGTGTGGCGTGTGTGTGTGTGTGTGTGTGTGTGTGTGTGTGTGTGCCACAGGCTCGTCGTCGATCAGCGGTTCTGGCGCAGCTGGGCCAGCAGCTTCGCGATCTCCTGGTGCACTTCCGGCGTCTGCCGGATCACCAGCATGCCCATCACCGTGATGATCGACGCTTCCGGGTTGTCCGACCAGCTGTCGCGGGCCACCACCTCGGGGATGATGTCGGTCAGGGTGTCCACGTCGGTCGGCTCCACAATCGGCTCGTCCTCGATCCAGATCGGGCCAGCCTGGCCGCTCTCGTCGCCGCGCAGGCGGATGCGGGTGCCGGCGAAGTTGCGGATCTTCATCGTCAGGTCGCGCACGTCGTAGATGTGCAGCACCGTGCGGCCCTTCCAGGCTTCCTCGGCCGAGGTGATCCAGATCACGCCGTGGCGGTAGGTCCAGGTCAGCTCGACGAAGTCGAGGATGATGCGCATCGCGTTGGCCAGCGTGATGTTCTTCAGCGTCAGCGTGATCGGCTCGTCAGCCACCTCGTCGCCGACCTTGGGGTCGAGCACGATGCTGACGCTGGCGCGGTTGCGGATGAACTCGATCACGTCGCTGAGCGCGACCTCGTCGAAGTCCATGTCAATCTTCTTCGTGTCCATCGCGAGCTTGAGCTGCTCGTGCTGGCGCTGCTCGGTGGAGCTCGAGGGGTCCTGCGCGACGGCGGTCTGCGAGGCGCCGGCACTGCCGAGCACGACGAGGGCAGCCACAACGGCGAGCAGGAGGGAGGTGCGGTTGGCTTGCATGGGTTCTCTCCGGATGGATGATGACGGACAGCGGGTTCTGGAATCGGGTCTCTGGCTGGCAACGCCATGACCCGTTGCACACCGCGTGCCACTGCGCGAGAGCCCTGTCAGAGGGCCTCGGACGCGATCCGCCAGGTTGGATGCCTGGTTACCAGGCGACGCGCCGACCGGGTTTCCGGCAACCCCGTTGCCGTCGCCGGACCCGCACCGACCACTTGCCAACCACCGCTGCCACGGCTACCATTCTCCCTCGGATCCTGCCGTCCGGTCGGCTGCCTCGTGTTACCTCACCTCGCAGCGCTCCGTTCGGCAGTACACCGGCAGTTGCAGCCCCCGCCTCCCCCGTTCGCCACCTCCCTGAGCACAGTACTCCCTGACTACGTCAGCGGAGCTGGAGGCCCGGAGACTCTATGGGACTCGAATATTACGCCTTCGACAAGGTTCTCGGCGAACTCGGCATGGACGAGGACGAGCTCAAGCGGCTCGTCTCCGAAGGCCAGATTCGCGCCTTCCGTGACGAGAACCGGATGAAGTTCCGCAAGGACGACATCGACTCGCTCAAGAAGGGCAAGCAGACCGAGCCCACCATCATCCTGCCCGAGGGCGCCCTGGATGACGGCGGCAACGACGAACTGTTCGTTGTCGAGCAGGACACCGAGGAGACGATCCTCGACCTGGAAGGCATCGGCGACTCCGATTTCGCCACCGACGAATCGTCCGTGCCGAGCCTCGACTTTGACGAGGCCGGTGCCGGCGCCGAGACGCTGACCGAAGAGCTCGTCTTCGACGAAGAAGACGACCTCGGCGACGCCGACGGCACCGAAGAGATGTCGATGGACGACGACTACGACGACATGGGCATGGAGGCGACGCAGAAGATCGACTCCGACGCCGCGTTCCTCGACGACGACGAGTTCGGCATGCAGACCGAACCGCTGCAGACGTTCGAGGACGACGACGCCGACGCCACGATGGTCGACAACGACTTCACCGAGGCCGGCGGCGGTTACGAGGACGAGGAAGAAGACGAGGCCGAAGAGACGCTGGTCAGCCGGCCCAAGCCGGCTCGCGGTGGCCGTCGTGCGGCACCGGCTCCCCGCGCGGCCGCTCCGGCCCCGGCGGCGGCTGCCGTGGCGTCGCGTCCGGTGGGCATCATCTGGGTGGTGCTGCTGGGCTTCATCTTCACGTTCTACGCGCTCGCCGCGCTGTGCCTCTACGACTACTCGACGAACTCGTTCACTGGCGTGAGCAAGATGATTGCCGAGCCGGTGTCGGAGAACATGATGGAGGCCAAGTTCCAGGATCCGACGTACACGCCGACCAAGGGCGTGGGCAAGCCGGACTGGCTGGACAAGGCCGGCACCACGGGCGAAGGCGTGGATCAGCCGACCGATCCGGGTATCGACCTGACCGGTGGCGGCAACTGATCTGATCCGCCGGTCCGAGGCAGGCACCAGGCACCATCACGAACGTTCCGGGGCACGCCGCCATGTTGCAGCGTGCCCCGGTCCCGTTTGCATTTGTCCGCCCGGTTCGGGGGCCCTGCCGACTGGCAGACAAGAGCCGCGAGCGCAAGCGAGCGGGCCCGAGGGGCCGCACGATGACGATCTGCTGCTCGCTGATCGCACGGATCGACGGGCGGATCGCTTGATTGACCGGTTGATCGAAGCCGCGAGGCCCCTGGGGCCCGCTCCCTTGCGGTCGCGGCTCTGGTTGCGCATGGACCGTCAGCGGCAGACCCCCATTCCGGGGCCGGTCCGGCG
>JBFWQT010000074.1:0-17967 GCA_050249295.1 Planctomycetota bacterium
CGACCATCGACTTCAGCTGGTCCGGCGTCAGCGAGTTGAACGTTGCGACGAAGCGGTCGAGCGCCTCGAGCATCACGCGCTGCAGCTGGCGGGCCGAGCGCGGATTCTTGAACAGGCTGGCCGCTTCCTGGATGCGGAAGAAGGAGTCGATCCACTCGACGAATTCTGTGTCCTTGCCGGTCACGCCGTTGGCGCTGTGCGTGCTGAGGCGCACGGTCAGCGAGCGATAGCCGATGTGCAGGTCGGGGTGATGATCCTCGTCCTCGGCGTGGAAGGCGAAGCGGTTGGCCAGGCTGTGGGCCGCGAAGTGATCGTCAAACGTGAACTTGCGTTCGAGCGCGCCATTGGTGTGGGTCCAGTCCGCATGCTCGGAGAGGAACGACTCGATCGCGGAGGGGTCAAGCACGTTGGCCATGGTGAGGTGCTCCTCGTCCGGTCGGTGGCCGGTCGGTGGCCGGTCGGACGCCTGGCAGGTGGCGGTGGACGTGGCACCGTACCACTGCCGGGCGGACGCGACCAGCCGACAGATGACCAACCCACGCGGCCCGGATCACCACCATCCGCACAAATCGCTCAACACCGCAAATCCGCCACACTAGACTCGTGCTTCCCCTTCAATGATCGACCGACCACCAACCCACCCAACCTATGTCACGCAAACTGCTCCCCGGAATGACGTTGCTGGCTCTGCTCGCGCTGCTCTGCGCGGCCGGTTGCGCCAAGGACAGCGCGACCAGCAACGGCGACAGCGACACGACGACCAACTCCAACGCGAGCCACGACCCGGCCCCGGCCACGGTCGAGTACCACTGGTACGCCCTGGCGATGCCGATCCTGCCCGGCAAGGAAGAAGCTGCGAAGGCCTTCTGCAAGCAAGCTTGTACGACCCGCCTCGAAGCAGTGAAGGACTACGGCAAGTCCACACACATGATGGGTGAGTACATGTGCTTCCAGGCGTCGCCGAAGCCGGGCGAGGTGCCCGCGATGATCTGCCTGTGGCAGCGCGTCGGCGCCGACCACATGAAGCTTTGGATGGAGTCGGAAAGCGAGACGTCGAAGTGGGTGATCGACAGCGTCAAGGACCTGTCGGGCATGGACCTCAAGGCCATGATGGCCGATCCGGAGATGAAGCCGAACCAGTTCGTGGGCTACCGCGAGACCGGCGAGAGCATGGACGGCGCGCAGACGGCTGTGCTGTGCTTCCCCGTTCTGCCGGGCATGACCGAGAAGTGGCTGGCGGCGTGCGCCGTGCTGTGGAGCGACGAGAAGAAGGCCGAGTGGATGGAATCACGCAAGGCGTTCGGCGTGGTGGCCGAGGGTTGCTTCCTGCAGCACACACCGAACGGCGACTTCGCAATCGTGCTGCACCGCGCGCGCGACCTGTCGAAGATGATGCCGGCGATGTGGGCGTCGACGAACAAGTTCGACGTGTGGTTCAAGGAGAACGTGCTGCCCTGCCATGGCCTGGACACGACGAAGCCGATGCCGCCGATGCCGGCGAACGAGTTCCTCGGCGAGTGGTGGGTGGAGTGAGCGAACGCGGGTTGCCCGCCACCCGCGTTGCATGACCGGCTGACACAAACGCGCCGCCCGGCTGTACGCAGCCGGGCGGCGTTGTCGTTGTTGTCGTCGTCGTTGTCGTCGATACGCCCGAGAGGATTCGAACCTCTGACCTCCTGCTCCGGAGGCAGGCGCTCTATCCAGCTGAGCTACGGGCGCAGATGCACGCCGACCGCCGAGGCGGCCGCGAGGCACAACAGTAGTACGGTCCACCAGCGGCAGCAAGGGCGGCGTGATCGCTATTCCGGGCCGTGGCCGTCTTCGCGCAGGCCGAGCAACAAGCGGACCTCGCGCGACACCGCACGCAGCGCCGTGGGCGTGGCCGCGCCGAGCGCCCGCATGCGCACGCGGCCGTCGCGACGCACCACAAACAGGTTCGCGCAGGCCGGCTCGCAATCCAGCGGCTGACTGACCCGGCCATCCCAGTCGAGCAACACCGGCTGCACCGGCCGCTGCTGGCAGATCACGCCGCGTACGAACGGACGGAACAGCGGGTCGATGCCGGTGACGATCGCGATGCCGATGATGTCGATGCGGTCGCCGAACTCTTCGACCAGCGGCACCGTCCAGCCGTCGAGTTGTGGCGAGCCGTCACGGTCGCCGGCGGCGAGGATCGTCACGCGGTCGGTCGGGAAGATCACGCGATGCGTTGCGTCGAACTGGTCGGGCAACTCGAACGCGACGAGCGGCGGCAGATCATCGGGCACGATGCGCACCGTGTCGGGCATCGGGTCCGGCGACGGCGCCGGCGAGGCAGGCGCGGGGGCAACCGGCGAAGCATCGGCGGCCGGTGCCGCGCGGATCACTTCGGTGGGCCGGTTTGACGGTGTGCTGCTGCCGCACCCGACCGGCGCGATCAGCGGCAGCACGCAAAGCCCGGCCGCAACACGCGGCAACCACGTTCGCATCATCGGGTGCAGATCCACAGCTCGAGCATGAACCGGTTGTTGTGTCCGCGATTGTAGTGCAGGAACGGGCCGACCCGGCAGAGCCGCGTGAATCGGCCGCGCAGGTGCGACTCATGCACCACCGGCGTCGCGCTGTCCAGCACCGACGGCCACGCGCCGTGCTCGTCGGGCAGCAGCTCGATCAGCGCGAACGCGCGGTGCGTCTCGCTCGCCGCGGCCGTCTCGCTGAACCACTCCCAGAACGGCAGCTCGCGCCAGGCCGCCGCGTTGTGATCGACCTTGCGGCAGTGCGTGTAGAACACCAGCGAGTCTTCGCGGTAGCCGAAGCAGTGCAGGTCCTCGCCCTCGGCCCCGGGCGCGGCCGCCTGCAGCGCGGCGCCGATCGCGCGGCCCGGCTTGTAGTCGTCGAATGCCGTCACCGCGAATGTGCGCGCCAGGCCGCAGAACAGCAGCGTGCCGATCGTCGCGCCGCCGATGATGCGCGGCCAGTGCCGGCCCCACATGCCGCACGCCACGCGATCGGCCGCGACAATCAGCGCCAGGCTGCACGCGACGGCCGGCAGCAACAGGCTGTCGAGCGCCATCACCAGCACCGCGGCCGGCAGCAGCAACCCGGCGACGACTGTGATCCAGCAGATCACCGAGACGCTGACGCGCGCGAACTGGCGCCACCAGCCCCAGCCGTCGCGCATGCGCACGATCGCCGGGCCGGAGCCGGCGTGCCGGCCGAGCGCGCGATCGAGCGCGCACCCGACGAGCATCGCGAGCGGCGGATACGCCGGGTAGACGTAGTGCGGCAGCTTGGTGCTGACGACCGAGAAGATGAGCATGGTGCCGGCCGCGATGCACACCAGCCAGCGCGTTGCGGTGCGGTCGAGCAGTTCGGGCACACGCCGCCACGAGAGCCAGAGCAGCAGCGGCCACGGCAGCCAGAGCAGCGGCAGCACGATCAGGTAGTAGACCAGCGGACCCTTGTGGCCCTCCTGCTCGACGGCCGCGCGATTGATCACTTCGTTGAAGATCAGCTCGCGCAGGAAGTCGCCGTGCGTGCGCTCCTGCGCGGCGATGACCCACAGGCCGACCAGCAGGATCACGACGCCGATGCCCGAGAGGTGCGAGAGGATCTCGCTGCGGACCTGCCGATAGAGCCGGCGCAGCGCATGCCAGTCGGTGCCGTAGTAGAGGATGCCGGTGATGCCGAGCACTCCGAGCGGCACCGGGAACTTCACCAGCAGCGCGGCCGCGAGCAGCGCGTACCAGGCGAGCCAGCGGCCGCTGTGCCGGGCCTGTTGGCGGTAGTCGAGCCGGCTGGCCGCGACGGTGGCCGGTACAGGCGGTGCTTCGGTGAGCGCGAGCCAGCCGAGCAGCAGCGCGGTGAGCAGCGCGAGCAGCACGGCATCGGTGGTGGCGGCGCCGGACTGGATCATCGTCATCGGGCAGAGCGCGAACGCCGCGACCGCGAGCCAGGCGGCGCGCAGTCGGCCGGTGCGGCGGCGCACGAAGCGGAAGATCAGCAGGCAGGTCAGCGCGCTGAACAGCACCGCGGGCAGTCGCGCCGCGAACTCGTGCACGCCGAACGCGGCGTACGCGGCCGCTTGCAGCCAGTACGTGGCCGGCGGCTTCTTGTAGCGCGGCTGCCAGTTGAAGGTCGGCACGATTGCGTCGCCGGTCTGCAGCATCTGCCGCGAGGCCTCGGCGTAGCGAGGCTCGTCGCGATCCCAGAGTTGCGACGTCGTCCCGGCAGCGAACAGCAGCGCCGCGAGGACGAAGACGGCGATGTCATGCAGCAGTGGCGAGCGGTCGTTGATCATGGGTCCTTTCCGCTCGGGTGCTATCTCGCGGTGTTTGTTTGACGGTCGCGGCTCGGACCAGAGCAAGGATCCAGAAATGCCTGTTCCGGGCGAGCCGGGGGTGTCAGCCCCCGGAGTCTGGTCCTGGAACCAACGCGCGCAACCGCCTTGCAGGCTGGTCCCGGGATCTGACCTCAGGTGGCGTCCTTGCTCTTCGGCGCATCCGGCGTCGCGGGCGTCGCCGGTGCGGCCGGCTTTGCGAGCGTGCTCTCGAACGCGCGGATCAGGTTGTTGCGCGCCGCCATCGCGAGGATCGCCGGCACGATCAGCATGATCAGCGAGCCGAAGGTGAGCACCATGCCGACCTTCGAATCCACCTGGTAGCCGATCATGATCACCACGACGAGCGCGACGGCCATCGCGACCGACGCGAACAGGCGGGCCATCTGGCGGAACACGGCGATGTTCGCGTACTTGCCGAAGAGGTCGCGCTGCCACCACTGACGCTCGGGCGCGTCCTTCGGAATGCGTTCCAGCCGGGCCTGGCGGTCGAGCATGCGGTGATGGTTGACGATGCCGAGCATGGCGAAGAACGCGCCGAGCAGTGCGACGGCGCTGCAGGTGGCGAGCATCATCTGCAGCACCGGCATCATTGCGCGATCGAGCGAGTTGCTGACGCTGGAGTTGAACTTCAGTTCGATCACCGCGGCGAGCGCGATGCCGCCGATGAATGCGCAGAAAGTGAGGATCTGCCCCATCATTTCGCGATCGGCCGACATGCGGTCGGCGTAACCGGTGCCGCCTTCGCCCATGCCGCGCAGGAAGGTGGTGTCGAGCGGAATGCCGGGCGGCGGCATGTTCGGCGGTGGCGGTTGAGTGGTCATGGCGTGCTGCGTGGCGTGCATGGCGGTGCAGGGTAGTCGCCCAATCGTGGCGTGTGGGTCACCACACGGCAAGAGGTTGGGCGAACGTCGAGCAGGAGTCGACAGTGATTCGAGTAAGAGCCGCGACCGACAGGGGGCGGGGAAACTGTAGTCGCGCGCGAATCGGGGTCGCACCCGAATCAGAGCCGCGCGCAGCAAGCGGCCCCCGGTGAGCTGAGCGCTCATGCTGCGCCGAAACACCGCTTACTTCGTGCGCGGCTCTGACCGGAAGCGCGCTGGCGAAACAGAGCACGCGGCGCGCCCCGAACCGGAACGGCCCGGTCAGACCACTCCGCCGCGCAGCGAGACGTCGCCGGGGATCACGCCGAGCACGCGGCGCAGGTCGTGTGAGAGCAGCACCTCGTGCTGATGCCCCGGCGTGCGCACGGCCAGACGGAAGGCCTGCTGCCCGGCTTCGGTCTTCTCCAGGTTTTCCAGCAGGTCGTCGAGCAGCCGGCGGATGAACTGCCGCTCCTCGAGATCGAGCTCGCTCGACTTCTCGTAGATGTCGAGCTTGCGCCCGGCCCACACCTCGCGGAAGGCCTTCACGTCGTGCACATCGGTGACCGTGATCTCGCCCGGCAGCAGCGGCGAATCCATGCTGACCTGCGGATCGACGAACAGCGGCTCGTGCAGCGTGGAGAAGAAATCGCGGTCGCGGCCGGCAATCGCCTGCACGCGGAAGTCGTGATAGCAGGTGTCGAGCAACTGCTCCCAGAGCTCGTTCTGCGGGCCGTCGTCGTACTGGTCGCGCTCGCGTGTGGTGGTGCCGCTGGCGCTGGCGGGCTGCGCCTGGCGGGTCTCGGCCGCGCCCTTTGCGTAACCCTTGCGGAAGCCGAGGCGTCGCCCGGCCAGAGCGCCAGCGGTGAGTGCGCCCGCGCCGATCAGCAGTGCCAGTGTCAGGTCGATCTGCATGGTCGGCAAGCGAGGCCAATGGTGGACAACCCCCGGCCACCGTTTTGCGGTACCCTCGGGCTGGCCAGCCTTTCCGACAATCTATTGCGCGTATGTCGGGCGGGGAGCGAGCGCCGAGTATAGGGTGGGTGCGGGGGCGAGTCAAACTGCGCGCCGTCGGCGCTGCGCATTCACGCGGTGTGCGCAGGCGTACCGGCTGATCCATGCAAGCGGCCCGGAGGCGGGTGCCTCCGGGCCGGAATGCGGAAGGTCAATCAGGTGATGACCAGCGCGGGCTGCTTACCAGCGGTCGCGGTCGCGGTCGCGACCACCACCACCACGGTTGCCGCCACCGCCACCGCCACGGTAGCCGCCGCCACCGCCGCCACCACCACCACGACGATCCTCGCGCGGGCGCGCCTCGTTCACGACGAGGGGGCGACCACCGAAGTCGGATTCGTGCAGGGCCTCGATAGCCGCCGAGCCTTCAGCGGCATTGGCGAATTCGATGAAACCGAAGCCGCGCGAACGGCCGGTCTCGCGGTCCGAGATGATCAGTGCACTGGTGACGTTGCCGTGAGCTGAGAACAGATCACGGAGTTCGTCCTCGGTAGTGCTGAATGGAAGGTTGCCAACGTAGAGCTTCAACTGCGTGTCCTCACCGGGCTGCTTTCATGATCAAAGGAATACCGCTGGTCAGCCCGGCCGCCACTGGTCCCCTCCACCCCCGCCAATCCGGGGGATCGATACGCAAACTAATACACCATCTGCCGGGGGGTCGGCCATTGGATAAGCGCGAATTCGTCGAAATCGTCCCGATGCCCAAAAGTCCAAGCGGGGCGGGGTGGCGGGGGGCCTGGAAGCCCGCACCACAGGGGCTGGTGTCGGCTGGTGTGGTGCAGGCTTCCAGCCTGCCTCCGGGGATACCTGCCAGGGCCTGGCGGCTGGCTGTGGTGCAGGCTTCCAGCCTGCCTCCGGGAATGCATGCCAGGGGCTGGCGGCCGGTGTGTGGTGCAGGCTTCCAGCCTGCCTCCGGGAATACCTGCCAGGGGCTGGCGGCCGGCTGTGGTGCAGGCTTCAAGCCTGCCTCCGGGAATACCCGCCAGGGACTGGCGGCCGGCTGTGGTGCAGGCTTCCAGCCTGCCTCCGGGAATACCCGCAAGGGGCTGGCAGGGGACAGGGCGAGGCCGGGCAGTCGATGCAGACCGCCCGGCCCCGGTGGTGTTGGTTGGAGATGAACGGCGGGAAGAACCCTCGCTCCGCGGCACTGCGCATCGGGCTTGCTGCCCTGCCCCGCGCTCGAGCGTCACGCGTCGAGCAGTTCCATCTCCATCTCGATGGAGCGATGGCCCTCACTCAGGAACGCGTCCCACGTCTCGCGACGGTTGGTGCTGGCCACGTCCAGGTGCGGCGCCCAGGCGGGCATCCGCGGCGGACGGCGCAGCGCCATGCCGGCGCGAACGGGCGTGCGGTTGCCCTTCTTGCGGTTGCAGCGGGTGCAGGCCAGCACGCAGTTGTCCCACGAGCTGGGTCCACCGGCCGAACGCGGCACCACGTGGTCGATCGTCAGATCGGCCGTGCCGGGACGCGAACCGCAGTACTGGCACTGGTTGTTGTCGCGACGGAACAGGTTGCGCCGGCTGAACGCCACTTGCGTGCGCGGCATGCCGTTGAACATCACCAGCTGGATCACATCGGGCACGCGAACCCGACGCGACACCGCCTGGATGTAACGTTGCGGAACCTCGTCCGGGTTGTCGTCGACGTCAAGTGCCAGCCACGACTCGAAGTCGTGCGTCTCGTAGCTGCCCGGCGACACCACGCGAGCCGCGCCGATGAACAGCAGCGACATCGCGCGGCGAACCGTGGTCGTCGTGATCGCGACCCAGCTCTTGTTGAGCACCAGCGTCGGTTGTCCTAGCACGGTCATGGGCTGCACCCCCTCCTGGCGGGCCGTGAGCCGCGGCGAATTATAGCGGCAGCCGTGTAATACGCCAATGAGGTTACCAACAGTTCCCCGTCAGAGCGGATTCCCATGCTGGGCCACAAACCGCGCGTAGTCCTCCGGCGTGTCGATGCCCGAACCGCTCTCGGCGACCTGCACCACCGCGATGCGCATGCCGTGCTCGAGCGCGCGCAACTGTTCGAGCGACTCGCACTGTTCGAGCGGCGTGCGCGGCAGGCTGGCCAGACGCAGCAGCGCGTCGCGGCGCCAGGCGTACACGCCGAGGTGCAGCAGCGGACCGACGGCGGTCCCGTCGGCGCGCGGGTGCGGGATCGGCGCGCGAGAGAAGTACAGCGCACGGCCGGCCAGGTCGCAGACGACCTTCACTGCGTTCGGATCGTCGAACCGGCGCGAGGCCGGGAGCAGCGTGGCCAGCGTACCCATCTCGACCGTGTGGTCGCGCTCCATGCGCTCCACCAGGGCGTCGAGCGCGGCCGGCGAGATGTCGGGCTCGTCGCCCTGCACATTGACCACGAGCGTGGCGTCGGTGCGCGCGCGGATCACCTCGGCGACGCGGTCGGTGCCGGAGGCGTGCGTGGTGGCGGTCATCATCGCGGTGCCGCCGAACGAGGCGACGGCGTCGGCGATGCGCGTGTCGTCGGTGGCCACAACGATGGCGTCGATGCGCGAGGCGCGCTGCACCTGCTCGACGACGTGCTGGATCAGGAACTTGCCGGTGTCGCGCAGCAGCGGCTTGCCGGGCAGCCGGGTGGAGGCGAATCGCGCGGGGATGACGGCGACGGTCGTGTGTTCCATGACGCGCGCGACGGCGGGCATGATGCGAATCGCGCGTCATCATACGTCGCGGGCCGGGCCGGCGGCGGTTTGCATCTTCTGCCCAGGTATTCGGCGCGTCACGCCGATAACCGATCAGTGTTCGATCAGACCGGGCGTCGGGCCGCGGGAGTGCTGCGCATGGAACGGGGTGTGAAGCTGGCGATGGTCGTGGCAGCGGTGGCGTGCATCGCGGCTGCACTGACGTGGGACCGCGTGATCCGGACGGTGGTGGAGCTGCCAACCAACGCGATCACCAGCGACGCGGCCGACAGCGACTCGCCGGCTCCCGATCCGACGAGCCGGATGGAGTTCCACTTTGTGGGCGCACCGGCGATCGTGGCCGAGGCGCCGGCCAGCGCGAATGCCGGCGGAAGCAACGGAACGGCCGCGCCGGTGAGCGAAGCGGTCTCTGCCTCGCCCTCGTCGTCGGCTGCTGCGGGCAATGGCGCGTCGTCGTCGTCACCGTCGTCGCGCGACCGCGTGTATACGGTGCGGTCCGGCGATCAGCTCGTGAGCATCTCGAAGAAGATGTACGGCACGCAGCGCTACTGGCACGAGATCATGACGTACAACAACATCAAGGATCCGAAGTCGCTGCGACTCAACCAGGTGCTGCGCATTCCGCCGATCGAGACGCTCGGGGACCGCTGAGCTTCGCGTCGGGCTTGCAACCAACTCGTCATCGTGCGGGGACTCCGCGTCCGGTCGCGGTCGCGCAAGTCGACGGGCGAAACGCCGCTCAGATGTAGTGGAAGATCACCGGCAGGCGGTACTCGAGCGCGACGGTGTTGAGTGTGCGCAGGACCGTGAACCCGAACTTGATCCAGAACGACGGATCGACGTCGTACATCTTCTCGAATTGTTCGATCTGCGCCGACGTCGCCTCGAGCAGCGGCGGCAACTGCGACAGCTTGAACGTGTGCTCCACCTTGAGGTGTTTGTTGATGATGTTCAGCTCGTCGCGCAGGTTGACGCAACTGCTCACCGGGAACGGCACGCGCCCCTTCACCTGCAGCTGGAACGGCGTGGCGAAGCGGAACGGCAGCAGCACGCCGTCACCGTCGCCCAGGTTCATCAGGTGCGCGAACGGCGGATTGGCCGGGTCGGCGCCACCCCGCTTGACCAGCGCCTCGGTCAGCTCCTCGGCGTAGTCACGCAGGTCGCGCATCACGCCGAACTTGTCGATCAGGTGGTTGGCCTGCAGGCCGCCGGCGGTCTCGAACAGGATCTTCTGCACCGCGTCGGCCTTGCCGGCGAAGACCTTCTTGAGGTGCAGTGTCAGCGCGTCGAAGGTCGCCTTGATCTGGCGATACTCCTTCTTGCCGCACGCCTTGCGGACCGTCTCTTCCAGATAGTGGTTGATCGGCTCGACGCTGGCGTTGAATTGCATCGGACGGCGGGTTCAGCTCAGCGGTTGCCGCGACGGCGCCCGAGGGGACGCTTGAGATTGGGCAGCGGACGGCCACTGCCACCGCCAGCACCGCCGCCTGCGTTGTTGCCACTGCCACTGTTGCCCGGACCGGGAGCACCCGGCCTGCGCGGTGGCGGCGGCGTCACGCGGGGACGACCGGGCGGCGACTGCGCCGACGAGTTGCCGCCGGTGGCGCCCGGCCGACGGGGCTTGCGCGGCGGACCACCCGTGCGGCCCTTGCCCTTGCTGCCACCGCCCGACCCGCTCTTGCCGCCGAACTTCTGCACCATCGGGTCGGCGTCCGGGTTGTAGATCAGGTCGGCCGCGCCCTTGATGATCTGGTTGATGTCGTCGACGACCTCTTGCGGCGTCTGGTAGCGGATCTCGCGTTCCTTGGCCATCATCTTCTCGATGAAGTAGCCGATGAACGGCGACAGCCCGCGTTTGCGGTACTTGTCGCTCTCCAGCGAGTTCAGCACCTGCGCCGCCATGATCTCCATGCTGTCCTTGCCCGAGAACGGCACCTCGCCGATCACCAGGTGGTACAGCGTCGCGCCCAGCGAGTAGATGTCGGCGCGGATGTCCACGTCGCGGAAGCCGCGCGCCTGCTCCGGCGAGATGTACTGCACCGTGCCGCAGGTCGTGTCCTCGGTCTCGCCCTCGGCCTCGGCATCCTCGATTTCCTTCGCGAAGCCGAGGTCGCAGAGTTTGATCGTGCCGTCGAAGGCGTAGAGGATGTTGTCCGGCTTGATGTCGCGGTGGACGCAGTTGCGCGAGTTGAGGTAGGCCAGCGCCTCGGCGATCTGGGTGATCGTGCGCAGCGCCTTGGCCTCGGCCATCGGGCCGTTCTCGTTGAGGTCGTCCTGCACCGACTGGCCGTCGACGAGTTCCATCTCCATGTAGTGGAGGCGCTCTTCGGGCGGCAGCTCTTCGTAGTTGTCGGGCCAGATGCCGATGCCGTAGCCCTTGACGATGTTCGGGTGCTCGAGCTCTTCGAGGAACTTGCCCTCATCGAAGAAGCGCTGCACGAAGACCGGATTCACGGCGTGGCACGGGAACAGGATCTTCACCGCGACGCGATCGCCGTCGGGGTTGATCGCCGAGAACACGCTGGCCACGCCGCCCTCGCCGATCTTCTCCTCGAACTCGTAGTGCGTGATCTTGTCGGCGACTTCGATCGGGATGGTGCGCGGCAACGGTGCCGGGCCGCGCTGCAGCTCGAGGATCTGTTCCTTCGAGAGGTAGCCCTTCTTGAGGAAGATCGCGAGCAGCTGGACGTTCTTGCCCTTGTCCTGCCAGCCCCGCTGGATGTCCATGCATTCCTGGACCTGTTGCGGGGAGAGCAGCCCTTGTTTGACTGCGTTCACCGCGAACAGCATTTCCTGTTTCGACGCCACTGGCAGTTGCGGGGCTCGAGAGGAGTGTGCGGGGCTGGTTCGACCGTAGCGCGACGATCGTGCGGGAGACGCACCACACGGACAGGATCATGGCGGGCTGAACCCGGGGAGACGTTACCAGTAACCCCCCGGCCGCACAACACGGCTACCGCAGCAGGCGGGCTGTCGGCCGGGCGTCCAGAGCGTCCAGAGCATCCTCAGAGCCACGGGCGCAACGAAGTCGGGCAAGTCGTCGACGCACTGCCCGGCTATCGATACACGAACAGCAGCATCCGCCCGTCCGGGCGACCGGCCGACTGCACGCCGCCGGCGCCGACCAGGCTGCGCGGACCGGCGAGCATCTCGTCGGGCATCGCAGGGCCGTTGTAGCTGATGCGCACGGCAAGCTCGGCGCGACGGGTCGCCACAGCCAGACGATAGCGGAAGCGCTCGTTGCCGTTGCCGCCGACGGCCTTCATGGCCTCGACGAGTTGATCGACCACTTCGCCGAGGCGCGAGAAGCGATCAGCCGGGATCTGCACCGCCGCGGCGATCGCCTGCACCAGCGAGATGATGGCGCGGCGGTCGAGTGCCGAGCAGTTGGCGTCGACCACCAGCGGATCGGTGTACGCCTGGTCGCCACCACCCGAAGGCGCACCGCCGGCCTGCGCCGCCGCCGGGGCCGCCGGGGCCGCCGCGGGTGCCGCGCCGGCCTCGCTGCCGAGGATCGATCGCAGGTGCTCCTCGGCCGCGCGCTGATCCGGCAGGATCTTGAAGAACGACGCCAGGCCGAGCATGTCGAACACCATCCGCACCTTCGGCAGGATGCGGATCATCACGAACGACCCGCCGTCGCCGTTCATCTTGTCGGCCATGCGCACCAGCGACCCGAGGCCGGTGGAGTTCACGTACTGGACGCCGTGCACGTCGAGGATGAAGCGCTTGATGCCCTTGAGTTGCAGGCTGTCGAGCGTGGTCTGGAAGTTGACGACGGTGCTGACGTCGATCGCGCCGGCGAGGGTGACCAGTGCGGTGCTCGGAAGGCTCTCGAGTTCCTGGATGTCGAACGTGAGTTCAGCCATTGGACGCGACGGGCGGGGACAGAGAGGCAGACAGCGAACCGGATTGCACAGAATGTGCACCAGACGGCTCGCCAAGGGGTGCTACAGGCTACATCGTTGGAACACCCATCGCACGCCCGCACCGCAGTTGTCGATGTCATTTCGTCAATCGACCATTGCGCGCAACAACCAGTCGTGCACGTCGGTCATCGCCTTCGGCAGGTTGCCCGCCAGGTCAGGCGAGTTGGTCAGCACCACGGCGCCGTCGTCCGGATTGCTCGCCGGCAGGCCGTGGCTGCCATGCACGAGCCCGGGTTGATCGACCGGAATCACATCCATCAGGTAGCGCATGCCGCACTTCTTGCGCAGCACGCGCAACGCGGCCCGCAACTTCGGCCAGCGCAGACGCGGATTGAAGAACATCTCCTGCGGGTCGAACCCGGGCTTGCGATGGATGTCCACCGTCGGAGCGAAGTCCGGCGCGTACCGCCGCTGTAGCCAGTATTCGTAGCTGAACCACGCGTCCGGCTCGGCCAGCACCACCACCTCGCCGGCGCGCGGATGATCGACGCCGAATGACGCGCGCTCGTCGCCGACCAGCACCGACCCCACGCCATCCAGGTCGCGCAGCATGGCGGCCACGTCATCGGTGCGCGCCGGGTCGCGCACACTGACGTGTGCCACCTGATGATCGGCAACCGCCACGGCCTGGCACTCCGGCACGTCGATCAGTTCGCCGAACGGCCCGTTGCGCACCGCGAGCAGCCCCGCCTTGCGCAGCTCGCGGTTGAGCGCGACTGACCGGCGCACCTCGACGATGCCGTACTCGCTGAGCACCACCACGCGACTGCCGCGCAGGCCGGCGGCGTGGGCGACCTGCGCGACGGCGTTGTCGAGCACCTCGAGCGCGTCGAGCGTGTGCGGGCCGTGCGGGCCGAAGCGCTGCAGGTCGTAGTCGAGGTGCGGCAGGTACACCAGCGTGAACGCCGGGCGCTGGCGGATCAGTGTCTCGGCCGCGACGCGTGCAATCCACTGCGTGGACGCCGCCCCGGCCATCGGCCCCCAGAAGGCGTGGAACGGGAATCTCCCCGCCAGGCGCCGGCAGTGGTTCACGTAGTCTTCCGGCTTGCCGTGGATGTCGAACTCCTTGCTCCCGTCGGCGCCGTACCACGGCTTTGGCGTGATCGACCACTCGACGTCGGCGCCCTGGTTGAACCATCCGAACAGCTTGGCCGCGTTGAAGCTGGTGTTGGCCTCGCGGCAGCGTGCGCGTGCGGTTTCGTAGAGCAGGGGTCCGCTGATCAGTCGTCGTGACTGTTGCCAGAAGCGGATTTCGTCGGTCTCGCGGAAGTGCCAGCCGTTGCCGACCACACCGTGGATGGATGGTGGCTCGCCGGTCAGCATGGTGGCCTGCGAGGCGAGCGTGACGGCCGGGCCGACGGTGGCCAGGGGTGCGACTCCGCCGGTGCGCGCCATGTCGCGCAGGGTCGGCGTCACGCTGGCCATCGACGGATCGTGCAGGTGACGCGGCGACAGTCCGACCGCGACGATGACGCAGAGTGGCGGTTGGGGCATGGTGCGGTGTGGCGAACTGGGAGCGAGTGAGTCGGCGGGTGGCCCGAGGATACTAAAGGAGCGTGGGTGCGTTGTTCCCGCCCACCTCCGGGTCGTTACCGCGAACGCTGACCAACTCGTCTGAATGACTGAACAATCAGCGGCGCCGCACCGCTCCATGGGGGACACAATCGGGCCGACAGCAATCGCCAGACAACCGCACACACAACCGCACAGACCAGCGCCCGGTGAGGGCAACGAGGTGGTTGCAAGGCCGGGAGCGGGGTGGCACAAGGGTGCCCACCGAATCAGGCTGTCCGCGCCTCCTCCGGCAACAGCTGCCGCAACCTGACGGCTGCCGGCTGCGGTTGCAAACCCGCCCCGATGCCACCCGCGCCCCACGCGGTTGGGTCGAGGCTTCCAGGACCGTCCCGCCGGCGCGCCACACCCCACCGCGCCGACGCACAGGAGCGACCCAGTGGATTACGTCCAGAAGGTCCAGTGGAGCGAGGGCATGTTCCTCACTCCGCACCACTTGCAACAGTGGGACCGCCACTTCGAGCACGTCATCGGACTCAAGAGCTCGCTGGTCAATCCAACCGGCTGGGGCGTGTCCGAAGTGGACATCGACACCAATGCGCTGGAAGGCGGCGAACTCGTGCTGCGGCGCTGCCGCTGCGTGATGCCCGATGGCACTCCGATCAGCATTCCCGACGACGACGAGTCGCCGGCAGTGCGCCAGATCGGAGACAATTTTGACGCGCGCGCCGAGCGACTCGGCGTGTATCTCGCGCTGCGCCTGCGCCGGCCCGGCGTCGAGACGATCTCCACCGAGGGCGTGATCGAAGGCCGGCCGACGCGCTTCCGCACCCGCACCGTCACCGTCCGCGACGACAACCCGGGCGGCCTCGAGCGCGACGTGCCGACCGCCACGCACAACCTGCGCATCGTCTTCGAGAACGAAAGCCTCGACGACACGGCCCACATCCGCATTGCCGAGCTGACGCGCACCGCGACCGGCGCCTTCCAGCTGGCCGAGAGCTACGTCGCCCCGGCCCTGCAGGTGGCGTCGTCGCCGTGGCTGATGGGCAAGCTGCGCAAGCTGATCGAGATTCTCAGCACGCGCAGCACCGAGCTGGCGAGCACACGCCGCCAGCGCTCCGGCGGTCTGGTGGAGTTCACGATGAGTGAGGCCGCCAACTTCTGGTACCTGCACACCGTGAATGCCGCGCTGCCCGGCCTGCTGCACTTCCATGCGGGTGGCCGCGTGCATCCCGAGCGCGTGTACCTCGACCTGGCGCACCTTGCCGGCAAACTCTTCACGTTCTCGTCGGAGGGCCACCCGAAGGACATCCCGCCGTACCAGCACGACAACCTGTTCGACACGTTCTCGCGGCTCGACGACCGGATCCGCAAGCTGCTCGAGACGATCATCCCGACGCGCTGCGTGCCGGTGCCGCTGAAGAAGGCGCGCGAGAGCATCTACATTGCGCGCATCACCGACGACCTGGCGGAAGCGAGCACGCAGTTCTTCCTCGCCGTGCAGAGCAGCGTGGACAAGCAGCGGCTCGTGCGCGAGTTCCCGATCAAGACCAAGATCAGCTCGCTGGACCGCCTGCAGAAGCTGATCGCGCAGGCCATGAAGGGCGTGGGTCTGTTGTTCCTGCCGGCCCCGCCGCAGGAAATCCCGATCCAGCCGGGCCGCAGTTACTTCCAGATCGAGAAGGTGGGCGAGCACTGGGACGCGTCGGTCAAGTCCGGCACGATCTCGTTCTACGTCCCGCCGGAATTCACCGACCTCAAGCTCGAACTGCTCGCCGTGAAGGAGTGAGGGAACCCGCATGAGCAAGACTGCCGAGACCATCCGCAGCCGGCTGCCCGATCTCTGTGCGCGGGTGTTCACCTTCGCGTTCCAGCTGCGCGCCAAGGACAAGGCGCGTGGCGGCACGGGCGATGGCGAGATGACGCCGATCAAGAAGGCGCCGGACCCGGCATCGATGAGCGGGCTGCCCGACATCCGCGGCGCGGCCGACATCGACTTCGAGAACCTCGCCGACGCGTTCACCACCGTGGCCATCCAGCCGTTCGTCTCCGAGGCGATCCAGGCGGCCGCGGCGAGCGGCAAGTTCGAGGCCGAGGGCGAAGGCGGCTCGGGCGTGTCGGAAGACGCGTGGGCCGAGGCCGAGGCGATGCAGTTGCGCGTCGACGGCTACTTCCGCGAGCTCGACTCGTTCGCGCAGCAGGCCAGCGAAGTCACGTTGATGCTGCGCAAGGACGCGCCGACCAGCGGTCGCGGCAAGGGCACCGGCCTGTCGCACGCGCACGTGCAGCTCGCCAAGTATGCGCTCGCCGCGTTCATCGACGAGCTGGTCCTGATGAGCACGTTGCCGATTCGCGAGGCGTGGGCCAGCAAGCCGCTGCAGCTCGAACACTTCGACGACTTCAACGCGGGCGAGGCGTTCTACGACAAGATCGACGAGCTGCGTCGCAACCTGGACGATGCCGGCGCGCAGCAGGTGCTCGAGGTCTACTACGCGTGCCTCGCGCTCGGCTTCCGCGGGAAGTTCAACGGCCGCCAGGGCATGGAGAAGCGCAAGATCCTGATCGAGCAGCTCGCGCGCGAGCTCGCCGCGGTACGTGCGCGCGACATCCAGAGCCTCGCGCCCAACGCCATCCCGGTCGACGAGAAGCCGCCGGCCGAGCGCAAGCTGTCGTCGTGGATCCTCCCGGCGTCGTTCGCCGGTGCGTTCATCGTGCTCTTCTTCCTGTTCAGCTCGATGCTCGGCAGCATGGTCGCCGACATGCAGAGCCAGCTGAAGAACGCGCCGGCCGGCAACGGCCCGGGCGCGATCCCCGCCTTCCCGGCCAGCAACAACGCGTCCCGCAACTCGTCCAGCAGCAACGGAGGGAACTGACATGCCCGCGATGCCTCGTGTCCCCACCGTTCCGCAGATGCCGAAGCTGCCCAGTGGCGGCGCCAAGGTGATCATCCCGATGATCATCGTCGGGCTGATCTACGGTGTGTGCTGGTACCTCAAGGTCGACCAGCGCACGACCGTCCTCTACATCATGCTCGGCGTGGTGTTCTGGCTGCTGATCCTCGGCATCCAGAAGCTGCTGGCGATCCGTGCCGCGAAGAAGATCGAACGCCAGCTCCGCGAGCAGGCCGAGGCGCAGTTGCGCGCGGCCGGCGGCGAGAGCAAGTCCGAGATCGAGGCGCTCAACCAGAAGTTCAACGAAGCGCTGGCGATGCTCAAGGCCAGCCGGATGGGCAAGAGCGCGCTCTACACCCTGCCGTGGTACGTGATCATCGGAGCACCCGGTTCGGGCAAAACGACCTGCATCCAGGAGTCGGGCCTCAACTTCCCGGCGATGGGCAGCAATCCGTCGTCGGTGCGCGGCGTGGGCGGCACCCGCAACTGCGACTGGTGGTTCACCGACGAGGCGATCTTCCTCGACACCGCCGGCCGCTACACGACCGACACCGATGACCTCGACGAGTGGGCCAGCTTCCTCGATCTGGTCCGGAAGACGCGCACGCACACGCCACTGAACGGCGCGATCGTGGTCGTCTCGGTGCAGGACCTGATCGTGATGGGCGAGGACGACATCGCCGCCTACGCGTAGACGATCGGCGACCGCATCGACGTGCTGTCGGCCAAGCGCGAGGTGGTCTTCCCGGTCTTCCTGGTGTTCGCCAAGTGCGAC
>JBFWQT010000075.1:0-17954 GCA_050249295.1 Planctomycetota bacterium
GTAGACGCCGCCCCCCACCGGGTCGATCAGCTGTAGTATCGCGGCCAGAGTGACCTCGGCCATGTGCCGCGCGTCGGCGTCATTGCGCAGCGCGCGCCAGAGCATGTACTCGACGGTGCTCCACGGCATGAACTTGTGCACCGTGCCCCAGCTGCCTTGCGACTCATCCCAGGTCAGCCGCAGCCGCGTCTCCAGTTCCTTGCGCACTGCCGGGTCCAGCGTGACGCCGGTGCCGGAGGCGAACGTCGGAGCGTCGCCGGTCACACTCGGCCCCGGCGTCGGATCGGCCACCACGGCCTGCAGCAGCGAGGCCATCTGCTCCGGCGGAATGTAGCCGCGACGGCGGACGAGTTCCGTGCCGTTCGCGTCGTAGATGATCGTGGCGGGCCAGCCGTAGTCTTCGTAGCGCTGCGCCAGGTCGGGTCGCGCATCGGCGTCGGCGCGTGCGCAACGGAAGTGGGCCGCGAGCAGGTCGAGTACAGCCGGGTCGCGCCAGGTGGTGTCGTCCATCACATGGCACCAGTGGCACCACGCGGTGCCGAGGTTCAGCAGCTTCAACCGCTGGTCCTCGGCGCGCACCTGCAGCACGTCGTCCGCTGGCTCCCACGTGAAGTGCTCGCGCACCCACTGATGGCCGAACTGCGGGTGGTCCGGCGGATTCACCGCGGTCGTCTTCGGCGCGTCACCGCTGGCGCAACCCGACGGCGCCGCCAACGCCGCCACCACCACGACCACCAGCAGCATCCCCACGATCGCGCGACTTCGCATCTGCAACTCCATCCCTCTCCGGCCCGGCGACGCTGCCGCCGCTTGTTGCATCCTCGCGCGCGGTGTAGCCTTGCGCCGCCACGCACGACCCACGACCAGACCATGAACGCGCGCCACTCCACCAGCATAAACGGTCGAACCGTTGCCTCGCCTGACCTGCGGCTCGGATTCGTCGTCGCGCGCTTCAACGAGCTGATCGGCGAACGCCTGCTCGAGGGCGCGCTCGACGCGCTGGCCCGCATCGGCGGCGACCCCGACAAGGCGATCATCGTGCGGGTGCCGGGCGCATTCGAGATTCCGCTGGCCGCGCAGAAGCTCGCCGCGAGCGGCACCGTGCGCGGCATCGTCTGCCTCGGCGCGGTGATCCGCGGTGCCACGCCGCACTTCGATCATGTCGCGGGCCAGGCCGCGGCCGGCATCCAGAAGGTGGCGCTCGACACCGGCCTGCCGATCGGCTTCGGTGTGCTCACCACCGACACGCTCGACCAGGCGCTCGAGCGCGCCGGCTCGAAGGCCGGCAACAAGGGGGCCGACGCCCTGCTCGCCGTGATCGAAATGATTGACTGCCTCGCCCGGATTGACCAGCTGAAACCCGGCAACTGAAGTATAGTGACGGCGCGCGCCGTGATGCCCTTCACATCGCTCCCCGCGCGCCGGCGAGACCGGCTGACCGAGACCCTGCAACGCACGACCATGCCCGACGCGGCCCGTCCACCACGCAAGCGCACCATCGCCCGCGAAGTCGCGCTGCAGTACCTGTTCCAGTGGGACCTGCTCGGCGACGCGCTGGATTCGCGGCCGCCGTTGCGCACCTTCTGCGACGAGGCGCTGGCCCCGCAGGCCGACGACCCCGAGGTCGAGAGCTTTGCGCGCAAGCTGATCGACGGCGTGGTCGCCAACCACGCCGCCATCGACGCGGCGATCCACGACACCGCGCGCAACTGGTCGCTCTCGCGCATGGTCGGCGTCGACCGCACGATCCTGCGCATCGCCACATTCGAGCTCGGCTACTGTCCCGACATTCCGCCGCGCGCGAGCATCAACGAGGCGATCGAGCTGGCCAAGAAGTACTCGACCGACCGCAGCAGCGCGTTCGTCAACGGCATCCTCGACCGCATCCTCCGTCGCTTCTCCGAGGTCGCCCCCGCTGTCGGGTCGGCAAGCGAGTCGACGGGCGATACCGGTCGCGAGACCGAGGCCACGGCGAGTGGCAGCGGCCGCCAGCCTCCCGTCGGCTGATCCTTCGTTGGTCGTTCCGGGCGAGCCTGCAAGCTGGTTGCGGACGGAACGGCGTCCACCGGATAGACTGTCGGCGACGCCCACCACCGGGACGCGCCATGGCTGGTCACACGTTGCACCGCTTTTTCATCTGGCTGCTGGCCGCGATGCTGGTCGTGGGCGCGCTTGCACCCGCCACCGCCCTGGCGCAATTCATCGATGACGAGTGGGATGAAGACCCGGAGATCGATCCGAAGCGCGACACCCCGCCGCGCGCGCCGATCGTTCCGGCCGACGGCCCCGCGATCATCGAGGGTCGCGCCGACACGCCGTGGATGCTGCGCGCCGAGCGCCACGAGGACGGCAAGTGGTACCTGCTGATGCAGGCCGGCTTCACGCTCGGCGATGTCTGCGATCGGACCGGCGTTTTCACCCGGCTGAAGGTCACGCCGCAAGACCGCGACCCGCAGACGCGCGCCGTGATGAGCCTGCTGCTCAGCGAACTCGGCGGCCTGTTCCTCGAATCCGGCGGACTGAAGCGCGGCGACGTGCTGCAGACGCTCAACGGCGAGCACATCACCAGCATGCCGGCGTTGCGCGAGTGGATGCGCAAGAACCCGCAGCCCGACCACATCGAGCTGGCGCTGGTGCGCGACGGCAAGCCGCTGCGTGTGGTCGTGTACCTGTGCTGGATGCCGGCGCGCGACGGGCGCCAGTACACCGTGGCCGAGGGCGACACGCTGGCCGGTATTGCCGACGCCAACTACGGCAACCCGCGCTTCTACCGCCTGCTGGTCAAGGCCAACTCGTTGCCAGCCGACACCGCGACGACGTTCGCGCCCGCCGTCGGCACCACGCTCGTGCTGCCCGGGCACCCCGCGCTGCAGTACCCGGCAGTCGAGTTGGCCGAGGGCGTGTACGCCATCCCGCCGGCCGAGCACACGGCCGCGATGGACAACGACGCGGTGGCCACGCTGCTGCAGGTGCTGCGACCGATGCCCGCCACGATCACGACCGGCGGCGCCGGCGGCACCACTGTCACCGGCCTGCGACTCACCGGCGTCAGTCGCCAGGCGTTGCCCTACCGCCGCGGCATGCAGCGCGGCGACATCATCCTCAGCATCAACGGCGTGAAGCTCGAGAAGGGCGAGGACCTGCGTACCTTCTACAACGAGCATCGCCAGTTCCGTTGCTTCGAGGTCGTGGTCGCGCGCAAGGACAGCCTGCTCGCGCGTCGCTACTGGCTGCTGCCGCCGCCCTCGGTACCGGCCGCGGCGCTGCTGCCGCCGGCGATCTCGGCGTTGCCGGCCGAGTTCGGCTGCGCGCGCGATACCGCGGCCGATGCGGCGCTCGCCACCGAACTGGGCTGCCCGGCCGAGGTCTGGAACGTCACGCGGGCGCAGACGCGCTTCCTCTCGCGCGCCTACCGCGAGATCCTGCACGAGATTCACCTGCTGCCGGTGCTCAGCTCCGGTGGCAGCAGTGGCAACGAACTGGGCTTCGCCGGCCTGCTGGTGCGCTATTCGGAGCCGGACACGCTGCCCTTCGCGTTCGGCCTGCGCTCCGGCGACGTGCTGCACGCCGTGCGGCTGGATGGTGGCGAGTGGAAGCCGGTCAACGCGGCGTGGCAACTCGTGGCGATGTTCCCGCTCGGCCTCGAGCTTCATAGCGCCGACTTCCGCGTCTCGCACGACGGCCAGCTGCGCGTGATCCGCGCCGTGCTTGTGCCCACGCCCGACGGCATTGATGAACCTCCGCTGTTTGATGCCCACGGTCTGCCGGTGCCCGACCCGGCGGCGGCCGACGGCCATGACACCCCCGACGACTCACACCCCGACGACGGACACTGATGGACGCCAGCGAGAATACCTGGTGGACCCTGGTCAACACCGCCGCGGCCGGTGACACGGAGGCGCGCGAGACGTTCGCGGCCACCTACATCGGCGTGGTGCGCGCCTACCTGGCGGCACGCTGGCGCGGCGGGCCGATGGTCAACGAACTCGACGACGCCGTCCAGGAGACGTTCGTCGAGTGCTTCCGCGAGGGCGGCGCGCTGCAACGCGTGCAGGGCCCGGCGCAGGGCCGCTTCCGCACGTTCCTGTTTGCCGTCGCGCGCAACGTGGGCCGCCGCTTCGAGGAAAAGCGCTCGCGCGATCGCAAGCGCCACACCTCCGACTCGCTGCACGAGAGCCAGTTCGAGAACAACGACGAGCACGCCTCGCGCGCGTTCGATCGCGCGTTCGCCGAAACGGTGGTCGCGCGCGCCGCGCACCGCCAGCTGACCGCCGCACAAGAAGCCGGCGATGCGGCGATCCGGCGCGTTGAACTGTTGCGGCTGCGCTTCCAGGACGACCTGCCGATCCGCGACATCGCGAAGCAGTGGAACGAGGACGCGGCGTTCGTGCATCATGAGTACGCTCGCGCCCGCGAGGAGTTCCGCAAGGCGCTGATCTCCGAGCTGACCTTCCAGAACCCCGACGCCACCGTCACCGAAATCGAGGAAGAGTGCGTCTCGCTGTTGCAGATGCTGGAGTAGCTGACTGATCCGACGACATCCCGATGACCGACCGTCCTGCACCCACTGATCCCGCGTCGCGGCCGACCGACACCTTGAAGAGCGGCAAGGAGAACGAACCGCTGGACCGCGCATTGCGTGCCGCGTTCGCCAATCTCGCGATCGGCGGCGACACGGCGTTCGTGCCCTCCACCACCCTTCCCGAGCCTGACACCTCGGCCTCCGACATCAGCGAAGGCAGCCGCGACGGCACCGACATCCTCGCGACCGGCATCATGCCGCTGCCGCCGCTGCCGCCCGCGCAGAGCGGTGACGACTTCTCGGCCGATGCGGTGCACGACTTGCCGACCCGTGCGCTGACCCGCAACGAAACCAGCAACGACCGCTACCGCGTGATCAACGAGGTCGCGCGCGGCGGCGCCGGCGCGGTGATGCGCGCGCACGACCAGCGGCTCGGACGCGACGTGGCGATGAAGGTGCTCTCGGGCCAGCATCGCAGCGGCACAATGGCGCTGCGCTTCCTCGACGAGGTGCGCATCGCCGGGCAGCTGCAGCATCCCGGCGTCGTGCCGATCTACGACCAGGGCACCCGCCTCGACGGCCGGCCGTTCTTCACGATGAAGCTGGTCGAGGGCAAGACGCTCTCGGCACTGCTCAAGGAGCGGCCCAACCCGGCAGCCGACCGCCACCGCTTCCTGCGCATCTTCGAGCAGGTCTGCCAGACGATCGCGTACGCGCACTCGCGCGGCGTGGTGCACCGCGACCTCAAGCCGGCCAACATCATGATCGGCCAGTTCGGCGAGGTGCTTGTACTCGACTGGGGCCTCGCGCGAGTGCTGCGCGAACCGGTCAGTGAGGTCGAGAAGCCGGTCAACTCGTTGCGCGCCAGCGTGGACACGGCCGAGGGCGGCGCGTACGGCACGCCCGCGTTCATGCCGCCCGAGCAGGCGCGCGGCAAGGCGATGGACGAGCGCGCCGACGTGTTCAGTCTCGGCGCCGTGCTGTGCCAGATTCTCACCGGCCAGCCGCCGTACGGCGGGCCCAATCCGCTCACCCTGCTCGGCAAGGCGGCGGCCGGCAACCTCGACGACGTGCACAAGTCGATCGCCGGGTCGGGTGCCGATGCCGAGCTGGTCGAGCTGACCGTGCATTGCCTGCAGTCCGACGTCGAGAAGCGGCCGCGTCATGCCGGCGAAGTGGCGGCGCGCGTGTCGGCGTACCTGGCCGCGGTCGACGACCGCGCGCATGTGGCCGAGCTGGAAGCCGCCCGCCAGCGCGCGCGCGCGATCTCCGAACGCCGCGTGCGCCGCCTCGCGGTTGGCCTCGCGCTGGCCGTCGTGCTGATTCTCGCTGGCGCCGTGTGGGTCTCGTGGCAGCGCAGCGAACTGCAGCGCGAGAACGACCGTCGGGCCGAGGAACTGCTCACCGACGCGAGCGAGTTGAGCGGCCGGCGCGAGTGGATGGCGGCCGAGGAGGTCGCGCTGCGTGCGAAGGACATCGTGGATACCGGCCTGACCAGCGACGTCGTGCGCCAGCGCGTGCAGACGCTGCTCGACACGTGCCAGACCGCTGCCCACCGCGAGCGCCTGCTCGATGCGATCCGTCGCGTGCGCAACGAAGTCGGCATCGGACCGGCCGAGCTGAGCCGACTGTTCACCAATGCGTTCCGCGAGTACGGCATCGACCTCGACCAGGAGCCGCAGGTGGTCGCGCAGGCGATCCGTTCGTTCGACGACAACACGGCGGCCGCGCTCGTGCTGGCGCTCGACGACTGGGCGTCGCGCATTCCGCCGCACGCCACCGACGACGCCGACAAGCAGTGGCGCCACCTGATGCAGATCACCAGCTACGCCGACACCGACGACTGGCGCAAGCTGCTGCGCCAGGCGGTGCAGAGCGGCGAGGTCGCCGTGCTCGACGGCCTTGCCAATACGGTCAACGACGAGCCGCGACCGCCGCAGAACTTCCTGCTGCTCGGCCAGTCGCTCGACCGCCTGTTCATGAACTGGGAGCTCGAGATCCGCGTGCTGCAGGCCGGCTACCAGCAGCACCCCGACGACTTCTGGATCAACATGACGCTGGCGCATCGCAGCGGGTTTGTGCCCGGCCGTGGGCGCGATCCGCGCTCGATCGACCTCTGCGAGCAGCACGCGCGCATCGCCTGGTCGCTGCAGCCCGACAGCGTCGAGGCGATGGTCACGCTCGCGCTGATCCTCGACCGGCGCAGCAAGGCGCGCACCGCTCGCCCCTCCGACGCCGCGGAGTCGCGCGCGATGTACCGCCTCGTGCGCACGCGCGCGAGCGACAACGAGCTGGTGGTCGCCTGCGCCGATGCCGCGTTGCTGGCCGCAGACGGCAAGACCGCCGAGGCGCGCGCCGCCGCAATTGAAGCCCGCCAGCGCTTCGAGCGCATGCCGCCCTACGCGCGCTCGCTGCTTGACGAACTGGCGCGATAGCCCGCCTCCCCTGCTACACTTCCGCTGCCCTGCACGCACCACCCGGAGGCCGCACCGTGCCCGACGCGCCGCTGCCGCTGTTCAACGACTCGTACCTTTCGGACCGCGCCCGCACGCTCAAGCCGTCGGTGATCCGCAAGTTCTTCGATATGGCCTCGCGCATGAAGGACCCGGTCGATCTCTCGATCGGCCAGCCGCACTTCGAGGTGCCCGACATCGCCAAGGCCGCCGCGATGGATGCGATCCGCGACGGCCGGAATCGCTACTCGCCCACCGCCGGCCTGCCCGAGCTGCGCGAGAAGATGCTCGAGCACCTGCGTCGCACCCGCCACATCGACACCGCCGGCAGCCAGATGCTGATCACCGAAGGCACCTGCGGCGGCCTGCTGCTCACCTACCTGAGCCTGCTCGGCCCCGGCGACGACGTACTCATCCCCGACCCGTGGTTCGTGCTCTATGTCGGCCAGTCGCGCATTTGCGGCTGTAACCCGGTCACGTACGACACCGGCAGCGACTTCCGCGTCCGCGTCGAAGAACTGGAGAAGGCGCGCACGCCGGACACGAAGGTCGTGATCATCAACTCGCCGCAGAACCCCACCGGCGTGGTCTACAACGAGGCCGAGCTGCGCGCCGTGGCCGAGTGGGCGCGGGAGCACAAGCTGTTCGTCATCTCCGACGAGGTCTACGACCTGTTCGTCTACGACGAGCCGCACGTCAGCATCAAGAAGTTCTATCCCGAGGGCACGATCGTCGTCGGCGCGTTCAGCAAGAGCTACGGCATGCCGGGTTGGCGCGTCGGCTGGGCGTTGCTGCCCGACGTGCTGTTCGACAAGGCGCTGGCGTTCCAGATGTACACGTACGTGTGCGCGCCGACGCCGCTGCAGGTGGGCTGCATGGCCGCGCTCGACGCCGACCTCTCGGCCACGATTGCCGACTACCGGCGCAAGCGCGACCTCGTCTACGAGGGGCTGAAGGATCACTACCCCGTGACGAAGCCCGGCGGCAGCTTCTACATCTACCCGGCCGTGCCCGAGGCGCTGCGCGAGTCGTTCATGGATCGCATCATCGAGCGCGAACTGCTCGTGGTGCCCAGCCAGGCATTTTCGATGCGCGAGGAGCTGACGCACTTCCGTCTGAGCTTTGCCGCCGACGATGCGAAGCTCCAGCGCGGCCTGGGCATCCTCCGCGAGATCGCCGAGTCGGTGTGAGTGGTTCCCGGCGAGCCGCGGGTGCCAGCGGCCCGGCGGCCGCTCCGATTGCGAATCCGCGTCGCGCGCGGCCCTGATTCGCGAAGCGCGCTTCCGGTCAGAGCCGCGCACGAAGTAGACGGCCGTGAGCTGACCACCGCTGCATCGCCGCGGCATGGGCGCCCAGCTCACGGTGGCTGCTTGCTGCGCGCGCGGCTCTGATTCGCGCGCGGCTCGTGTTCAACGCATCCGGGCCGCTGTCCGCGGCATAACACGACGGTGCATGGCGAGCAGCATCAGCAGTGCGAGCCACGGCAGCGACGACATGGCACCGCCGCCGTCGACGCCTGCCGTGCAGCCACCCTTGCCAGTGCCGCCGCCACCACCACCACCACCTGCGGTCACCTCGATGTTGACGTCGAGGGTGACCAGCGGCGTGTTGATACCGTCGTCGGCCGAGAAGGTGGCAACATGCGAGCCGACATCGCCGGTGCCGGGCGTCCACGTGAATTCGCCGGTGCTGGAGTTGAAGTTCGCACCGGTCGGCAACGTCACGGCGGCGAGCGTCACGGGGTCGCCGTCGGCGTCGGTCGCGTTGACGATGAACGAGAGCAGCGCGCCAGCCGCCACCGTCTGATCGCTGATCGCGTCGATCACCGGCGACTCGTTGGTATCGACCGTGATCGTCACGTCGAGCGTGGCCGGCGGGTTGATGCCGTCGCTGGCGGTGAACGACGCGGTGAACTGCTGGCCGATGTGCGAGGCGTCGGGCGTCCAGGCGAACGCACCGGTGCTGGTGTTGAACGTCGCGCCGGGCGGCAGCGCGGTCTGGCCGAGCGTGACGGTGTCGTTCTCGGCGTCAGTCGCCGAGACCGTGAACGCCACCTGCTGGTTGGCCTCGGTCGTCGGGTCGGCGATCGCGTCGAACACAGGCGCGTCGTTGGTGTCCACCGTGATGATCACGTCCTTGCTGACCGGCGAGTTGACGCCGTCGTCAGCCGTGAACGTCGCGGTGAACTGCTGGCCGACGTCGCCGGGGCCGGGCGTCCACGCGAAGTCACCGGTCACCGTGTTGAAAGTTGCGCCGGCGGGCATCTGCGTCTGGCCGAGCGCGACCGTGTCGCCGTCGCCGTCGGTGGCGTGCACATTGAACGCCACGGGCTGGCCGACCTCGACCGTCGGGTCGGCGATCGCGTCGAACACCGGCGGATCGTTGCTGTCGACCGTGATCGTCACGTCCATGCTGACCGGCGGATTGTTGCCGTCGTCGGCCGTGAAGGTCGCGACGAACTGCTGCGCCACATGCGCGGCCTGCGGTGTCCAGGCGAAGTCGCCGGTGACGGTGTTGAAGGTTGCGCCGGGCGGCAGCTGGGTCTGGCCGAGGGTGATGCTGTCGTTCTCGGGGTCGGTCGCGGAGACGTTGAACATCACCGGCTGGTTGACCTCGGTGGTCGGGTCGGCGATCGCATCGAACACCGGCGGGCGGTTGATCGTGTAGATGCGGACGTCGTCGACGAACATCTGGTTCTGGTTGGAGTTGACATTGTTGGCGCGGATGCGCACGCCGAACTGCGCGGTGGCGTTCAGGCCGAGGTCGGCGATCGCGATGTCGAACAGGTGGTAGCCGTACGCGGTGGAGTTGTGCGCATTGTGGATGTCGATCCACGGCGTCCACGTGCTGCCGTTGTTGTCGCTGAGGCTGATCTCGCCGTGGTCCTGGAACCACCATCCGGTGGGCAGCAGGTCGCCGAGCCAGAGCAGCACCTGCACGCGCACGTTCTGCTGGCCGTTGATGTTGGCGAAGCGGGTGATGCTGCCGCGACTGCCGGCCGAGCTGTTGCCGAGCAGGCGCGCGTGGCGTGAGCCGTTGGCGGGGCCGGTATTGGGCGTGGTCGGGCTGCCCGACGTGGTCCACGCGGCGCTCCAGCCGGTGCCGCCCGAGAGGTTGTTCGACTCGAACCCGTCGAACGCCAGCGTGGTGGTGGCCGCGGCCACGTTGCCCGGCGCCGGCGTGGCAAACACGCGGATGTCGTCGGCGTAGATGCCGTCGAGGCGGTTCTGGTAGTCGGACCACAGCCGCAGGCGCAGCTTCACGTTCGGCTTGCCGTCGAAGTACGAGGCGTCGAGCGCGACGTGGTAGGTGCCCTGATTGAAGCCGGTCAGCAGTTGCAGCGTCATCCACGGGCCGCCGTCCGACATCTCGACGCTGACGTAGTCCTGGCCGTCCTCGAGCTCGTACGTGACCCACAGGCTGACCTGCGTGTCCTTGTAGCCGACCAGCGAGAACGACTGCGTGGTCGCGGCGTAGTCGTGGTCCCAGTCGTAGATGTCGCCCGGCGTGTCGGAGAGCGAGTTGGCGCCCGACACTGCGTTGGCGGCCTCGGTGGCCCATGTGCCGGTGGTGGTCCACTTGCCCATGCCGCTTTCCATGTCGTCGAAGAAGATGTCGTCACGATTCGACGGCGCGACCACCAGCGTGATGTCGCGCGTGTCCTGCTGCCCGCCGAGGCCGGCCACGGTGGCCGTCGCGGTGGCGGTGTAGATCGCGGCCGGCGCACTGCCGAGCGGCCACGTGAAGTTGAGCACTTCCGTCTGGCCCGGCGTGAGCGACGCGCTCATCTGGTTGGCGATGCCGACGTCGGTGCCGCTGATCGCCACGGTGATCTGGCGGTTGACGATGCTGGTGTTCTGCACCGTCACGGCGATGTGCGCGTCAGCCGCGACACCCTGCACCGCGAGGCCGACGTCGCAGGTCATGCCCGTGATGCGGAACGCCGGCGCGGTGTAGCTGGAGAGGGCGTGGTTGGCGGCCGACGAGGTAAAGTAGCCCTGCGTGGTGGCCGTGCCGCCGGTGATCGCGTCGTACATCTGCACAAACGCCACCGTGTCCGGCACGCTCGTGGTGTTCGCTTCGAGTGCGGCGAAGAAGATCTCCTCGGCCCGCGCCGCCCCCGGCCCGGCGCCCAGCAGCGTTTTCAGCGAGGCGCGCACAGCCCAGGCGAAGCCGGCGAACGCGGTGCCCGAGGTGTGCACGTTGGCGTGATTCTCCACCCACGAGGTGTTGTTGTTGCAGTCGCGCAGCGCGTTGTTGTTGGCGCTGAAGATGCCCTCGGCCAGCTTCGAGTCGTCGGTGCGGAACGCACAGAGCAGGTCGCCCCAGCCCTCCGAGAGGCCGCCCTGCTCGTGGAAGCCGCCCATGCACCAGTCCACGTAGTGGCCGTATTCGTGGTAGATCACGTCGGACATCGCGGTGCTGGTGTAGCCGCTGCCCGCGCTGAACAGGATGATGAAGGGCTCCAGGCCGCCGGCCAGCTCGCCGCCGTAGTCGGTGAAGTAGGCGTTGCCGTGCGACGGGTCGTTGACCTGCACCTCGAGCGCGTGCGTGTCGAACAGCGAATCGTTGACGGCCGTCTCGATGCGCGTGCTCAGCCAGGTCCAGAGGCTGTCGGCGTGGAAGTAGATCGTCTGCTCGGCCAGCGGGAACTCGGCCGAACCGTTGAAGTTGGCCTCGCCGGAGCCGTTGACCTGGATGCTCTGCTCGGCGCCGTCGAGGCGGATCATGTGCACGTACTTGCCGGCCAGCGCGACGTCGGAGACCGACGCGTCGGGCGTTTGCGCGACGCCGCTGGCGTTGGTGTAGACCGTGCCACCGCCGTGCACGACGGCCACGTTGGGCAGCAGCACGTCAGGCGTTTCGTTGGTGTGGTTGTTCATCTCGACGCGACCCTTCACGGTCACCGTCTCGACGCACTGGCAGGCCGACTTCGTGGTCACCGCGCCGGTCAGCTCGTTGACGCGGATCGTCAGCTGCCCGGTGATCGCGCGCAGCGTCATGAACGGCGTGGCCGTGCCCTCGACGATTGTCGCGACGTGCCGCTCGGCCACGATGCGCAGTGCGGCCAGCGGCGTGCCCACGGCATGCGCGGCCGCGGTCCGGCAGTCGTCCTCGCTGAGCTGCGGCGCCGCCAGCGCGCCCGGCTGCGCCCAGAAGCGGCCGAGCAGCATGCGCACGACGCACCACGGATTGCTCGCGCGATCCTCGACCATGAACTGCAGCACACTGTCGTCGATCGGCCGGCCGCCCACCATTGGCTCGAACTCCACCGACCAGAGCAGACCCGCCGACTGCGTGTCGATGGGGCGCAGCGCGATCGGATGCAGCCGCTTGAGCTGCAGCGACGACGCCGACAGACCAGCGAACTGCGCCGGCTCGGCCGCGATCCACGCAAGGCACGCGTCGGCGATGCCCGCGCCCGCCAGGCCCTGCCCCGCAGCCACGCCGTTGAGCTCGTGCGCGACCGCCATGCGCAGATGCCACTGGCCGGTGGCCTGCTTGTGAAGACCGAGGTTCGCACCCGCCACCTGCTGCGCAGGCAACGGCACGGCCGGCCTGGTATCCGCCTCGTCTCCGGTTGGCTGCAACGCGTCGGCCGGGCGAAGGCCAACGGCTGCGCACCAGGCGACGACAACAAGAAGGGAGCACGCAGTGGCGAATCGGGCGGCGAGCGCGATCGGCGACGTCATGAGCGGCCGGGGATGTGTGGTGTGTGACTGCTGTGCGACTGAGCGGATTCGTCGAGACGACCGCGTGCAGCGACTGCGAAGCGATCGGTGGATCGTCGATTCTCACCGCACAGCAAGTGATTCGCCATACCCATCTGCCAATTCGGATGGATATGGACAAATGTAGACCAACAGAGGGCGCGAGCGAGCGAGCGGGCAAGGAGGACCAGCCGGTCACGAATCGGCGCAGGGCGCAGGGCGCTGAGCGACCGACCGGGACGACCAGTACGACCACTACGAAGGTGCCTCCGGGGCCGTCGTCTGGTACTGCAGGCCACCGCAACTACCTGTGCCGGGCGCGACTGCGCCGCTGGTCATGACTCGCCGTCGCATCGCCATCGACCTCGACGACACGCTCGGCACCGCCGTGGTTGATGCGTTCGACGTCATCGGCTTCACGCTGCGGCCGGGCTGCATCGAGCTGCTGGCCGACCTCGCGCAGCACTACGAGCTGGTGTTGTTCACGGCCGCGCCGCGACGCTACGTCGAGAAGGTCTTCGCGTTCACGGGCCTGGGCGAGTGGTTTGCCGAGCAGGTGACGGCCGATGAGTGGCCGTACGGGCTGAAGGACCCGCGCTTCGCCAGGGCCGAGTTCCTGGTGGATGACCTCGACGACCATCGCCGGTTCGGCATCGAGCAGGGCATCGGCTCGCAGTACATCATCATCCCGGCCTTCGGCTCGCCGGACGACGAGCGCGAGCCGGACCGCTGGAGCCGCATCGTGCGCGACCTGTTGCTGCCGCGCTGAGGCACGCGCCCGGAAACGACCGCACCCCGCGGCAAGCGGGGCACGGGTATCAGATTCGCACGGCGCGATGTCCGATGTCAGTGGCGGTGTTCGCTGTAGCGCGACGTGTTGCCCGAGGGCTGGTGCGAGTGCGTCGCGTTGCCGCCGGGATGCGAATGGCTGTAGCTGCCATGGCTGTGCCACTGGCTGGGCGGCGTGTAGCGCGTCGGCGGCGGCGTGTAGTGCGGCGGGGGCGGCGTGTACGAGTGGCTGTGGCCGTGCGAGCTGCCGCCACTGCTGTAGCTGTGGCTGTGGCCGCTGTTGTAGTTCTGGCAGCGGTACCAGTTGCCGCCGTAGTAGTAGAACTCCACCGTGTAGCCGCTCGGCGGCCGCTGATGCCAGCCGTTGGAGTAATAGTAGTAGTGCGTGTTGGTGTGGTACTGCGGCGGCGGGTCGCGGTGCGCGTGATACACGGCGTAGCCCACGGCGGCGCCAACGATCGCGCCGGCCACCATCGCGCGGCAGCCCGCCGTCGCCAGCATCAGCGCGGCCAGCAGCATCGCGGCTACGCGGAACCGGCTGGCCGACAACGAAGGGGTAATCAAGAGGGTGCGTTCCATGGTTGGCTCCTCGAGCGGGACGCTCTCCCGATACTCTATCAGCCGTGGCCACCCCACCGGAAGCAGAACCGCCCCTGCTCGCCAGCGGTCTGCCCTTCCCGGCATGCCATGCACGCCACTGTGCACCGGGTGATCACCCGTCCGACCGCAACTCCGCGCCACCGCCGCTGGCACAGCCCGCGCCGGGTGGTACGGCAGTTGCCCTGACTCGCGCAACCGTTTGCTCGCCGCGTGTCACCATGTCGTTCCCGGTCTGGATTGACCTCGGCGTGCTGCGCCTGCACCCGCACGTGGTGCTCGAGACGCTGGCATTCGTCCTCGGCTTCCAGTCGTGGCGCATCCTGCGCCGTCGCTGGCCGGGCACCGACGCGGCCGCGCGCGCCGAGACGTCGGCCACGTGGAGCGTTCTGATCGGCGCGATCGGCGGCGCCCTGCTCGGCTCGAAGCTGCTCGGCTGGCTCGAGTGGGCGCCCGAACTCTGGCCGCAGCGCGACAACCCGGCCACGTGGGTCGCCGGCACCACCATCGTCGGCGCACTGCTCGGCGGATGGGCCGGCGTCGAGCTCGCCAAGCGACGCGCCGGCATCGCCAGCTCCACCGGCGACCAGATGGTCTTCCCGCTCTCGCTCGCAATCGTCGTCGGCCGCGTCGGCTGCTTCCTGACCGGCCCCGAGGACCGCACCACCGGCGTGCACACCACGCTGCCGTGGGCAATCGACTTCGGCGACGGGCCGCGGCATCCGACGCCGCTCTACGAGATTGCGTTCGTGCTGCTCGCCGCGCTCGTGCTCTGGCGCTGGTGGCGACGCCGGCCGCGCTGGCCGGGGCAACTGTTCCGCGTCTGGCTGCTCGCGTACCTCGCGTGGCGCCTCGCGGTGGACTTCATCAAGCCGCATCCCGTGATCGTGCTCGGCATGGGCGCGATCCAGCTCGCCTGCGTCGGCGGCGTGCTGCTCTGCATCTGGCGTCTGCGTGCCGACGCACCGGGAAGGCTCTTGCATGGCTGATCGCCCCTACATCTTCGCCGAGCTGACCAACTCGATCTGCGCGACGTGCCTGCGCAAGGTCGAGGCCAAGGTCATCCTCCAGGAGGGCCGCGTGTACCTCGACAAGTTCTGCCCCGAGCACCGACACCAGCGCGTGCTGGTGGCCAGCGACGCCGACTACTGGCAGCGCAGCCGCCGCACACTGAAGCCCGGCCAGTTGCCGTTGCACTTCAACACGCGCGAGACGGCGCTCGGCTGCCCGTACGACTGCGGCCTGTGCCCCGGCCACGAGCAGCACAGTTGCCTCACGGTGCTCGAGATCACCGAGCACTGCAACCTGTCGTGCCCGGTCTGCTACGCCGACAGCGGGCCGACCCGCACGCGACACCGCACGCTCGCGCAGATCGAGGCGATGCTCGACGCGGTGGTGCGCAACGAGGGCGAACCCGACGTGGTGCAGATCTCGGGTGGCGAGCCGACGCTGCATCCGCAGTTCTTCGAGGTGCTCGACGCGGCGCGCGCCCGGCCGATCAAACACCTGATGCTCAACACCAACGGCCTGCGCATTGCCCGCGACCCGGCGTTCGCCGAGCGGCTGGCGACCTGCACGCCGGGCTTCGAGGTCTACCTGCAGTTCGACTCGTTGCGCGAAGGCCCGTTGCGCACGCTGCGCGGCGCTGACCTGCGCGACGTGCGCCGCCGCGCGCTCGACCGGCTCAACGCGCTGGGCATCTCGACCACGCTGGTCGTGGTGCTGCAGCACGGACTGAACGACGACGAGCTCGGCGAGATCGTGCAGTTCGCGCTGCAGCAGCCGTGCGTGCGCGGCGTGACATTCCAGCCGGTGCAGGTGGCCGGTCGGCTCGACACGTTCGACCCCGCGCGCGACCGCCTGACGCTCAGCGAGGTGCGCACGCGGCTGATCGAGCAGTGCGGCGGGCTGTTCGCGCCGGACGACGTCGTCCCGGTGCCGTGCAACCCGGACTGCATCGCGATGGCGTACGCGCTGAAGCTGCCGGGCGCCGGCGTCGTGCCGCTGACGCGCTTCGTCGATCCGCAGGCGCTGCTCGACGCGGGCAACACGATCACGTTCGAGCACGGCCCGCTGCGCGAGAAGGTGGTGCAGCTGTTCAGCACCGCGCACTCGCCGGAAAGCTGTGCCGGCTCGCTGCAGAGCCTGCTGTGCTGCCTGCCGCAGATCGAGGTGCCGGCCGGGTTCGGGTACGAGAACCTGTTCCGCGTGATCATCATGCAGTTCCTCGATCCGTGGAACTTCGACGTGCGCGCCGTGAAGCGATCGTGCGTGCACATCGTGCACCCCGACGGCCGGCTGATTCCGTTCGACACCTACAACCTTTTCTACCGCGAAGGCCTCGAGCCGGTGCTGGCGCGCGCGTCGGGCCGGGCCGCATTGCAGCCGGTCGCAGGAGGTGCGCAATGAGCGAGCAACGTCCTGGCGATGAACAACCTTCGGTACCCTGGTGGAAGCAGACCGGTCGTCACGCACCCGACGACGATCGCGAGACGCCCGGCGACGATCTGCCGTGGTGGAAGCAGGAGACGAAGCGGAAGCCGTCGCCGCGCGAGTTTCCGTCGCGCGAGCGTCCCCAGATCGTCGGCGGCGGTCTCAACCCGCAGCCGCAGGGGTCATTCATGCGGGGCGTCGGCCTGGTTGTGGGCGGTCACATTGTCGCGACGTTGCTGGTGTTGATGCTGCAGCCGGCGGCCGTGTTGGCGATGTGGCTGGGCATCGGCGTCGCGCAACTGCTGTGGGTCGGGCCGCTGATGATCGCTCATCATGACGCCCTGCACCGGCAGACCGCGCAGGGCGTGGTCACCGCGGCCCTCGTGACGTTCTTCCTCAATGCCGCCTGCTGGGGCATCGGTCTCGCGATCTTCGCCGGTCCGCACCATTGAGTGCATCGCACGGCGGTCAGCGCCGGCGTGGCGATCACGTCCATCACACGTTGGTGTCGTCAGTCGCCGTCGCGCGGGCGCGACTGCGCGCCGGTGTCGGCCAGCGCGCGGAAGTCCGGCAACTCGTGCAACGGCACGAACTCGGGCTCGTACCAGAGCACGTGCCACGGACAATCGCGCAGCCCGTTCTCCCATGCTCGCTCCAGGTAGATCTGCGCCATCCGCGGATTGCTGCGCGCCACGGCACACGCGCGGCCGTACCACGCCGCAATGCCGCCGGGGTGCGCCTCGCACGCCGCCTCGAACTGCGCCAGCGCCGGCGTGTGCCGCAGATCGGCCAGCGCCGCCAGGCCGCGGCCCTCCGGCGTGTCGTTGCCGAGGCGCAGCAGCACCAGCCCCGGACCCGGATCGCCCGCCAGCTCGCGCTCGGCCTCGTAGAACCACACGCGCAGACGCACCAGCTCGGGCAGGCTCGGCAACAACTGATCGATCAACCGCTGTGCTTCATCGAAGCGGCGCAATCGCGCCAGCACCCGGAGCCGCAGCACATGCAGCTCGGCCTCGTAGGGCCGCCGCTCGACCGCGCGTTCGGCATGCTTCAGTGCCAACGCGTACTCGCCGTTGCGCTCGGCCAGTCGCGCGCGCTGCATGTTGGCCGGCACGTCGTCGGGCGAGATGCGCAGCGCTCGATCCAGGTCGCGGCGCGCATCGTCCTGCCGGCCGAGCCGCTGGTAGAGCACGGCGCGATCCACCAGCGTCGGCACATGATCCGCGTCGAGCGAGAGCACGCGATTGTAGAGGCCGATCACGGTGTCGACCTGCGACGCCGGCACGCGCTCGGCATCGCGCGGCACGTCGCGCAACAACACTTCCACCTGCGACCGGCGCATCTCGAGGGCGCGTGCCGCACGCTCGGCACGCAGGATTTCCTCGGTTTGTACGCGCCGCTCCTGCTCGGCCTTCAGTCCGCGGTCGCGCGCCTCGCGGGCGTCCTCGG
>JBFWQT010000076.1:0-17935 GCA_050249295.1 Planctomycetota bacterium
AATCAAGGACCTCCGCGAAATGCTGGAAAAAACGTCCAACTTCCGGCCTTGAGCGCAGTTTCCATGGATAGCTGAAGCGTCCGCTACCGCGGCTGTCCTGATGAACGCCTCTCCCAACCATCACCACCACCACGACGACGGCCGGCTTGCCGACGAGCTGAGCGAGCTTGCGGGCCTGACCGGCGACGCAGCCGACGTCCGCCAGCTGGTGGATCGCCTCGCGAATGTTCCGGCCGCGCGGCTGCCCGAGGGCCTGCGCGAGCGCGTGTGGTCCGCCGTGCAGTCGGCCGTGATGCAGCGGCGCGAGTTTGCGCAGCGCCTGGCCGATGAGGCTGACGGGGCCGATGAGGCTGACGGTGACGCGGCGTTCATCGAGCGCGTGCTGTCGGCGATGTCGTGGGACGAGTTGCCGGGCGAGTTGCGCGAGCGCGTGTGGTCGGCGTTGCAGGCCGACATCGCGGCGCGCGCCGATCGTACCGAGGCAGTGGTCGCCGAGTTGCTCGACGATGCCGCAGCGCACGTGCCCGGCGAGGGCGATGCCACACCGGCTGCCGCAACGCTGGCCGAGCGCGACGAGTGGAGCGCGCTGGTCGGTCGCGTGCTGAACGTGGCGCCTGCGCGGTTGCCCGACGGGCTGCGCGATCGCGTGGCGGCGGCGTTCGATCAGGCCGCCAGCCAGACGCGGCGCACGCCGGTCCGCCGGTTTGCGTTCTCGCCGACGCGCATCGCCGCCGCGGCCGTGCTGATGCTGGCAATCGGCGGTGGCATCTTCTGGGCCGCCACGCACAACACCTCGACGCCGACGCCGCTGCCGGGTGATCCGTCGTCGGCGGTTGGTCTCTACGCATTGCTCGGGCCGGAAGAGGCGGTGCGGCCCGATGCGAAGCCGATCCGCGCCAACGCCGCTCTCGACACGCACGAGGAGTATGCGCTGGTCAACAGCGGCGCGACCGACTGGATGTTCGACGCCGACACGCACGCCCGCCTCACCGCGGCCACGTCCATGCAAGTGGATGAAGGCGGTATCGCGGTCGTCTCCAGCGTGCCGGTCCGGCTCGTGACCACGCACGACACGCCGATCGAGATCAGCCTCACGCCGGCCACCACCGACGAGGACGGCAGCAGCGCAAAGGGCTCGACGAGTTCGAAGGGCTCGGTCGTTGCCTGGATCCGCGTGCGCCGCCACCAGAAGCTCGAGGTCTCGACGCAACCCGATGACGAAGGCCGCTACCGGCTGGTCTCGCGCATGAACACGCTCGGCGAGGTGCTCACCGCTGCCAGCACGATCCTCGGCAAGCCGATTGTCGATGCGCCGTCGTCGCCGTCCGACGCGGCCGACCTGGCGTACATCCGCGCCGAGCGCGTGGACGTGATGCTGCACGCCACGCCCGACGACCTGCCCGCGCTGCTCGATGCGATGCTGCGGCCCTTCCCCATCGCGCTCGTGCCCGACCCGGCCACCGGCGGCCTGCAGCTGACCCGCCTGCCCGGCGCAGCCGTCTCCGGCGGTCGCCCGCACGCGTATTGGTTCTCGATGGAGCTTCGCGCCGGCAGCGCCGTGGTCAGCTCCGGCGACATGCACGTGCCGACCAGCGCCAGCGACAACAAGCAGGTGTTCGTCTCGGCGAGGTTTGACTCGTTCCACATTGACCGCGCCGACAGCGCATCGGGCCGGCAGTGGGCGTCTACCGTGGCCGGGCGCGTGCTCGACCGGCTGCCCGAAGGCGACCTGCGTACGCGGATGCAGCCCGCACTGGTCAGCCTGCAGCGCGACTTCGCAGATCGCACCCGGCAGTTTGCGCCGGAGGCGGTGCCGATCCTGCCGCCCGAACTGCGCGACCTCGACCTCGATCGCCAGCGCGACCATGCCGGCCACCCGGCCGTGCTCTACCGCTCGCACAACGGCCAGAAGCTGCTGCGCGAAGGTGACTCGCTCAACGGCTGGACGATCGAATCGATCTGCCACGACGGCCTGCACCTGGTCAGCGGCGACGGCAAGCGCCGCGCCTGGCTCGCGCTCAACTGATTCCGGCTGATTCATGCTCCGCATCGACCGACTGCTCGCCTGGCTCTGGCTGGCCGCGCTCGCCCTGCTTCCCGGCGGTTGCGCGTCCGACAGCAGCCACCCGTTCATGAACGATCCGCTCACCGGCGTGACCGACGGCGACCAGGTGGCGCGCGGCCCCGACCACGAACCGATCAACATCTACACGCTGCTGCAGTCCGACCCGCGCTTCACCACATTCTGCAGCCTGCTCGAGCAGGTCAACCTCGCCACGCCGATGCAGGTCGATGGCTTCTACACGGTGTTTGCGCCGACCGAGAGCGCGCTGCGCGCGCTCTCCGCGGCCGAACTCGCCCGGCTGCAACGGCCAGAAGCACGCAGTCGCCTGAAGGAAATCGTCTCCCAGCACATCATCAGCGGCTGGATCAACCTGCGCACCGATCGCTGCCAGGTGCTGCCCGACTACCGTGCCGTGGACGGCAAGCTGCCGCGCATCCCGGACGAGAGCGCGAAGCCGGAGGCGTACTTGCACGCGCTCAACGGCAACCCGCTGACGATCCGGCTCGACGACTCGACCGCGCTGATCGCCGGGCTGGTCACCGCACCGCGCGCCGGCATCTGGTGTCGCAACGGCTGGGTCTACCCGATCGACCGGCTGCTCGAGCCGCCGCGGCAGGTCACGCTGCTGGCGCGCCTGGCCGACGAGGGCCGGTTCCGGCAGATGCTGGCGGCGGTGGTGCGGTCGCAGTTCACCACGTGGCTGCGGCAGGAGCGGATCACGCAGGTGACGCTGCTGGCGCTGACCGACGACGTGATCGCGGCGGCGCCGCCAGAGTTGCGCGCCAGCCTGGAGGGCCACGCCGACGCCGTGCGCGAGGTGCTGCTGCGGCACGCGATCCGCGGCGCGATCTCGCGCGAGACATTGCGTGCGTCGCGCACGATCACCACCCTCGACGGGATTTCGCGGCCGGTCACGGTGGCGCGCGACGGCACGGTGCGCATCGATGGCGTGGCGATTGTCGACGCCGACATCGAGGCGACCGACGCGACGATCCACACCCTGGCGGCCCCGCTCCCCCGCGTGGCCGGCGGCGCAGGCGACGGTAGCGGCGACTGACACCCGCACACCACTCACACAACTGACGCGACGCGACCGACGCTCGTCTGTCTGTGGCCGAGAGCCATTTGTGTGGATACGATCAGCGCACCGTTCGAATCTCGTTCAGATGATGATGAGCGTCCGTCCATGTCGCTGACTACTGCTTCCCGTCCGTTCAAGGCGCCAGGCCCCGGCGCATGGGAACTCGACAGTACCCATTTCCCGCGCCCGATGTCGGCGTTCGCCAGTGAGACGTTCCCCGAGCCGTTCGCGCGCGGATTTGCCGAGGGCACCGCGAAGTTCGGCATCCTGCTCGATCACCTCGAGATGATGTGCGTCAACGGCTTCGGCTACAACGCCCCGCGGCCGGTTGGCGCGCCGAAGAGCGCGGTCGCTCCGCCGCCGAAGTTCATCTTCAAGCTGCTCGCGAAGCTGCACCCGGCGATGCGCAAGCGGATCCGCGCGGCGCGCACGGCGCTGGAGTCGCGCAGCTGGCTGGCCGACCTCAAGCACTGGGACGACGTGTTCAAGCCGGCCGCGATCAAGCGCAGCCGGGCAGTGCAGGCGATCGACGTCAGCCGGCTCGACGACGCCGCGCTCGTGCAGCATCTGCGCGAGGCGCGCGAGCTGGCGATCGCCGGCATCTACGGCCATCACCGCTTCACGGCCACGGCGTGCATGCCGATCGGCGACTTCCTGGCGCATGCGCACGAGTGGACCGGCGTGCCCGTCGCCGAGCTGCTGCAGTTGCTGCGCGGATACAGCCCGGTCAGTGGTGGCATGGCCGCGCCCGAGCTCGACACGCTGGTCGCCGCGATCCGCAAGGCCGACGCGCGCAAGCTGCTGAACGGGGCCGATGCGGCGGCCGTACTCGAGTCGCTGCGCGCACGCAACGACGAGGTTCGCAACGCGCTGGCCGCCTACCTCGACATCATCGGCTACCGCATCGTCACGGGCTACGACGTCTGCGATTGCTACGGCCACGAACTGCCCGACGTGACCGTGCGCACGATCTGCGCCGCATACGATGCAGCGGCCACGCCCGACGCCGCGAAGCAGGTGCAGGCGAAGCGCGACGCGCTGACCGCCACGGTGCGCGACAAGGTGCCCGAGGCCAGCCGCGTGCTCTTCGATCAGTTGCTCGACGACGCGCGCCAGATCTACCGCCTGCGCGACGAGCGCGGCATCTACAACGACGCGTGGACCACCGGCCTCGCGCGCCGGAGCATGCAGGCGGCCGGCAAGCGCCTCGTCGAGAAGGGTGTGCTGCCCGACGCCGACCTCGCGCTCGACGCCACCACCGACGAGTTGATCGCGCTGCTGCAGGGTCAGCCGGGGCCGTCGCCGGCCCAGCTCGAGGAGCGCCGCGCGTGGCGCACCACCGCGAAGGTCGAAGACGCGCCGGCGTGGCTCGGTGCGCCTCCGTCGCCGCCGCCTCCGGCCGAGTGGCTGCCGCCGCATGCCGCCCGCGTGGCGCGCGCGATGAACATCTTCCTCGGCGCGCTGTTCAAGCCGGGCGACAAGGACTCGACCGGCACGCAGGTGCACGGCATCGCCGTCAGCCCCGGCTCGTACGAGGGCACCGCGCGGCTCATCGCCGGCCCCGCCGACTTCGACAGGCTGCGCAAGGGCGACGTGCTGCTGACGACCTCGACGTCGCCGTACTTCAACCCGGTGCTGCCGTTGCTCGGCGCGATTGTCACCGATCGCGGCGGCGCGCTCTCGCATGCGGCGATCGTCGCACGCGAGTACGGCATCCCCGGCGTGGTCGGCACACGCACCGGCACACGCACGATCGTCGATGGCGCCCGCGTTCGCGTGGACGGCACCGCGGGCCACGTCACCATCCTCTCGTGATGACCGCACCCGTCGCTGACCAACCCGTTCCGCTCGCCGAGGCGATCGATGTCGAACACTTCGGCGCGAAGGCGGTACACCTCGGAGCCGCCGCCCGGGCCGGTTTGCCGGTGCCGCGCGGCATTGCCTTGCCGGTGGCGTTCGTCGAGAACGTCATCGATGGTGCGCCGCGCGCGCTGGCCGCGCTGTACGAAATCGAGGAGCGCGTCGGCTTCCCGCTGGCCGTTCGCTCGTCGGCCATCGGCGAAGACTCCGAGAACGCGAGCTTCGCCGGCCAGCATCTCAGCGTGCTCAACCTGACGACCACGGCCGGCACGATCCAGGCGGTGCGCGACGTGCGCGAGTCGGGCCACACCGACGCCGCGCGCGCGTATCGCGAGAAGCAGGGCCTGATGGGTCCGGTGCGGGTGGCCGTCGTGATCCAGCACCTCGTGGACTCCGAGGTCGCCGGCGTGCTGTTCACGCGCAACCCGATCAGCGGCGCCGACGAGCGCGTGATCGAGGCGGCGTGGGGCCTCGGCGAGGCGGTCGTGGCCGGGATGATCACGCCCGACCAGTTCCGCCTGTCGCGCGACGGCGCGATCCTGCAGCGCACGGCCGGCGAGAAGGACATCGCGGTGCGGCGCACCGCCGAAGGCACCGAGGAGCGGCCCGTGTCGCCGCACCTTGTCGCGAAGCTGTGCCTCGACGACGCCATGCTCGCGCAACTGCACGACGTGGCGACGCGCTGCGAGGAAGTCTTCGGTGGCGGCCCGGACAGCGCCGGGCTCGACCTCGAATGGGCGTTCTCCGACGGCAAGCTGTGGCTCTTGCAGTGCCGCGCAATCAGCACGACGACGAAATCACCTTGAGTTCCTCCTCGAACGCAACGACCCGGCTGTCCCGTCGCCGCCTTGCCGGACTGCTGCTGGCGGCCGCTCTGACGCCGCTCGGCAGCACCATGATCGCCGTCGCGCTGCCCGGCATCGCCATCGACCTGCAGGCCGACGCGGCAACACTGACGATGCTGCTCGCGACCAGCTACCTGCTCGTCGGCATCGTGCTGCAGAGCCCCGGCGGCAAGCTTGGCGACCTGTTCGGCCACGCGCGCATCATCGCTATCGGCGAGGGCGTCTTCCTGCTCGGCGCCGTCGCCGGCCTGCTGGCGGCCGATGCGGTGCTGCTCACCGCGTCGCGCATGCTGATGGCCGCGGGCGGCGCGCTCGTGATTCCCGGCGTGGTTGCGCTGATGCGCGTGCACGTGCCGGCCGAGCGGCGTTCGGCGGTGTTCGGCTGGATCGGCGCCGTGATGGGCCTCTCGGCCGCGATCGGTCCGCCACTCGGCGGCTACCTCGTCGAACACTTCGGCTGGCGCTCGATCTTCTTCATCGGCATTCCGGTGGTGGCGGCCGCGACGCTGCTGCACGGGCCGATCTGGCAACGTCCGCCGGTCATCGACGCCATGGCGCGTCGTCGGCCGCGACTCGACTGGATCGGCATGGGCCTGCAGCTCGTCGCCTTGCCGTTGCTGGTGATTGCTGCACGGATGCCATCCGCGCTGGCCGCCGGCCTGGCGATCGGCGGCGGCCTGGTGCTGCTGGTCGTCTTCGTGCTCTACGAACTGCGCGCGACCGAGCCCGTGATCGACCCGCGCCTGTTCCGCACGCGCGCGTTCGCGGCCGGCACCGTGATCGTCGGCCTGCAGAACCTCGCGATGTACGGCCTGCTGTTCCAGGTCGCGCAGCTCTTCAAGCATTTGCGCGACGTGCCGCCTGCCGAGACCGGCCGCATGCTGTTCGCGATGATGATCGGCATGGTCGTTGGCTCGCCGCTCGGCGGCCTGCTCTCCGAGCGCATCGGCGCGCGGCTCACGGCGTTCGGCGGCGCGCTGATCACCATCGCCGGCATGTGCTGGCTGCTCGACGTCAGTGCGCTGCTCGCGCCGCTCGACGCCGTGCCCGGCCTGCTGATGCTCGGTCTCGGCCTCGGCCTGACCAACACGCCGTGCCAGGCGGCCGCGATGAATGCGATCCGCAAGGAGCAGAGCGGCATGGCGTCCGGCGTGATGTCCACGGTCCGCTACCTCGGCGGCACGGCCGGCATCACCGCCATCGGCATCCTGCTGGTCGGCGACGCGATGAACCGCGAGTCGGCGCATCACGAGATGTTCGTGCTGTTCCTCGTGTCGTTGATCGCTTCGGCGCTGTTGACGCTGCTGCTGCCAGGGCGCGGCGCGGGCAAGGCGACGGACGACCTCGAAGGGCAGACGCAGCCGTCCGGCAGCTGAGCAAGCCGACAAGGACAACGTCGCCCTCCGGCCCCGCTCCGCTACTTTTGGTCGCGGCTCTTGTTGCTCATGGGTGCAACCTTCGACTTGCAACAAGAGCCGCGAGCGCAAGCGAGCGGGCCCAGTGGACCGCACGATCACGAATCTGCCGCTCGCTGAGGCGCAACGCTCCCGCGGCCCGCTCCCTTGCGGTCGCGGCTCTTGTGCGCATGGACCGTCTGCGCTCGACCCCTTTTTGGGGCCGTTCCGTCGCCGACTTTCGCGACGCGATCGCTGGTCGGTCGGTCATGCAACCACCGATTCCGGCTTGCGGGCCGTGCCGGTCGCCTCCGTCTCGTCGTCGGCGACGTCCGTGTCTACGGGCTTCTCCGGCTCGATTGGCTTCGTTTCGTCGTCCTCGATCTCCGGCCCGGCCGTCGGCGGCGTGTGCCGCCGTGTCATCCGCTCGTGGTTCGCGCGGATGTACTCGGCCATCGTCATCGCGGCGATGCGCTTCAGGTCCATCGGCTTGTTCAAGAGATAGTTCGTCGTCATCACGTCTGCCGCGTAACCCTCAGCCTGCAGATGCAGCCGACGGTCGCGGTTCTTCTGCAGCCGATCGAGATCAGCCACGCACTTGTGGTACTCGCGCTCGATCGACCCGCGGTAGCGCAGCAGGACGTTGAACTCCTCGAGGCGAAAGTCGTCGGTCGTGAAGAAGTGCATCACGTGCTTCTCCATCGCCTCCAGGCGACGACGCTTCCAGCTGGCGACGATGATGCGCTCGGCGACCTCTTCCTCGATGTCAGTGGCGAGCTGCATCGAGACGCGCATGTGGTAGCGATACTCCTCGAACTCCTCGCGATCCTCGTGGTCCATGCAGATCAGGTTCGCAGAGAGGCCATGCTTCCAGGCGTTCGTCCGGCTGCGCTGCTTGCCTTTGGCGCTCTTCGGGCCTGTGGAGCGCTGCGCATTGCGCCGATTGGCGGCGATCTGGGCTTCGGTTGTCATCTTGGGTTGTTTGGGTCCAGGACTCGGTCGGCGGCGGGTGAGCAACACAACACACCCCCTCTGTAATGAGGATTGTCCTATGTCGGGCCCGTTTTTCGGTCGTAAGTCTTTGGGGCGGTGGTCTTTATCTCTGAATCAGCTAAAATGGACCGATGTCAGGATTGGCTTGCCGACGTGAAAGCTCGTGAAGCGTCGTGGAGGTCCGTAGGCGTCGTGCGTCGCAGCGTGTCGGGGGTGCGTTGCAAGCCACAAAGGCACGAAGGACACGAAGGACCACAAAGCGGCTGAGACTCACCCACCGCCACCGGGCACGAAGACCGGAGATTCACCACAGAGAGCACAGAGACCACAGAGAAGAAGTGGAGAGGTGAGACGCACCTCCTCCAATCCTTCTCTGTGGTCTCTGTGTTCTCTGTGGTGAACCTTCTTCCGGTCCACGAGCCGGGGCATCAGTCACCGGAGCAGGTGTCGTCGGCGCAAGCGAGCGAGCGACTGCAGCAAGTTTGGCGACTCCTAGTTGCCCGACTGCGACTTCAGCCGCTCGCGCTCGGCGTCCACGCCCTTGATCGCCTGGAGGCACAGGTCGATGATCTTCTTCTGCATCTCCGCAACCGCTGCCTGCGCCTCGGCCGAATGGTTGTGGTCGTTCGAATACCCGGCCGTCAGGGTGACCAGATCATCGATCATGCCGTAGGCGTCGAGTGCCGGGATGGTGATGTCCGTGAAGTGGATGTCGGCGCGATCCTTGGCCAGCAACGACTCGAGGCGGTTGTCCTTGATGTGGCGGCTGAGCTGGTTCTTGCAGCGGATCATCGGCTGATCGAGGCCGGTGCCGTTGGGGTCCTCGGCGAACTGGTCGTCGTAGCGGCGAACAATCTGGCCGGCCACGTCGCGGATTTCGTTGGCGAAGGCCTCGAGCCGCGGCAGGTTCTCGCCGGCAAAGTCGGTGAACTCGCCGGGCTGGGGGCGAGTGTTCTTCGGCGGTTCAGGCAGGTCGTGGTTGTTGTTGCCACCACCACCGCCACTGAACACCGACGGCGGCGGCTCGCTCGGCGTGTCGTTGCCGCCATTGCCGCGCGGCAGGAAGAAGAACGCCATGAACGCGAGCGCGACAACGATGCCGCCGATGATCGCGGCAATCTGCGCTGGCGGCATGCCGGGCTTCGGCGGGGGGCCGTCATCGTATTCGTCGTCGACCACGCGACGGCTGCTGCGGCCGGGGCGGGCGCCGGCTGCCGGCCGCGTCTTGCCGCGACTGTGGCCCGCGGCGCCGCCGCCGGAACGTGCGGCCGGACCCCGACTGCTGGCCGCGCGCGACGAACCGCGTGCGGCTGAACCACCAGAGGCGGCCGAGGCGGGGCCGCGCGAACTGCCGGCGGAGGGACGGCGGGCGGGGTCGGGTCGGCGTGCCATTGGCAAGTCGGGCGGCAGAGTGATGGGCGGAATGGCGACATGATGTTGTATGCCCGCGCCACCGTTGAGGCAAGGCGCGCGCCAGGTCGCGCCGGGCGGACGCTACTCGCCGAGCAACTCCTTGCGCGTGGCCTCGATCGCCGGGCGCTGCGCGGCCGGGGCCGCGGCCAGGGTGTCGGCAAACGCCCGGCGCGCGTCGTCCGTGCGGCCGAGTCGTGCCAGGGCCATCGCGCGATCGACCATCAGCTGGACGCGCGAACGGCCCGGATCGGCCGCCAGGGCGGCGTCGAAGTCCACGATCGCGGCCTCGTACTGCTTCAATGCGGCGCGGATCTCGCCGCGATTGATGCGCGCCGACACGAAGCGCGGTGCACGCGTGATCGCCTCGTCGAGGTCGGCAATCCCGCCGGCGCGGTCGCCCGAGTTGAACCGCGCCAGGCCACGATTTGACAGCGTGCCGACATCGCCCGGCTTGAGTGCGAGCGCGCGATCGAAATCAGCCGCGGCTTTCGCGTACTCCTTCTGGCTCATGCGCAGGAAGCCGCGGAAGAACCACGCCTCGGCGGTGTTGCCGTCGAGATCGATCGCGCGATCGAGGTCGCGCGCGGCACCCGCGGCATCGCCGGTCTGCGCGAGGATTGCCCCGCGGCTGATCAGCGCGGGCACCAGTTCGGGCCGGATCGCGAGCGCGCGGTTGGTGTCGTCCATCGCGCCGCGGAAGTCGTTGCTGAGCCGACGAAGGTTGGCGCGCGAGATCAGCGCGTCGAGGTCGTCTGCCTTGATCGCCAGGGCACGATCGAAGTCGGCCATCGCGGCGGCCGGATGGTCGAGTTCCTTCTCGGCTTCGCCACGCAGGGTGAACGCCCACACGCGCGCCGGGTCGAGCTGCAGCGCGCGGTTGGCGGCCTCGAGCGCCTCGGCCGGACGACCGAGGCCGTTGAGCGCGCGGGCCCGCACGCAATGCGCCGTCGCGTCCTCGGCGATGCGCAGCATTTCGTCGCCATCGCGCAGCACGTCGGCAAACCGCCGCAGGCGCGTGTTGCAGGCCGCGCGGTTGCTCCACGCCTGGCGCAGCCGCGGCTCGAGTCGCAGCGCCTCGTCGTAGAACGGCAGCGCATCGGCGTACTGCTGCTTGCCGAGGTCGAGCAACACGCCGTGATAGAACCAGTCGGTGTAGACCAGCTTGATGCGGTCCGGGTGCTCCGTCGCCGCGGCGAAGTACTCGCGGAACGCGGCCAGCGTCTGGTCGACCACAGCGGGGTTCAGGCTGCCGATCCACGACGCCTGGTCGGCATCCGGATTGACCGCACGCCACGAATCGTGCTGCGCGATGAAGTGCTCGATCAGCTCGCGACTCTTCAGCTTCAGCGTGCCGCCGAGTCGCTCGACGAGAGCATCGACTTCGCCCTGCCTGGCCAGCAACTCGAACTCGGCACGGCTGGCGCGCTCGGCCTGGAGGTCGAGCCGTGCGCGATCGGCAGCGGCGCGTGCTTCGGCGCGCTGTGCGCGCTCGGCCTGCAACTCGCGCAGCGCCTGCTCGCCGGCCGCGCGCGACTCGGCACTCTGCAGCATGCTGATCAGCAAGCCGACCGCCACGAGGAACACCGCGGCCGTGCCAATGGTCATTGCGATGGCCGGGTGGCGGCGCACGGCCTTCAGCACTTTCGTGCCGGCGCCGTCGCGACGCGCCTGCAGCGGCCGGAACTCGCGGTAGGCCTGCAGGTCGAGCTTGAGCTCCTGCGCGGTCTGGTAGCGGTCGGCGCGCGCGTGGGCCATCGCCTTCATGACAATCGCGTCGAGCTCGCGAGGTATGCCACGCGACGGCGCGGCCGCGCGCGGTGACCGCAGCTTGTGCGACGCCGCCATGACCAGCACGCGATACACGCTGTCGCCGGGATACGGGCTGTGCAGCGCGAGCAGCGCGTAGAGGATCGCGCCGACGCCGAAGATGTCGGTCCGGCCATCGATCTCGCGCAGCATGCCGTTGGCCTGCTCGGGCGCCATGTAGGCCGGTGTGCCGCAGACGTCGCCGTCGAGCGTCTGGTCTTCGGGCGACGCATCGCGACGGTCGACCTTCAGCGGCGTCTTGCTGCCGGTCACGTCGTCGGTGGGCCGCGCAAGGCCCCAGTCCATCACCAGTACCTCGCCGAACGCCCCGACCATGATGTTCGCCGGCTTGAGATCGCGATGCACGACGCCGCGCTGACTGGCAAATCCGACGGCGTCGCAGATCTTGCCAACCACGTCGATGATCCACTGGATGTCGGCCGGGCGCAGCGGCTCGCCGGCCTCGCGAGCGGTGTGGATCACATCGGCGAGCGTGACGCCGTGCACGCGCTTCATGGCGAGCCACGGCATGCCGCCGTCATCGAAGCCGAGTTCGTGGACCGGCACGATATTGGGATGCTCGAGCTGCCCGGTGATCTGCGCCTCGGCCACGAAGCGCGACGCGGCGTCGTCGATGTCGGCCTCGGGATGCAGGCGCTTGATCGCACAGTCGCGATGCAGCAGCGGATCGCTTGCGAGCACAACGTGCCCCATTGCGCCGGCACCCAGTTCCCTGCCGATCTCGAAGCGTGCGAACCCCGACGGATGGCGCGTCCGCGAACCGGCGGTCGTGCCGGCCCGGCCGCTGATCGTCGCCGGGCGAACGGTGTTCGCGGATGACGTCAGACCGACAAACGAGAAGCTGGTCTGCGGTTCGACCGTGTGCTTCGGCTTTCGCATCAGACGCCTCGCACGTCGTGCGGGTGGGGTTGGCGCGACGCGCATGGTACACCGCGCGCGTGCGCCGGGGCGCAGGCAGACAACCGTTCAACAGCGACGATGGCCGAGACCCGCATCCAATCTATCGCCTGGCTTGCCGACCACACTCCGCGGCCGGTTTGCCGACTGCTCGACCAGACGAAACTGCCGCTCGAGGAGGCCTACCTCGACTGCGCGACGCCCGAACAGATGCACGACGCGATCGTGCGTCTCGTCGTGCGCGGTGCGCCGGCCATCGGTGTGGCTGCGGCGTACGGCGTGGTGCTCGGCGCGCTGACCGGCGACTCGCTCACCGCCAGCCGCCAGGGAGCGCTGGGCGCCGCACACTACCTCGCCACCTCGCGACCCACGGCGGTCAATCTGTTCCACGTGCTCGAACGCATGCGCCGCCACATGGAGGCGTTCGCCGGCAACACGCGCGACGCGTTCATCACCTGGCTGCTCGACGAGGCGACCGCGATCCACCGCGAGGACGCGGAACTCTGCGCCGCCATCGGTCGCGCGGGTGCGCCGCTGATCCGCGACGGCATGACTGTGCTCACCCACTGCCACACCGGCGCCGCGGCCACCGGCGGGATCGGCACCGCGCTCGGTGTGCTGGCCACCGCGCATGCCGACGGCCGGCGCTTCAGCGTGCTGGTCTGCGAGACGCGGCCGCTGCTGCAGGGTGCGCGACTCACCGCGTGGGAGCTGATGCGCCTCGGCATCGACGCGCGACTGATCACCGACTCCACGGCCGGGCATTGCATGGCGCGCGGTATGGTCGATCTGGTCATCGTCGGCGCCGATCGCATTGCCGCCAACGGCGACACGGCGAACAAGATCGGCACGTACAGCCACGCGGTGCTCGCGCAGCACCATGGTGTGCCGTTCTACGTGGCCGCGCCGCGGACCACGTTCGACACGGCGCTGCCGGCCGGCGACGGCATCGAGATCGAGGAGCGTGGCGCCGACGAGATCGCGCAGTTCGGCGCGCGCCGCACCGCCCCGCCCGGCGTGAAGGTGTTCGCACCCGCGTTCGACGTCACGCCGGCCGCGCTGATAGCCGGCATCGTCACCGAGGCTGGCATTCTCCGCCCGCCGTTCGTCGAGAGCATCGCTCGCAGCATCAAGGATTGACCAGGATGCAGGGCACGCGCATCGAGTCGCTGACCTGGCCGGAGGCGGAGGCCGCGCTGACGCGCCACCGTGTGGTGGTCTTGCCGCTCGGCGCGCAACTGAAGGAGCACGGCCATCACCTGCCGCTCAACACCGACTGGCTGACGGCGCAGTACCTGGCCGATCGCCTCGTAGCGGCCGCGCCGGTGGTGATGCTGCCGGTGCTCGGCGTCGGCCACTACCCGGCGTTCCTCGAATACCCCGGGTCGGTGAGCATCGGCCGCGAGACGTCGACGCGGATGATCGTGGACATCGTGCGCTCGCTGCACGCGTACGCTGGCAACCGCTTCTACGTGCTGAACACCGGCATCAGCACGAACTGGTCGCTCGAGCCGGCCCGCCAGGAACTGCTCGCGGCCGGCATCCTGATGGACTACACCGACCTGCACGCCGCCAACACCGCGGTGCGCGACCGCCTGCGCACGCAGCCAGTGGGCACGCACGCCGACGAGCTGGAGACGAGCGTGCTGCTCGCGATTCATCCCGAGGTGGTGCGCATGGAGCGGGCCGTGCCGGAGCTGGCCGAGAACCGCCCCGGTGGCCTGACCCGCGATGTGCATGCCACGCGCGGCGTGATCACGCCGACCGGCGCGTGGGGTGACCCGACCGCGGCCACACGCGAGAAGGGCGTGGAGTTGGTCGAGTCGATGCTGGCCCACCTGGTGGAGGCGGTCAGTCAGTTGGCCGCGGACGCCTACGAGCCGCCGCCGCCTCGCGAGCGGTACCTGGCGTAGTCGGGCCGGAAACGCACAGCGCCCACGCGATGGGCGTGGGCGAATGCTCGGGGTGCCCCGGCGCCCGGCCTCAGACCGTGTTGATCTTGCGGCCGATCGAGCGACGCTTGTTGAGGCTCTTGCGGCCGTGACGGCTCTTCATGCGCTCGCGGAAGCCGTACTTGCGCTTGCGCTTCAGGTTGCTGCGACGAACGTTGCGACCGTGCATGGCCGGACTCCAGGACTGCGACTGCGATATGGTGGGGCCGAGGGAGTGACGCCCGTCGGCTCGAGGGGAGGGGAGTATAGCGCACCCCGGTGTGCCGTCAATGCCGTACTAGTGTGCTGCCCACACGCGCCCATGTGGTTTCTCGTGCCACCCGAACCTGTCCATCTGGCATTCCCGAAGATTCCCGCCGCCGGTGAGCGGTCGGGCGGGCCTGGCGGCTCGACCGTCGCGGCGCCCGCAGGTGCGTGGGTGGCGCTCGAGAAGCTGCACGGCGCGCAACTCGTCATCGTTGCCACGGCCGACGACGTGCGCGTGGGCAAGCGCAAGGAGTTCCTGCGCGACGATGAGTCGTTCTTTGGCTGGCAGACGCTCCGCGCCGACTTGCTGGACTTCGGGCGCCGCGCCGTCGACGAACTGGCTTCCGGCAACGATGGCGTGACGCTCTACGGCGAGCTGTTCGGCGGCCACTATCCGCATCCGGACGTGGAGCCGGTGCCGGGGTTGAGCGCCGTGCAGACCGGCATCTGGTACGCGCCCGGGCTGCACTGGGCGATGTTCGATGTCCGCATTGGCGACCGGTTTCTTGCGTGGTCGGAGGTGGCCGCGCTGGCCGGAACGATCGGCGCTCTCACACCGCCGGTGGTGAGCAGTGGCACGCGTGCGACGGTGGACGCCACGAGCGAGCGGTTCGCGTCGCGGGTGCCGGCACTGCTCGCCCTGCCCGCGCTTCCGGCAGAGTGCGGCGAGAACCTGGCCGAGGGCCTGGTGGTCAGGCCCGACGTGCAGCAGCCGGTGGCCGATCGTGTGATCCACAAGCGCAAGATCGCGGAGTTCGATGAGCGACAGTACGACGGGTCGGCCCCGTTCGACCCGCACCAGCGGCTGGATGCGGAGTCGGTCGCCACGCTCGGCGGCCGGATGATCAACGCGGCCCGGCTGGCCAGCGCGCGCTCGAAGTGCGGCGACGACAACCCGCAGGCCGTGTTCGATGAGGTGGTGCTCGATGTGCTGATCGACCTCACCGATGCGCTGCCGGCCGCGATGGCCGCGCTGACGGAGACGGAGGAGTCGGCCCTGCGGGAGCAATTGGCGGCCGCTGCGGTCAGCCTGCCATGCGAAGCGCCGCACACTGCCCGCCCACGCGCGTAGACATCAACAACCGAACAGAGTGAAGGCCAGCGCCAGTGCGCGGCCTCGCGGAGGGTCTCAGTCTCAGTCGAGCTTCATCGCACGGCGCGCCGCCTCGGCGTTCGCGTAGCCCAGGCTGCGCGACAACACCTCGACCTCTTTCGTCAGCGTGTCGCGGCACGACATCTTCGTCCACGAGTACGACGGCGTGTACTGCGGCGAGTACTTCAGCGCCAGCGACAGCGCGGCCTCCTTGTCGCCGCAGGCCATGTGCGTGCGGAACGCACGGTAGACCAGCGCATCGCCGAACACACGCGGCACCGAATTGTTGAACCCTTCGAGCGCACGGCCGTACCACAGGGCCGCGTTGCGCATCTCGCCGCGACGCTCGTGCATCGCCGCCAAGGCCTCGGGCACGGGCTCGCGAACCAGCATCGAGACCTGCCCGCCGGCCGCCTTGAGTGCGCGATCGACGCAGGCCCGGCACAACTCGATGTCGTCAGTCATCTCGGCGATGATCGCGCCGTAGCTGCAGGCCAGCTGGTGGTAGCGCGCGGGCAGCTTGTCGAGCTGCTCCCAGACCGGCAGGAAGCGGTTCTTCAGGTACTCGCCGACCACCGGGTGCGCGGCGCGCCGCGGGTACGCGCCGGTCTTCCAGGCCTCCATGTACTCGCCGGTCGCGGCCGAGCCGGTCCACTGCAGCAGGCTGGCCAGCACCGCGACCGATGCGAGGTCGAAGCGCGCCCACTCGGCCCACGCCTGCTCGCCGCGCGGCAGCTTGCCGAACAGCGGCTTCAGCGCGTCGGAGAGCACGGCCTCGAGCTGGTCCATCAACGCCGGGTCGACCTCGTCCCCTTGCGCCGAGGCGAGCGCGAGTTGCTGGTAGGCGGGCGCCTGCGCGATGTGCGAACCGATCATGCCGGCCGCGTGGATCAGCGTGCTTGTCACGGCTTCTACGGCCGCCGCGCGGTCGGTGTCGGCATATGCCGAGGCTTCGCGCACGAGAGCGGCGAGCAGTTGCTCGTAGTCCGGCATACCGGTCTGCTTCTTCGACCACTTCTGCATCGTGGCGGTCAGCTCGGTGCTGAACTTCGTGTCGTCGATCTCCTCGCCGACCACCTGGCGCACGAGGTTGAGCATCTCGTTGCGGGCGCGCGCGAAGTCGTCCTTCGGCAGCCCGGCCATTGCAGCTTCCATCGTCAGCAGCTGGATCATGTAGCCCGACTCGCGCGTCGGCGACGCGATCAGCTTCTGGAACTTCTCGGTGTAGCTGCGTGCACGCTGCACAGCCGCGGCGGGGTCTTCGGCGTAGCGCGCAAACGTCGAGAGGAAGCTGATGAACTGCTGGTAGGCGGCGACGTCGTGGCCCAGGCGCGGCTTCTCGGCGCGTGCCGCGGCGATCATCTGCTCGCGCAGTTCGGGCTTGAGCGTGCTGAACAGCGCGGTCATGGTCAGCTCCTGCTGGGCCGCCATGTAGGCGTCCTGGCTGATCTCGCCGCTCATCAGTTTCTGCGTCAGCGCCTGGATCTGATCGACCACGTTGAACGACGCCGAGAGGTCCATGTTCTTCGGGTCGTTGGCCGCCATGAAGCGCTGGTACTGCGACGAGAACATCAGCGCGTCGGTGATGCACAGCCCGACGAGCGACGGCGGGGGCAGCTTGGCGGCCCACTCGGCCCAGAACGCGCGGCGCTTCTTGCCAGCTTCCTTCTGTGTCTCGGCCTCGGCCGGCAGCGGCGCCTCCAGGTCAGACACATCGAGCGTGAGAATCCGCGCGGCATCGACCAGCACGTTGGGCAGTTCGCCGGAGATGAACTGCAGCCGGTCGTCCATGTTCTTCAGCAGTGTGGTGACCTGCGGGCCGGTGGTGTCGCCGGGTCGCACGTTCCACAGGATGCGTCGGGTGGAGCTGGCGGCCGCGGCCCAGAAGTCGCGGTAGCTGTCGTGGTCGAAGTCCCAGCCGGAGAAGCCGAGGAACACCACCGGGTTCTCGTGCAGGTACGTCGTCAGCATCCGCGATTCGTACTCGGAGAAGCCGGCGCCGTGCACGTACTGGCTGGCGGTGTAGACGATCGCGTCGGGCACATCGACCGAGCCGTGCAGCTTGAGCAGGCCGACGCCGGGCATCCCCGCCTTGTAGTAGCTCTCGAACTCCTCGTCGGTGACGCAGCGCGTGTACTCCACACCTTCGGCCTGCAGCGCGCGTTCGAGGTAGGTGTCGAAGTTTGTCGTGAAGATCGCGCGTACGCGACCGACCCTGGCGAGCCGGGCAATCGCCTTGTGCGACGCGTTGGGCTGGGCCTTGTCCACC
>JBFWQT010000077.1:0-17913 GCA_050249295.1 Planctomycetota bacterium
CAGGATTCCGAGTGCGGCGATGACGTCGTCGTCGGCCAGCCACGGATTGCGGAGAATCTGGCGTTCGCGCGGAGTGCTGATGTTGGAAGCCATTGGTCGTGGGAGTCTCGAGGGCGCTCGAAACTCCAATCGGCACCTCACGAACCGACCTTGAGGCGAATCACGAAATAATCCGATGTCGGCTCCTTACACCCCCGGCTCGCCCGGAGGGCTGCTCCTGATGGGACGAGGACTTGTGATTCGCTGTACTTACCGGACCCGCTCCCGGCGAAAGCGAAGAGCCGCGCCATGTGACGCGGCCCTCGTAGTTCCGATCAACACCCGGCCACGATCAGGCGGGGAAGCTGTCGAGAATCTGCTGCACGTCCTGATAGTCGAAGTCTTCCATCTGGATCTGCAGGAACATCTCGCGGGCCTCGCTCGGCTGGCCCTTGCCGAGCAACGACTTGGCCTTCCAGTACATCGTCTCGAGGCGATCCTCTTCCTTCTGGTGCTCTTCGAGCGCGCGATCGAACTGCATGATCGCCAGGTCGTGACGCTCGATCTCGAAGAAGCTGCGGCCGAGCATCAGCGCGGCGATGCCGGCCTTCTTCGGATCCTTCGAGGCCTTCTGCAGCGCCTTGGCCGCGTCCGAGAACCGGCCGGCCTCGTAGAGCACCGTGCCGTACTCGAGCCATAGCGCGAGGTCGGTCGGGCGCTGCTCGATGCGGCGGTTGTACTCCTGGATCTTGAAGGCCACGAGCTTCTTGCGGAACTCGGTTTCCTTGTCGCCCGAGTCGTCGCGTTCGCTCTTGCGCGCCTTGTCGATCAGCTGGTTGTAGTGCTTGATTGTGGCGTCGCCGGCCTCGTCGAGGGCCTGCGGGTCGTTGGTCAGCTCGTAGAAACGCTTCCAGGCCTTCACGCACTGCGCGAACTCGCCGGCCTTCTCCAGTGTGCGCGCCACTTCGCGCACGTTGTTCTTGTCGGTGTTGCCGTCGATGCCGCCGAGTTGCTCGACCTGCTCCATCAGGTAGTCCTTGCCCTGACGGCCGCGGTCGGCAACGGTCTTCTTGATCGCTTCCTCACCGCCGGCCACTTCGAGCACGCCCTGCTTGTCCTTGTTCGCCTCGAAGGCCTGCTTGGCGGAGAGCTGCTTGTAGTAGTCGGAATACTCTTTGTTGTTGTCGAGGCCCTTGGCGCGGGCGCACGAGTCGATCGCCTCGCCGATCTTGCCGAGCTGGTCCTCGCACTTGGCCTTCCAGAACCAGCCGATGGCGGACTTCGCATCGACGCCCTCGGTGAGCTGCACCAGGGTCGAGTACGCGGCGTGATACAGGTTGAGGTTGATCTGCGCCTCGGCCAGCAGTTCCAGCACCTTGCCGTTCATCGGGTCGTCGGCGTACTGTACTCGGGCGCCGTCGGCGAGACCATCCCAGCGCTTGGCCAACTGGTAGGCCTGCAGCGCCTTGGTCTTCAGCCAGGCCGGCTTCGGCATCTTGCCCTTGGCCTTCCACTTGGCCTTGATCGCCTTGAAGTAGAGGTCGTTGGCCTCCTGGTGATCCGGCTGGGTCTTCAGGAGCTGGGTGTTGAGGATCTGGATCGCGTAGTCCGCGTTGTTCTTGCGAATCGCGTCCTCGGCCTTCTTCAGGTTCTTGTCAAAGCTGCTCTCGGACATGGGTGGCGCCAGGAAGTGGGTTGGGGACCACGCCGGGGCGCGCCGGTTCCGCTTGATTCCGCTGTAGAAGGGGCAGGGATCGGAGCCGGGCCGCGACTGGAGAAGAGAAGGATCCAGCAACCAAGGGTGTACCGCAACAGGGCGTCGCCCGTCAAGTGCGATGGCAAGGGCCTGCGCGGCTACCGGGTATGCAACTGTCGCGGGTCAACCGCCGGACAGGGCCTGCATCACATCCAGCGTATCTCCGGCCGCCACAGGGTCCGAGAGTGTGGCCTTGTCGCGGATCTGCGTGCCGTTGACGAACACCACCATGTGGTGGCGCACGGCGCCCTGATCGTCCAGCACGTAGCTGCGGGCCTGCTCGTGTACGGCGAAGTACGCGTCCAGCACCTCGCGTGCGGTGCTGCCGGACACCTCGGCGGTCGGGCACGACACGTGCCGCTGGATGTTCTGCGTGAAGCGCACGCGTGGCATGCGACGGCCTTCCTGCTCGCGCTACTTCAACGTCAGCTTGAGGCTGACCTTGAACTCCTGGTCGGTACGCAGCACGCCGGTCACCGGCGTCGAGTCCTCGGCGTAGACCCAGCTCAGGTCCATCGAGTGCTTGCCGCCCTCGAACTCGATCTCGATCGAGAGCGTGTTCTTCAGCGTCCAGTTCGTGAGGTCCTCGACGGCCGGGTAGAACTCGAACCACTCGTTGATGTAGAGGCCGTCGGCGAGGCGCTGCGAGCCCTTGACCCACAGCGAGAAGCGGATGAACGTGCGGTCGGCGGTGAACGTGCCGGCCTGGAACGACTCGTGGTCGAGCAGCAGCGCAAGCGACAGCGAGTACTTGTGCCGCGGGTCCTTGTCGTACTGCAGCGGCTCCCACGGGTCGCGGAACGGCGTCCACTTCAGGCCGATGCCGGTGGTGATGCCGTAGTCGATCTTGCGCCTTGCGTCGAAGCCGTGCTTGACAAAGACGAACGGCGAGAAGCGGTCTTCAGGCAGGTAGTCGAAACCGAGCACATGAGAGAGGCGATCCTGCTGCTTCGTGCCGGAGGTCTGGATGAACTGGTAGCTGAGCGAGGTCGAGAACTCGAACTCGTAGACGTCCTCGAGCGCGAGATTGAGGCCGCCGTCGAAGGTGACGCTGTCGGTGTTGCCGACCTGGAAGATGCCGCCGATGCGGGCCTTCGCCTTGAACTTGACGCCGCGCTCGGGCTCGGGCTCGGGCTTCTTGACGTCGAGCGCCTCGGCGAGCTGCTTGCGAAGCGCGGTGATCTGATCGCGCAGGCCACGGTTCTCGGTGGCGAGGTCCGCGCCGCTGTCGCCGGTGCCAGCCGTGTCGCCGGTGCCAGCGGTTCCACCGCTGTCGCCGGTTCCGGGCGGTGGCGTGTCGGGTTGCGCGGCGGGATCGCCCGCAGCCGGATCGCCCGCGGCCGGTTGCTGCGCGAAGGCGGGGGCGGTCGGGAGAACAAGGAGCGCCGCTAGCAGCAGCCAGCAGGGATTCTGCATGATCGTGGTCGGGGGGCTGCGGGACGCGCCAGAGGTAGCACACCGGTCGCGCGAAGGATACCCGATGACACCCGATGACGTGCGGGCGGAGCCCCGCGCGCACGTCACCGGCGCCAGCTACTCGTACTGCAACGACTCGACGGGGTCCATCTTTGCGGCCTTGCCGGCCGGGTACAGCGCAAACAGGAACGACAGCAGGATCGTGGGCACGCAGATCATCACCCACAGCATCGGGTCGTCGGTCTTCATCGGGATGTACGAGAGGTAGTAGATCTCGCCGGGGAAGATGCGCACGCCCCAGATGCGGTCGATCGTGTCCTCGATCCAGTTCGACTGGAACGCCACGGTCAGGCCCATCGCGAGGCCGAGCAGCGCGCCGAAGACGCCGATGAACAGGCCGTTGAAGAGGAAGATGCTCTGGATGCCGTCGGGGCTGCCGCCGAGCGCCTTGAGCACGCCGATGTCCTTCGTCTTCTCCTTCACCATCAGGTAGATGATGATCACGATCATGATGCCGGCGTAGAGGATGATCATGCTGAGCACGATCGTGAGGATCATCTCCTCGCGGTCGACGGCCTGCAGCAGGCTGGCGCGCTCGTCTTCCCACGAGCGGATGCGCTCGGGCACGTCGATGTAGGAGAGGAACGACGACAGGTTGGAGAGGTCGCCCGACTCGCGGTCGCCACCGCCGAGGGCGCGCGTGGCTGCTTCCTTGGCCGCGGCACACGAGAGCAGGCTCATGTACATCGGCGTCTGCTCGTAGCGCGTGCCGGAGAGCTTGACCGCGACGGTGACGGCGGTGCGCGAGCCGTCCACGAAGCGCAGCGCGTCGTCGATCGGAATGTAGATGCGCCGGCGGTCGTCTTCGTAGAGCCGCGAGTGGAACGTACCGGCAATGTGGAAGCCCTGCTCGCGCGCGACGAAATCCTCACGCGGCTTGCCGTCATCCGAGGGCGTGTCGTCGGTGGGGACGGCGATCGCCAGGTGCAGGCGCGTGCGCCAGCCCGGCCGCATCGGCAGCCCGGCGCCGTAGTGGGCCGCCAGCTTGTCGCCGACGATCGCCGGCGGGAACTCCTGGCGCAGCGCGTCCATGCGATCGTCCACGGTGAGCGGACGCACCGGCTGGCTCTGCGCGTTGCGCGTCTGCGGCGGGCCGTCGCGCGTGTCGTCGCCGTGAAGGCTCCACTGCGCCTCGTGCGCCGCTTCCTCTTCCAGCTCGCGGTCGAACGGCACGATCTGGCGCACACCCGGCCGGAACGGCTCATCGATCGAGACGTCGAACGTGGTGGTCGCGTTGTTCTGGCGCTTCACCTCGAGCCTGATGCCGACGCCGTCCAGCAGTGTGTTGCAGATCGCGCGCAGGTCGCCGAAGTCGCCGATCGCGACGTCGTTGATGCCGGCGATGCGATCGCCGGGTTGCAGCACCTTGCCAGCCGCACCGATCTTCGTCGCGTCGGGGTCGATCCGCTCGACTGTGACGCGGCCGTCGGCGTCGGGCACCAGCGTGACGCCCAGGAACGGCCCTGTGCCGGCCACGCGCGCGTACAGCTCACCGCGCACCAGCTCGAGGTCGCGGTCGATCAGGCGGTCGAGGCAGTCGTAGATCGACGGTTGCGACCGCGCGAAGAACGTATCGGTCGGCACCTCGCGCTCGAAGCCGTTGCTCCACGCAAGGATCGACCGCAACGACTCGCTGATCGCCGCGAGGTCGCGCTCGGTGAAGCGGTAGTCCGGGTCGCTCGCCAGCGCGCTCCACATGCTGGCCGGCGTGATCTCGCCGCGCCGCAGTTGGTCTTCCACGACCGGCCACGTGCCGTTGGCGTAGCTGCTCAGCGCCGCGTTGACCTGCGTGCGCACGTCGGTGAGCAGCGCGAGCCGGTCGGCGTAGGCCAGTGCCGGGTCGCCGATCTGGCGGGCGGCGTTGTCGATCACGGCCTTGAGCGTGGCCAGCACCGGAACCGACCCGGCGTCGGGCAGCACCGTGATCGGGCTCGCCAGTTCCTCGGGCTGGAAGCGGAACTGCAGCGACACGCGCGGCAGGTCCATCGGGTCGGAACCCGCCAGGTACCGCCCCAGCCAGTCGCGCAGGTCGATCACGCCGCTGATCACGGTGCCGACGAAATCCCGCAGCAGCGCGACATCGACAGCCTCGCGATACTCCTGCTCGGTGAGATGCTCGATGAGGTCGTGGGCTTCGCCGGTCACACCCTCGAGCAGCCTTTCGCGCGATGCGCGGGCCAGCGCTCGCGCCTCGTCGCCGCGCCCGAGCCGCTTGGCCGCGCCCATCAGCAGGGCACCCCGCAGCTGCAGTTCCCTGCGCGCGTCGTCGGCGGTCATGCCGCGGCCCTTCACCATCGCCGCGATGATCGGCTCGGTGCGCATCTCGATCACGCGCAACAGGCGCTGCTTGCATTCGGTCAGCAGTTCCTGCTCGCGCAGCGCGTAGCCGGGGCCGGGGTCGCGCGACGGCAGCTTGTCGATCATCTTCGCGGTGATGTCGATCTGCTCGAACAGCTGGCGGCCGATGTCGTTGATCTGGTCCGGCGTGATGCCGTCGCGCCCACCGACCGAGACCGCCCGCGACGGCGGCGCCTGCGGGTTGGGGAACAGCCCGAGCACCTCGCGCTGCCGGCTCTCCAGCACGCCGATCAGCGCCTGATCCATCTCCTTGTAGAGCGCCTGCTCGAGGTGCATGCCGATTTCGGACACCGTGATGTCGTGCACCGGGTCGATGCCGATCAGGTTGCAGTAGTCGAGGTCGCGCTCGGTGCGGCGGACGATCAGCGACATGGTGACGATGCGGCCGGACGCGCCGGCAATCACGTCGGTGCTGTTGCGGCCGATCGCGTCGAGCGCGTCGAGTGCGCGGCGCAGCGTGCGCAACTCCAGCGGCCGGCGCAGGTCGTACGGCGCCGCCACCACCATCAGCGGATCACCGGCCGCGACCTTGCGGCCGGGCACGACCGGGATGTCGAGCACGCGCATCTGCTTCTCGGCGACAATCGGATACCGCCGACCGCCGTCGACGACGTCCATCAGGCGCGTGCCGGGCATCACCGTGAAGCCGCCGCGGCCGAGGCGAATGTCCAGGTCTTCGATCACGCCGCTGATCGGCGCGCTGACCACGACCGACTCGGCCAGCGCCCACTCGATGTCGTTGCGCAGGTGCGCACGGAACTCCGGCTCGTTGAGCCGCAGCGCCACGCGACGGCGCACCTCGATGTCGGCCGCGAGCATGTGCCGGCGCAGGCAGCTGACGAACCCCTCGGGCGTGGTCGCCCGGCGCCAGTCGGTGCAGCCGGCGAGCTGCGCCTTGGCCTGCAGCACGGTGTACGCGAACGGCGAGATCTTCCCGTCCTCGAGCGTCGGGTCGGCAATTTTCAGCCGCGTGCGCAGGGCGATCATCACGGCCTCGGCGAACGACGCGCCGGGCGGAATGCGGTCGAGCATCTGCGCGGTGATGATCCGCGGCACCAGCACGGCGAACGACGGATGATCGCTGACGTCCACGCCGAGCTCTTTGGTCAGGCGCTTGATGTCGCGGTCGAGTTGCTCGCGGTCGCGCAGGTCGGCCATCGGCGCGAGGCCCATCGAGCGGCGCAACAACTGGTAGTGGTCGTCGAGCGCGATGAACGAGTCGTCGTCGAGCTCGTAGCGTTCGAGGATGCCCTGGTAGTGCTCGCTGCTCTTCAGCTCGGGCACCGGCACGTACATGAAGAGGTGCGAGAGCGAGCCGCGCACACGCTTGCGCAGCTCCTGCTTGAAGCCGCCCATCACGGCCGTGACGACGACCAGCACGAACACGCCGAGCGCGACCGTGACCACGGCCGTGTACGACAGCGCGCGGCGGATCACGAGGCGCAGCGCGACCACGGTGGTGAAGTGCCGCTTGAGGAACAGCCAGCCGATCAGCAGGATCGCGAGGCCCGACGTGACGAGGAACGCGAGCGCGCTGTCCCAGGCGATCTCGGCGAGGACATTGCCGGGAATCTGCTCGGGCAGGAACGGCCGCCACGCGACCTCTACCGGGCTGCCGAACAGCAGGCTCACCAGCGCGCTGTTGCCCGCCTTGAGGAAGTTGACGGTGCTGAGCGCGACAAGACCGGTGACGAGCAGCAGCAGCGTGTACCAGTCGAGCAACGTGCGATTGCCGGCCATGGTGCGGATGCCGGCGGTAGTCAGCGAGAGGCGGTTGCGCGGGTGGCGGGCAATCAGTCCGGGGATGAACCACAGCAGGACCAGCACCACCGACACGATGCCGAGCGGTGAGCGATGCAGCGCCATCCACGGCGCACGCGCCGGCTTGCCGTTGCCGCTGACCTCGGCGGCGGCGCTGGTGCGCGCGGCGGTGAGCAGGCAGTAGATGCCGAACAACGCGAGCAGCAGGTAGTAGCCAGCGAGCACGCCGACCGGCAGGCTCAGCAGGTCGGCCCCGACAACGCTGACCACGTACCAGGCCGGCAGCACGATCAGCGGCAGGGCCACCAGCGAGACCATCACCACGAGCCACACCACCGAGTGGAAGAAGATGATGATCGTGCTGCACAGCGTGTTCCAGCGGCCGCGCAGGAAGTAGTGCAGGTGCAGCCCAATCGTCGCGCCGAGGCTGAGCAGCAGGTAGGCGACCAGCACCTCGCGCATCCAGTCGGCGCTCGGCACCACATGCGCGAACGAGGTTTCCCACAGCAGCTTGTGCCACACCGGGTAGAGCAGCCCGAGCAGCACGTTGTGCGTCCACGCAATGTTGATGAACTGGCGCAACCGGCCACGCGTGCCGAGCAGCGTGCCGACTTCGAGCAGCACGCGGATCGCGAAGCTGCCGGCCAGCACGCCGGCGGCCGCGATCGCGACATCGACGTGGCGCGGATTGATGAAGAACAGGGTGATGGCCGACGCCAGCAGCAGCAGTCGCAGGATCCAGCGTGCCGCGGTGGCCGCGGCGCGTGGCGATGCGACGGTCTCGGTCGCAGTAGACGACATCAGTTGTGATCGCGCTCCGCGGGGATGCCGGGACGTGGCAGTACCAACGCGATCGAGCCTACCATATCCGCTCTGCGCGGCGCGATTACCGGTTCGCGGTTCGCACGGCACGCGGTCGCACGCGCGACTCCATGCGTTGCGGCGAGAGTGCCACCGCCACGATCGCCGTCGCGGCCTGACCAACCACCGTGAACGCGCCAGCCACCAGCACGATAGCGAGCACGGCGCCGACGTCGGCATCGAGCGCGGACTGCAGCGCGAAGCGACCCGCGCCGTCGATGCCGCAGACCCACTCGACCAGCGCGAGACTGGCCAGCAGCACCGGCACAAGACGGCCGATCGAGGCGACCATGCCGATGAACGCCGGGCGCACTGCATGACGGCGGACAACGAGGCGATCATCGAGGCCGCGTGCGCGCGCCGCCAGCACGTGCGTCGAACCCATCACGCGGCGCACACCATGAATGATCGTCGCGAGCAGCAGCGGGAAGATCGTCGCGGCCAGCACCAGCACCGGCAGACTCACGCTGCGCACCGCCTGCACCAGCACGCCGAGCGAGGTCAGGCGTTCGAGGTCGACCGCGCCGGTCGCGCCGGTCGCGCTGCCGGACGAAAGATGCCCGGGCCAGATCAGACCGGCGCCAAGCACCAGCAACACCGCCGGGACCAGCACCGGCACCGCGCCCGCCAGGAATGCCACCGCCGGGATCGCCTTCCCGGCCGGTCCGCGGCCGTCGGTCAGCGCCCATGCGGTGCCGGCGATCAGCGCGAGCACCGACGCCAGCACCAGCGCCAGCGCGAACAACACCACCGAGATCGGCGCGGTCATCGCCACCGTGTGCCACACGTCGCGGCCGTCGCGCGTGCGACCGACGTCGGGCAGCCAGCGGTCGTGCGCGGGGTCGGGCAGCACGCGCTCGAGGTACGTGGCCAGGCGCGTGTCGAGCGTGAGCATCACGCACTGTTGCTCCGGCGTGCGCTGCAACGACGTCTCCTGCGCGTCCAGCCACTGGTGCCAGCGACCCACCGCCGCGGCCGCCTGCCACTCGCCCTGCCGCGATGTGATCGTCAGCAAACTGCGGCGTACATCAGCATCGACTCGCGGCGACACGCGCGATTCCGGACCGACCAGCATCTGCTCGACGCTCTGGACCTCGCCAGCTCTCACCATTGCCTCGGCGTTGTCCACGTCGGCCTGGCGCACGAGGCCGAGCATGCGCACCTCGGCCAGCCACGCGGCGCGATCCGGCCGCGGGAACTCGCCGATCGTCGCGCTCCACTGCCGGGCCAGCGCTTCGGCGCGGTGGCGGCGGCGTTGTCGCGCGGTGGCGTAGGCGAACAGATCGCGGCGGACGTCGGGGCGGATCAGCATGGCGAGCACGTCCGGATCGTGCAGCGCATCGGCGGCGTCGATCAGCACGATGCGCGCCAGCGGGTCGTGGCTGGCCTCCATGCGCGCGCGGTCAGGCAGCAGATCGCGCAGCGCGGGCGACTCCAGCGCGGCCATCAGCGACGGTTCGCGCATGATGCGATCGAGCGCCATGCCGGTGCGGCGGGTGGCCGGGTCGTACTCGAGCACGATCTCCGGCGTGTTGCCGATCGCCGCGTCGAGCTTCGCCTCGCTGGAGAGCGCGCCCCAGCGGCGGAAGATCGCGCGCGCACGCGCCACGGTGTCGGCGTTGGCGGCGACGAGCAGTTCGATCAGTGGCACGCAGGCGTCGCGCCCGAAGGCTTGCAGCCGGAATGCCGCGCGCCGGGCTCGCGACTCCCAGCGGGCCGGCGACAAGCCGTCGCGCGCGCGGCGCGACGGATCGGTGGCATCAAGCAGTTGTTCGACATCGAGCGCGGTCAGCGCGTAGCGCGTGTTGATCAGCGCCGGCTGGTCGAGGCCGAAGTGGTGCGCGGTCTGCTGCCCGGCGGGCGTGCGCGGCGGCTCGGCCAGCGCCGCCACGTTGAGCCAGACGAACCCGGCAACCAGCACGCCCAGCGTCCCGGCGAGCAGCGCCAGCAGCCGTTGCAGCAGGAACGTCAGCATCGGAGTGCGGTTCAGAAGTCGTTACTGCCGTGATCGTCGGGCGTGTTGCCGGGGTTGCCCGGATCGGCCTCGCGCGCCGGCGTGGGCGTCGACGTGTCGGCGATCAGCTTGCCGTCGGCCGAGTAGACCTTCGTGCCGTTCGGCTGCGGCACAATCACCACGCCGCTGGGCAGCACGATCACGCCATTGGTGACGATCGTGCCGTCGCCGAGCTGACGCGCCGCCGGTGCCACCGGGCCCGCGCCCACGCTCGTGGGCGCCGCAGCGCCCGGCGAGTCATGCAGGCCGCGCTGCGTTTCGAGGCGGTTGATGGCCCACGTGTTGAACCCGACAAAGAAGACGAGGGCTGCAAACAGCAGCACCTTCAGCAGCGTGGCACCGGGATGGTCGTGCATGGCTCGCAGTGGGTGGCGATCGGAGTGCGGGGCAGTCTAGCACGAACCCCGCGGCCGGTGCGCGGCGCGCTACTTGAGGTTGCGGATCACGTCCTCGATCTGTTGGCGGATCTGCTCGTTCGTGCAGCGCTGCTGGGCCTCGCGGAACGCGGCCACCGCCTTCGCCTTGCCGGCGCCGGTGTTGGCGTAGGCCACGCCAAGATTGAACCAGGCCTTCCACTCCTCCGGCCGGCCCTTCAGTCCGCGAACGTAGTCCGGAATCGCCGCGGCGAAGTCGCCCTTCTCGGCCAGCGCGTACGCGCGATTGATGCGCGCCTCGTCGAAGTGCTCGTCGATCTCGAGCGCCTTCGTCAGGTCGGCGATCGCCTCGTCGTAGAGCTTGTTGGCCGTGCGAGCCACGCCGCGCGAGTTGCGCGCCCATTTGTTCTCGGGCAACAGGCGCACCGCCAGCTCGGCATCCTGCAGCGCGGCCTCGGCGTGGCCGAGGTTGAACAGCGCCATTGCCCGTTGCAGCAGCACGCTGCCGGACATCGGTGCGTACAGCAGGGCGCGGTCGTAGGCCTGCATCGCGTCGGGCCAGCGCTCCATGATCGCGTAGCAATCGCCCAGCATCTGCCACGCATCTGCGTTGCCCGGCGCCAGCTCCACCCCCCGGAGGAAGTCCTTCAGCGCGCCATCGAAGTCGCCCATCTGCCGGCGCAGCTCGCCGCGATTGATGTAGATGATCACGTCCTTCGCCATGTCGGCCGCGCGGTCGAGGTCGGCCAGCGCATCGTCCTTGCGGCCGAGGTACTCCAGTGCAACCGAGCGCACGACCAGCGACTTCCAGTGTGTGCGGTCCGCCTTCAGCGCCTGGTCGGCCCAGCCGATCGCCCGATCGTAGTCCTTGCGCCCGACGCACAGCATCGAGAGGTAGTAGAAGTTGAGCGCCGGGTCGGGCGACGTCGCGCCGGTTTCCTTCTCGAGCTTGACCACGCGCTCGAACGCTTCGATGAAACGCTGCGCGTCGGCACCCGGCAGCCCGCCCATGAAGTCAAGGTCCGACTGGCCGCTGGCGTTGGCGACCTGGCGGCGCATCTCGAACTCGGCCACCACCTCGTTGCGCTCCTTCGTGAGCTTCACGCCGAAGCGCTCGAGCAGTTCGCCGATGCGCTCGTCCTTGGCCAGCGCCGCCAGCTCGGCCTGTTCGCGCGCCTGCTCCTGCTCGGCCGCCTGGCGATGCCACGCGTCCTCCTGCATCTGCTGTTCGAGCGCGACGCGTTCCTTCTCGGCGTTCATCGCCCACAGCAGACTGACCGCCAGGCCGAGCAGCACCACGCTCACGCTGGTCACGGTGCCGACCATCAGCATTGCGGGGTGCCGGCGCGCCCACTTGACCAGCCGGCGTGCGATGCCGTCGCGTCTCGCGCTGATCGGCTGGTTCGCGAGGAACGCCTCGATGTCGTCGCGCAGGTCGCTCACGCGGCGGTAGCGGTCGCGCGGATCGGGCGCCATCGCCTTGCACACGATCGCGTCGAGCTCCGGCGGAATCTGCTGGTGCGGCGCACACTGTCGCGGCGCGATCCACTCGGCCCGGCGCGCCAGTTCCACGACCATCCACACGCCGCCCTCGCTGCGGTACGGCAACTGGAACGTCAGCGCGTGATAGAGCGTGGCGCCGAGCGCGAACACGTCGCTGCGCTCGTCGGTCGCCTCGCCCGCGGCCTGCTCCGGCGGCATGTACGAGGGCGTGCCCAGTACCTCGCCATCGAGCGTGATCGCCGCGCCGTCGGCGGCTTCCACCTCGCGGATCGTGCGCGCCGTGGGGGCCGCCTGCACACCGCCGCTGCGCCGCTTGCCGATCGACTTCTTCGCGGCGGGCAGCCCGCCCCTGGCGCTGGCTCCGATCGGCCGCGCGATGCCCCAGTCCATGACCAGCACTTCGCCGAACTCGCCGACCATGATGTTGGCCGGCTTGAGGTCGCGATGGATCACGCCGCGCGAGTGCGCATACGCGATCGCGTCGCACACCTTGAGGAACACGTCGAGCCGGCGGTCCTTCGTGAGGTCGGCCAGCGTCGACTTGCGACCGGCCTTGCGCGCGCGTTCGATCAGTTCCATCAGCGTGTGGCCGCGCACGCGCTTCATCGCCATGAACGGCCGGCCCTCGGCGTCGCGACCGAGTTCGTGCACGGGCACGATGTTGGGATGCTCGAGCTGGCCGGTGATCTGCGCCTCTTCGATGAAGCGCGCGACGTTGCGCTCGTCGGTCGTGTCGATGACGAGCTTGATCGCGGTCTCGCGCCACAAGGTGCGGTCACGCGCCTGCTGCACCACGCCCAGGCCGCCGCGGCCGAGTTCCGGGCCGAACTCGAAGCGCTCGATGCCGGCCAGGTCGGGCAGCAGGTGATCGATGTGGATCGCCGGGTCGTCGTCGACCAGCGTGTCGCCGCCGATGTCGAAGACCGAGCGTTCGTTTCCGGCGGTGGACGAGAACGTGGGCACCACGCCGGCGGGCTGCGAGGGCTGCCGGTTGCCCGGTTGCGTGGGTGGATCGCGCATCGGCCGCGTGCCACGGGGCGGCCCCGGTGGCTTCGGCGGAGGCAGTTGCGATGCGGGGTCGTTGGGCGGGTTCATCGGCGTGCCGGCAGGTCGGGCTCTCCCGTTGTACCGGATTGCGCGGCTGCGCGGCATCACCGCCTGGAGACAGCTCAGACCAGTCAGCGAACGTAATCGGCCGTCGGGGTCTTCGCCGTGACGCGCACCACCGCGCCCTTGCGCACAATGAACTCGGCGAGCCCGACCGGCGCGTCCGGCGTCGCCCAATCGAACGTGTAGCCCAGCGCGGTGAACGGCCACGGGTCGGCGCTCTCGCGACGCTGCGCCAGCTCGGCCAGCAACCAGTCGCGGTGCGCGCGCGGCGCGTCGATGGCAAAGTCGAGCCGGCACTCGTAGCGATCGACGTGGTGCTCGAACGCCGGGCGGAACAGGTCGGCGGTGCGCACGGTCATCGTGGCGAAGAACGGGTAGCGCTTGCCGGGCGGCAGGCCCAGCACCTGGCCGATGCGCCGGTCGTCGGCTCCGTGGATCGCGCGCGCCCAGACCTGCAGGTCGGGCACCACCGTCACCCACACGTCGCGACTCAGCGTGAGGTCGGTGCCCGGCACGTAGCCGTTCCAGTCGGCCCAGACGACGACCTCGGCGCTGTCGCCGATCACACGTCGCAACGACGCGGGCCGCGGCAACGTGTTGCGATCGGCGCACGCGCGCAACGCGCGACGGTAGTTCTCCGCGTCGTCGCGATCGCGGCGGTCGCGCCCAGCGTTGTCGGCGGGGCGGTTGTCGGGCCGCGCGCCAGCGGCGCTGCTCCTGTTGTCCAGCGGAGCGTACGCGCCGGCGTTGCTTGCCGCGGCACCGGGCGCCGGCGTTGGAGCGAGCTGCATGCCGAGCAGCAGGCCAGCCACCACGCACAGGACACAGACCAGCAGCAGACCGATCAGCCGGCCGCGACCGCCGACTGCAGATGACCCGGTGGGCATGTGAGAGTCTCGTGGGTTTATCGAGAGCGAAGCGAGCCAGTGTACACGGCACGTCGGACGACCAACGGGGGCAACCAGCGCGGTTGACCGGCGGTTGCATTCAGGGGTATTGTTGGTAACTACCACCCTGTCGATGGAGCTGCCGATGAAGCCGTCCGCCGACCTGTTCGCGTCCTTGCCGTGCGTCGAGGCCACCGCCACTTGCCTGGCGAAGCCCGTGAAGGCGAAGAAGACCGCAGCGTCACGAGCGAAGCGCAAACGGCAGGCAGTCGAACCGATCTACAGCGGCCCACCGTCGGCCACCGACCACCAACCACGACTGACCGCGATCCCGCTGTCGGCGGCCGACGAGGCACTCGACCAGCGCTGCCTCGATGTGCTCGACCTGATCATCGACTTCGACGAGGAACTCGGCGAAGCGTTCGAGGATCTGATCCTCGACATGCTCGATGACCTGGCCGACCTGCCGGACACGCCGTTGCGGCGCGGCAAGACAGAGAGCTGGGCGGCCGGCGTGCTCTTCGCACTGATGCGGCTGAACTTCGAGCCGACACGCGGTGGCGGCGACGCGGCGCGGGTGGCCGATGCGCTGGGCGTCGGGCCGAGCTACCCGGCAACGAAAGCGCGGGAGATCGAGAAGCTGCTCGACATCGAACCGTTCGACGCGCGCTACTGCGTGATGGAAGTGCTCGCGCATCATCCCGCTGCCGACACGATGGTCACGCCGGGCGGGTTCCTCGCGCCGTTGAGCGTGCTGTGGGACATGCACGGCGTCGAAGCGATCGGGCAGATGCTCGACAGCGGCACGATCCGGCCGCTGCACAAGCAGGCCTTCGAGGCGATGCTGCAACTGGCCGCGTGCGAGTATGAAGCGGAGTTCGGGGACGGGAATGGCAATCGCGGCGGCCGTGACGATGACGGGCCGCCGCGAGGTGCGTGAGTTGCAGCGCGCAGTCAGAACGAGCGGTAGCGTGTGGTGCGGATGCGACCGCCGCCGGCGAGCTCGATCGCGGACTCGACCGTGGCCTCGATGCGCAACTGGCCGGGCAGGCCGACCTGCTCGAGCGCGATCTTCACCGGCCCCGGCACCTCCGCCAGGATCACGCGCTCGCCGAGCGCGGAGATGTTCTTGCGCATCTCCTTGACGACCGCGGCCGAGACGCCCGCGCAGTGCGAGAGGTCGAGCACAACCGGAATGCCGGCATGGTCCGACGCGGTGATCTGATCGTTCAGTCGCTGCCACTCGGCATTGCCGATGTTGCCGGCAACCTGCACCAGATCGACGTTGACCTGTGTGGGCTGCGAGACGCCGCTGACGTCGCCGGTGTCAGACGCGTTGACCGAGAGGCGCGTTGTGCCACCAGCCCCACCCGCCCCACCAGCCATGGGCGGCTGCGACGGCGTCTTGAACGGGCCGGTCGTCGAGGCGCTGGCGCTCGGCGGCATCAGGAAGCCGGTACTCGACGAGGCTGACGGATTGCCGCTGCGCATGGGCTGCGGCGGCGTCTGCGTGCGCGGCGCGGGCGCCGGCGGCGGCGCAGCCGGAGGTGGCGGAGCAGCGGCCGGTGGCGGTGCCGGCGCACGGAACCCACCACTCGATGTCGCACCCGCTGCATCGGGCGGCAGCGGCGGTAACGACGGCGGACCGACGAACCCGGTGCTCGACGATGCCGAGCCGCGCGATCCGGCCGGTGGCGGCGGTGGCGGGAACGAGTGCGACGAGCTGGCGTCGCCCGGCGTGCCCGGTCGCGCAATCGCCTGGCGCGTGTTGTTGTTCGCGCGCATCTTGCGCGACTCGCTGCGACGGTCGATCGCCTTGAGCACCTCGTCGAGCGTGCCCGCGACTACGCGGATGTCCTGCGGCCGGTCCTTCGGCCGGCGCGAGCACATCCACTGCAGCAACTCGTCGAGTTCTGGCGGCAGGTCGGGGTTGAGCTCGCGCGCCAGCGGGAAGCGGCCATTCAGGCGCGCCGCCATCACCTGCGTCTGCTGCTCACCCATGAACGGCTGGCGACCGGTGACCATATTGAAGAGCGTCGCGCCGAGACCATAGATGTCGGTCGCGGGCGAGACCTCTTCGCCGGTCACCTGCTCGGGCGCCATGTAGGCCGGCGTGCCAAGCACGGTGCCGGGCTGCGTGAGGCGCACGCTCATGTCGTCGGACACGGCCAGGCCGAAGTCGGTGATCTTCACGCCTTCGGTGCCGACGAGAATGTTGGCCGGCTTGATGTCGCGGTGGATCACGCCGTTGTCGTGCGCGAGCGCCATCCCGCCGCAGATCTCGATGCAGATGTTGACGCTCTCGATCACGGGGCGCGGGCCGAGGCGCGTGACGAGCTGACGCAGCGACGGGCCTTCGACCCACTCCATGACGAAGTACGGAATGCTCTCGTGCTCGCCGAAGTCGAGGATCTGGACGATCGCCGGGTGGATCAGTCGCGCGAGAATGCGCGCCTCATAATAGAAGCGGTGGCGCAGCTTCTCGTGGCAGGCCGTCAGCACCTTGATCGCGGCGTAGCGATCGAGCACCGGGTGGTACGCCTTGAAGACGCGACCCGAGCCGCCGCTGCCGATCAGACCGAGCAGCTGCCAGTTGCCGATCTTCGGCGGATCCTTGCCGGCCGGGCCTTCCATCGGCGTGGGGCCGGGTTCGAGCTTGCCGGTGCCGGGCTTGTGCACGCCCGAGATCGCACTCGGCGTACGTGCGCCAGTTCCGGTCACGCCGGACGGCGGTGCCGTGGTGCCGCCTGCACCCGCGATGCGGGTCGTGCCCGGCATCGGCGAACGCGGCGTGGGCTCGCCGGGCGTTGACGGCCCGCGCGGATTCGCGACGTCGGACTGCACGCGGCCGGTGCGATTGGGATCGGCCGGCCCCGGCGGGCGCGTGCGCGTTTCGGTGGCGCCGCTGCGCTGCATGCGATCGGAGCGCGGCACGCTGCGCGTCGTTCCGCCCGGCCCCGCCACCGGCGTGTTCATCGGTGTGGTGTCGGATGCGCGCGCCTGGCTGACGCTGGCGTCGGGGCGGCCCGGCACGCGCAGCTTCATTGCGGCGTTGCCGCAGCGCGGGCACAGCGCGTCCACGTCACCGACGAGATCCGCGCCGGCGATGAGATTCGAACAGCCCATGCACTCGAACATCGAGCTGGTGAACAGCGCCGAGAGCTTGACCGCGATGTCGGGCGCGATCTTGCGCGTCTGCAGCGCCCAGCGCTCGAAGGTGAGTGCGGAGCGGGACTGTTGATAGGCCGCCACAAGCGGCTGCAGGGTGGCAGCGTCGATGACGCCGCTCTCGGCAGCGAGGCGGGAGATGACGACGGAACGCAACATGGGGCTTCAGCTGTGAAAACAGTCGTCTGACGCCGGCAACCGGAATCCATCGGAGTCCGTCGCCTGCGGGGCGCCATCATACATCCGGCCGTGTGGAGAAAGCACGAGTTCTCTGTGCAATCGGTGACCAATTGGCTGATAAGTCCGAAAGCCCCTAATCTGAGAGAATGCTCTCAATTGTGACACCTGAAGTGGGCCGCCGAAGTGCCGATAATGCACGTCGTCGCGGCCTACGGCTGGGTGGGGAGTGCGACGGGGTTGGCGCCGGATTGCAGGATCGTCGCAGCCGGGTCGCCAGCGTCCGTGATCACCGAGACACCGCCGCCGTTGGTGTTGTTGTTGCCGGCCGGGTCGGTCAACACCGCGGTGATTTCCGGGTTGCTGGCCGGGTCGGCCACGGCGTGGGTGCCCATGTCGCTGATCACCAGGCGGTCCGGGCCGACGCCCGAGTCGCGGTCGAGGTTGATCTCGGGCAGGTTGGAGTTGTCGAAGATCAGCATCCGGATC
>JBFWQT010000078.1:0-17834 GCA_050249295.1 Planctomycetota bacterium
CCGGCCACTTTGTGGTAGCCCGAATCATGCGGATGGAATGTGGCGCCACCGCGACCGAGGCGCGACGCATACGAGGCTCCCTGACGGTCGCGGCTCTTGTTCCAGCGTCGTCTTCTACGGCTCGTACGTGTTCGCCGGCCCCGGGAACGTCCCGCCCTGCACCTCGTCACGGTACGCCACCAGCGCATCGCGGATCGTGCCGTACAGCGAGGCGTACGGCTTCACGAAGCGCGGCAGTTTGCGCGACGGATCGCCGAGGCCGAGCAGATCGTGCCAGACCAGCACCTGGCCATCGCAGTCGACGCCGGCGCCGATGCCGATCGTCGGGATCTCCAGCTCGGCCGTGATCTGCTTCGCGATGTCGGCCGTCACGCATTCGATCACCACACTCATCGCGCCGGCATCCTGCACCGCCTTCGCGTCGGCCAGCAGCTTCTCGGTCACGCGCTGCACCTTGAAGCCGCCGAACACGTGGATCGACTGCGGCGTGAGGCCGATGTGCGCGCAGACCGGTATCTGCGCACGCGTCAGCGCGCGGATCTGCTCGACGACGTTCGCCCCGCCTTCGAGCTTCACGGCGTGCGCGCCGGCTTCCTTCATGTAGCGCGAGGCCGCGTCGATCGCGTGGGCCGTCGACTGGTGGTACGTGCCGAACGGCATGTCGCCGATGACCATCGTGCGCGAGCACGCCCGGCTGACGATGCGCGTGTGATACAGCGACTCCTCGAGCGTGACCGGCAGCGTGCTGTGGTGGCCCTGCACGACCATGCCGAGGCTGTCGCCGACGAGGATCACATCGACGCCGGCCTCCTCGGCGATGCAGGCCGACGGGTAGTCGTAGGCGGTGATCATGACGATCTTCCGCCCCTCGTTCTTCATCTCGCGCAGACGTGGCGCGGTGATCGGCTTGCTCATGGTGGTGGTGACTCCTCCGCGGTGCCGCTGGGGCGGTTCAAACACGAATCGCGCAAGGTGGCAAGCGCGATGCGAGGTGCGCGTGATGCGAGGTGATTGCCAGGTTCAAGCCCACGGGCTGCTGCCCGTGCGGTAACCGTGGAAAACCGCAGCGCTCGTGTGTGGCGACGAAGGGTCGTTGCATCTGAACGCTTGCCCACGGGCGGCAGCCCGTGGGCTTCAAGCTGCAATGATGAGCGCGGGATCGGGCGACCCGTCCGTCAGTAGCGGATGTGGTTGCCGGTGATGCCGTCGATCGTATCGGTCCAGCGCTTTCCGGTACCGTGCGACTGCAACGAGAACTCCCAGACCGGGATGAAGACCAGCACGATGCTGATGATGTCCTTGCGATCCATGTTGAAGCGCCGGCAGAACATCTCCTCCACTTTCTTCGGCGTGTGCATGCCGCGCATGCGCTCCTCGACAAACTCGACCTGCAGCGTCAGGCCACGCTCGAGGTGCGTGATGTTGTCGAGGTCCTTGATCAACGCCGGGTTGGAGTTGACCTCGTCATCAAACACGAAGCCGACGGAGAGCAGGATCTGCACCTTGTCCTGCGTGGGGTGGAAGTAGACGCTCTCGCGCTTGTCCTTCAGCTTCTGCCACCAGAGCACGCCGGCCGAGACCTTGCCGACGAAGTTGACCTGCCAGAGTGGAAGCCGCAGCAGGCGCGTCGAGGCGATGTCGCCCTTCTTGCCGCCGAGCAGGACGCCGCGCGTCGGAATGTTGCGGCGCGCGGTCTTCTTCGCCTGCTGCTCGTTGATCAGCAGCGGTGCCATGTGCAGCGCGGCCGTGATGCCGAGCCGCGGGTGGAACTGGTACTCGGCCGAGTAGAACACGTGGCGCTGGCCGACGCGCGCGCGCTTGACCGCGCCCAGCGTTTCCATCTCGCGCAGCTCGCGCGCGATCTGCAGCTTGGTCCACTTCAGGCCGTCGGCCAGCTGCTGCTGCGTGAACGCGTTGGCCTGCTTGCTCAGATAGTCGAGCAACTCGCGCCGGCGGTACTCCTCGATGCGCGTGGCGTCCACCACCTGCGTGCTCATCGGGTCGATGTCGTCGGCGTCGGTCTTAACGCCGATGCGGATGCCATCCACCTGGTCGGCGACGCCCTCGGCATTGTGCCGCTTCGCGATGGCCGAATACACCGGCGCCATCGGCGCCGACGACGCCGGGCCGAGGCCGAGGTCTTCCTCGTGATGGATGCGGTACTCCAGCCCGGCCAGCACGCGCGTCTGCCGCTTGCGCAGGTCCCTGGCGCGCTCGGCGAACATGTCGCGCGTGGAGTTGCTGATGATCGACTCGAGGTTCTCCTCGTCGATCGTGCGGTGTTCGGTCAGCAGCCAGCGCGTGCGCAACAGCTTCGGCTCGGGGAACTGGTCCGGGCTGAGCAGCAGGAAGTTGCCCGTCTCCATCGATGCCAGCCGGCTCATCGCCGCGTCGGCCGAATCCGGCGCGAGCGACTTGACCATCTTCTCGACCTTCTTCTGGTCCTGCTGCGTGCTGAGCCGGCCGAGCGCGATGGTCGCCACCTGGCCGAGGCTCTTGTAGTCGATGTCTCCGGGGCTCTGCGTCGCGAGCAGGCAGCTCACGCCGTACTTGCGCGCCTGGCGCAGCAGCGTCTCGAGGATCTCCTTGCAGGCCGGCTTCTTCACCGGCGGCAGGAACGGCGCGACCTCGTCGATGTACAGCAGCAGCTGCGGGTCCTTGCTCGGGTTCTCCAGCATCCAGTCGTAGATGCGGCCCGCGAGCTCGGCGACGAAGAACTCCTTCTCTTCCTGCGTGCCCAGCGTGTTCAGGTAGATCACGCTGACGCGCGTGGTGCCGTCCTCGTTGGCGATCAGCGTCGGGATGTCGAGCGGCGTGCCGTGCGTGAACAGCAGCTTTCGCGCGCCCACCGTGAGCGTGTTGACCTGCCGCATGATCATGTCGATCTGCGACTTGTTGACGATGTCGTGCGCGCGCTTGGCGAGGTCGGCCGGCAGCTGCTTGATGAACCCGGCCAGGTCGGTGAAGTCGCGCAGGCGCCGGTTGTTGTGGTGGCACCAGTTGAAGATCAGTTCGAGGAAGCTCTCCACGAAAGCCGTGTCCTTCGCACCCGGCTCGTAGCCGAGCAGCGAGGCGATGCCCTTCGCGGCGAACGACTGTTCGCGGACGCGCTCTTCCTCGTTCTTGCCTTCGAGTTCGAAGTGCAGCGGATTGAGGCAGATCGGCACACCGGCCGACGACGACGGCGTGAAGGTGATGACCTCGACACTGTTGCGGTACGCCTCGATGCGGTCGGCCGCGTTGGCCACGCCCTGCGCGGCCACGTCCTCGGCCCGGGCGGGCAGCGCGAGCGAGGCGATGTCGCCCTGCGGGTCCACGCAGATCACCGGGATGCCGGCCATCGCGGCTTCCTCGACCAGCACCTTGGCGGTGACGGTCTTGCCGCTGCCGGACGATCCGATGATGGCGACGTGGCGCGCGAGGGTGGCGATGTCGAGGCCGAGTGGTTTGCCGCTGTCCTCGTCGGTGCCCAGGATCAGGCGTTCGCCGGTCTCGGTGGTGGCCATGATCTGCGTTGTGCTGGTATCGGAACGGGTGCAACCGGCCGCGCGATGCGCCGCCGTGCGAGCCGCTCGTGGGGCGGCAGCCGGAGCCGGTTTGACGGGGTTGGCTTACAAGATTCCCCGTGCGTTGCCAAGCGCGCGGGTGGTGCCGGTGGCCTGTCCCGCGCCGCGCCGCGCCGCGGTGCGCGTAACGGCCACGCGGTGCAAGGCATCGCTCGTGCCAGTCTGCAAACCGCGGTACCAGATCAGATGCCGGCAGCGGTGTCCGGCGGCGTGAAGCGGAACAACTCGTGCGGTGGCGGAGCCGGTTGCGCGAGTATCTCCATCGCGCGATCGACGTGCGACGACGTGAGACCGCATTCCCACGTGGTGCGGATCAGGTGCACGCCGATTGGCAGGTCGAGGTCATCCAGCGCCACCCACGACTGCACGTCCGGCGCAGCAAGCAACCAGCGGAAGATCTCGTACGCGCGCGTCACGGCCGCCGGTTCGTGGGTGCGCAGCATCGCTGGATCGGTCGCGGCGAAGCGCGCCGCGGAGTCGTCGACGAACGGTGTCTCGTCGTGTGCGCGCAGACCCTGAGTCGCAAGGTGGGCCCGCAGCAGATCGCTCGCGTCGTCGGTGTAGCGCCACGTGGAGGAGATCACGATCCGCGCGCCACTGTGCTCGATCAGCCGGGCAAGCTGGCCGCAGGCGGATGCCTCGAACTCGCCGGACGACAGGCAGATCACCCCATCTACATCCAGGAACACCACTCGTGCACTCATGAGCAGGCGCTCCTCCGCGCGTTGGCTAGGTTGCGGATCGCGCGCGAACCGTGAGGGCGATGCGCTCGTGCAGAGCGACGGCATCGGCGGACTCGCGCAGGCTGAACTCCACCGCCACCACGTGCCAGCCCGCGGCCGGCAGCTTCACCGCGTCCTTGGATGTCGTCACCACCAGTGCATTGCCGGCCGCGGCGGCCTGCTCGTTCACGCGCGCAACATCCGCGGCCGACCAGGCATGGTGATCCGGCATCCGGCACTCGCCGACCACCTGCGCGCCCAGTTGCTCCAGCGTGCGGCGGAACGCGGCCGGGTTGCCCACGCCGCTCGCGGCGAACACCGCACGGTTGCGCAACGTCTCGACCTGCCCGTCGGCGGCCGCGTGCTCCGCGTGCGCAACCGGCACGCCGGACCGCCGGCAGCGCGCGTCGAGCCGGGCGAGTTGCTCGTGGCTGGCCTGATCGGCGCGAGTGAGGATCACGGCGTGTGCGCGGCGCAGCGCGCCCGGCGGCTCGCGCAGCAATCCACGCGGCAGCAACTCGCCCCATGCGAACGGCCGCGTCGCGTCGACCAGCACGATGTCGAGGTCGCGCGCGAGCTGGCGGTGCGAGAAGCCGTCGTCGAGCAGCAGGCACGCGATGTCCGGATGCGCGGCCAGCAACTCGCGGCCCGCCGTCGCACGGCTCGCGCCCACGCCATGCGGCACAGCGGGCAGCGCGTCGGCCAGCAATCGTCGTTCGTCGTTGCCGTACCCGCGCGAGAGCAGCCCCACGAGCCGGCCCGCGGGCAACAGTGCCTGCAGGTGGCGCGCGAGCCAGATGGTTGCCGGCGTCTTGCCGGTGCCGCCGGCCGAGAGGTTGCCGATGCTGATTACCGGCACCGGCAGCCTTGCGGCGCGTCGCACGCCAAGGTCGAACATCGCCTGTCGCGCCGCGTTGCCTGCCGCGTAGCCGAGCATCGGCAGCCACATCGCCATGCGCCACAGCTGCGCCAGCAGGTCGCGACGCTCGCCGGCCATCACGGCGTCGAACCGGCGGCCGCCCGCGCCGCGCGGGTCACTCATCGTAGTCGTCGCCGCTGTCGAGGTCCTCGCGGATCACCGGGGCGTCCGGGTCCGGGCCGCCGCGGGCCTCGCCGGTGACGAGCGACGACGTGATCATGTAGTCGCCGCCGAGCCACGAGCCGAGGTCCTGCGTCTTGCAGGTCGCGCTGCAGAACGGGAACGTCGGCACGTCCGATGTCATCACAAACGTGAACTCGCGCCGGCACACCGGACAGCGCATCTTGCGAGGCCGGGCGTCGGTGGCGTGGCTCATTTGCCGGCATCCTTGATGCTGATGAACTGCGACGGGTTGGCGGTGAACTCGGCCGCGGCCTGCTCGCTCTCCACCAGCCAGTACTTGCCGTTGTAGGTGACAAGGAACTGGTCGCCGGGCACGGGCTTGCCGGTGACGGGGCAGATGCCGTCCTTGTTGACGATGTTGAGGTTGGGAAAGCGCAGTGGCGCGCCGTCCTTGCCGGTCGTGCTGTTGGCCTTCGCCTGGTTGTCGCCGGCGGACTGGCCGCCGCACCCGGTGGTCAGCGCCAGCGGCGCAAGCAACGCCACGACCACCATCACACGTACGAGGTTCCGCATCTGCGCCAACGCCATGAGTCCTCCTGCCGGCTACTCGCCTGATTGCGCCGCGGCACCCGCGGTCTCGACCGCGTCGATATACCTTGCGATCGACGCCAGTGCGTCAGCCGTGTCGATGACGAACAGCACGCGGCTGGTGGAGTGCCCGAGCGTGATGCCATGGATCGTGTTCAGTTGCTTCACCTGCGTGGCCAGCGCGTCCATGTCCTTGATGCCCTTGCCGAGCTTGAAGGCGCGCCACTCGACCGGCGGCTCCTGCACCTTGTTGCCGGGCCAGACGAACACAATGTTGTGCGCGATCACGGCATGGCAGCCCTGCGACTCGCAGGCGGTGTAGATCGCGACCCACAGGGTCACGCGCTCGAGCGAGAGGTTCAGCTGCGCGGTCGGAAGGCCCCTGGCGAGCACCAGGTTGAAGTGGTGTCGTGCCGCCAGGCCCATCAGCCATTCGCCCATCGGCATGCCGGCCGCGGTGATGTTGGCGACCTCGGTGTCGAGTTCGGCGATGCGGTTGCCGGCGTCGGCAGGCGCGGGAGCGGGGGCCGGCGCGGGGTCCTGCGCGGTCGTCGTGGCCGCGGCCATCAGCAGCGCGGCCAGCGCCGCGAGCACAAGCAGCATTCGCGTGGCAGTCATGACTGGCTCCTTGCGGCAGCGTCGCCGCCGTCCGCGGCTGGCGGTTGCGAGTGATCGATCACCATGTCCGGGATGCCGTTGGCCACGCGGTAGCGGTGGCCACAGGCCGTGCACACCAGCGCGCCGGGCTCCTCGCGCAGTGCCGACCGGTCGCGCGGGCACACCAGCATCGCGAGGAACTCCGGCGGGATCGTCTGGGCCGTGTCGCTCATGGTGGGCGTCGCGTGGCGGTCGTCTGTTGCCCGATTCTCGCGCAGGCGGCCGCACGTCGCTAACTTGTTTTTCTGAAACAGACCACCCACCGTCGGCCACCTTCCTTCTGTGAGTCACGTCGGCGCAGGCTTCAGCGAGCCGGTCCTGCGCGAACAGCTCGCGCTGGCCGAGCGCAACGGCTGGCATACCAATGCCCGCCTGCTGCAGCTGTGGTGGCAGTGGTGCGAGCACGGCGACGACTCTGCCGGCAACGAGGTGCTGGACTCGCTGCGGGGCCCGGTGCTGCGCCGACTGCAGCGCGCGTTGCCGTCGGATGCCGACGAGGCCGAGTCGCTGACCCAGGAGACGTTGATGACGATCGTGCAGAAGCGCCACGAGTTCCGGGCGGCCAGTTCGGTGCTGGCCTGGGCCCAGGGCATTGCGCACAACAAGGTGCGCGAGGCGTTGCGCCGTGCACGTCGTCGCAAGGAAGTGCCGCTGCGGGAGGCCGCCAGCGACGAGATGGCCGCGGCCGAGGCGAGCAGCGGCGAGCACGACCTGGACGCGGTGCGCGCGGCGATGGCGCGAGCGCTGGACGACGTGTCGCGCGAGGTGATCCGCCTGACCGCCGAGGGCCTGACGCGCGACGAGATTGCGCAGCGGCTGGGCATCCCGGCCGGCACCGTGGCCACGAAGCTGCATCGCGCGCGCGCCCGCGTGCAGGACGCCCTGAAGAAGAGGCCGAGCTGACCATGACGACGCTCACCGACATCCAGCTGGCGATCGTGCTCGACGCCGACGGCGTGTTCGCCCACGACGCCGACGCGTTTGCCGACGCGGCCTGCGAGCTGCTGCTCTCGCCCGCTGCCTGCGTGGCCGCGCGGCGACTGCTGGATGGTGGGCGCGCGACGTCGCCGGTCGACCTCGCGCGATTCGCCGCGCTGGCCGACAGCGAGGGCGCGTTCGCGTTCGCGCCAGCCGACCTGCGGCGGATCTTCACCGAGCCGGCGTTGTTCTCGTGCGTGGTGGCGGCGTTGCACCCGTCGCTCGCGACCCCTGCTGCACCGGCTCGCCGCGCGCGCGTCCGTCACATCCGCCGCTCGCGCAATGCGTCGGCCGGTGTGTGGGCTGGCGTGGCGGCCGCCGCGGCCGTGCTCCTGGTGGCCGCGCTCGTCGCGCTGAACGACGGTAGCCAGTCGCCGCGTGCGCGAACCTCGAACACGGCCGGCAACGACCACGTCGTGGTGCGGCCGATCAACACGCCGCTGCCAACCGCCAACAACAGCCCGCCGGTCGCGCCGCACAACAACAGTGGTGCGGTGGTCGAGACGCCGCCGGTCAATCACCGCGCGAACGATCCAGGCGAGGTGATCGACCACAACGCGCCGGTCGACGATGGTGGGACAAGCACCAACCGGCCGACACCGCCGATCAACAACTCGCCCGCGCCGCGCGACCCCGTCGTCAACGCGCCCGCCAATCAGCCGAACAACTCGCCCGGCGACACGGTCGAGCACCCGACGCCGACGCCCACGCCGACGCCGACCGACCCCGTGCAACCCGTCAACCCGCCGGTCGCGCCGCAGCCGGTGCTCAGCATCATGCAGATCGACGGCCGCTGCGAGCTGGCCGGCGCCGATCATGCCGCGCTCGACACCAGGACCACCACGCAACTCACCGCCGGCTGCACGATCAACCTCGGCAGTGGCTCCGTCACGCTCGCGTTCATCAATGCGGACGCCACGACGTTCGGCCGCATCGTGCTGCACGGCCGCACCGAACTGCGCCTGGATGCCGACGCGACCGCCGCTGCGCCGATGCTCGACCTCGCGTCCGGCGAACTGCTGATCGACACCACCGCGCTGCCGGGCCGCGACGCCGGCGAGGCGAACTTCGCGCTGCGCGTGGGGCATGCCGGCCATCACCTGCACGTCACGCGCGCCAACGCGGAGCACAGCGAGCCGTTCGTCGGCACGATCGATTGCTCGCGCACCCGCCTCACCGTGTCGGTCATCGCCGGCGGTGCCTGCGCCACGCTCGGCGGCCAGTCGCTCGCGTCGGCCGCCGCTGCCCGCCTGGCGCTGCGCGACGGCGACGTGGACATCAGCCCGCGGCGCGACGGACAGCCGTTGAGCGCGCCCGCCTGGGTCGCGCGCGAGTTCGGCGAGAGTGTGCTCGTCAGCGCCGACTTCGAGATCGCGACGCTGGCCGACGGCTGGGATGGCCAGCTGATCGCCGAGCCACGCGGCCGTGACGGCCAGGTCAATCATGTGCTGCGCCTCGGCGCCGGCACGCCCGACGACCCGCCCACCACCGGCATGCAGCGCGCCGGCGTTCGCTTCGCGCACCCCGACGAGGTCTCGCGCCGGCTGCCCAACCTGCCCGGCCTGGTGCTGCACCTGCGCATCCGCGCCGAGAAGGCGTGCACGCTCACCGTGCATTTCTTCGACGGCGCGATCCGCGAGAACTACTCGGTCGACCTGCCGCTGCGCACCGGCTGGCAACAGCTCGACCTGCCGCTGACCAGCTTCCGCAGCCGTGGCGACGGCAGCGCGCCGACTGCCGATCAACGCTTCCAGAACATCTCGATCATCACGCCTCTCACCGGCGGCGCCGTCGACGTAGACGACCTGCGCCTCGTGCGCGAGCTGCGCTGACGATGATCACCACGTTTTCTCATGCAACGACACCCGCAACCGCCAGGCACCACAAGGAGGCGAGATGCGACTGACCACCATGCACCGTGACAACAGGAGCCGCGCGCGTCAGCAAGCGGATGTATTGCAAACGAGCGTTCGGTCGCGCGCCGAACATCCGCTCCCTGACGGTCGCGGCTCTTGTTCGTTGCGTCCGGTCATCGCCCTCGCGCTGCTGCTCACGCTGCCCGCCGCCAGTGCGCTCGCCACCGACTACCACGTCGGTCCCGGCCAGACGTACGCGAACATCAACGACGTGCCGATCGAATCGTTCGCGGCCGGCGACACGATGTTCATCCACTACCGCGCCACGCCGTACGCCGAGAAGTTCGTGCTCTGCGTGCAAGGCACGCCCGGCAATCCCGTGACGATCAGCGGCGTGGCCGACGGCGACGGCAATCTTCCGGTGCTGACCGGCGACGGCGCGGTCACGCGCACGCAGACCAACTACTGGCGCGAGGACCGCGGCGTGATCAAGATCGGCGGCGCCAACACGCCGGGCGACACGCAGCCGCAGTACATCATCATCGAGAACCTGGATATCCGCAGCGCGCGGCCGGGCTTCACCTTCACCGACGACGGCGGCAACAGCGGCACGCCCTACGCCAGCAACGCCGCGGCCGTGGACGTCGAGAAGGGCGACCACCTGACGATCCGCAACTGCATCATCCACGACTGCGGCAACGGCATCTTCGCGGCCGGCAGCACGTCCGACCTGACCATCGAGCGCTGCTACATCCACTCCAACGGCATCGAAGGCCAGTTCCTCGAGCACAACACCTACACCGAGTCCGACGGCATCCTCTACCAGTACAACCACTTCGGCCCGCTGCGCGCGAGCTGCGACGGCAACAATCTCAAGGACCGCTCGGCCGGCTGCGTGATCCGCTACAACTGGATTGAAGGCGGCAACCGCCAGATGGACCTGGTGGACAGCCAGGACAAGCACGACAACGGCGCGACCGACTACGCCAACACGTTCGTCTACGGCAACGTGCTGCTCGAAGGCACCAACGACGGCAACCGCCAGATCGTGCACTACGGCGGCGACAGCGGGAACATCGGCGTCTACCGCTCGCACCTCTACTTCCACCACAACACCATCGTGTCGCGCCGTACCGACAAGACGGTGATGGTGCGGCTCAGCGACACCGGCACGCAACTCGACGCGTACAACAACATCGTCTACGTCACGCACGCCGCGAACCAGCTGGCCGTGCTCGAGGAGACCGGCGTCGCGCACGTCGAGAACTGCTGGATGCGCCCGGGGTTCATCAACAGCCACAGTGGCGGCGGCTTCACCGGCAGCATCACCTACACCGGCACGGTCACCGGCAGCGACCCCGGCTTCGAAGATTTTTCTGCCGACGACTTCCGGTTGCTCGCGACGTCTACTGCGCACGACGCCGGTGCCGCGCTGTTGCCGGCGACCAGCGGGCACGACGTGACGAAGCACTACCTGCCGCATCGCGCATTCGAGACGCGCACGTTTGAAGGCACGCGCGACATCGGTGCGTACGAGTTGGGCGCGAGCGCCGGCAGCGGCGAGCCGACGCCGGGCGGCGGTGGTGGCGGTGGCGGCGGCGTGGGTGGCGGCAGTGGCGGTTGTGCGGCGGGCGCGAGTGGCTCGTCCCTGATGTTGCTGCCGTTCCTCGCGCTGCTGGCGCTGCTCGGTGTGGTGCGGCGCCGGTCCGAGCCGCGACCGTCAGGGAGCGGGACCAGCGAGTTCCCGATGAACACGGCAGGCGCCGCTGACGTCGTGAGCTTCCCGGTCCCGCTCCCTCACGGTCGCGGCTCGGACTCGCTACGCGGACTCGCCATTCTGCTGACCACGTTGCTCCTCGTCGGTTGCACCACCTCCGGCGGCGGCAGTCTCGGCGGTCCCTCGCCGGTCAGCATCACCACCGCGTCGCTGCCAAACGGCCTGCGCAACAACGCCTACTCGCAGACGCTCGCCACCAGTGGCGGCGTCGCACCCCTCACCTTCTCGATCAGCGTCGGCTCGCTGCCGGCGGGTCTCTCGCTCAACGCCAGCACCGGCGCGATCACCGGCACGCCGACCACCGCCGAGACGCAGAACTTCACGATCACGGCCACCGACTCGGCCACACCGGCCACCACCGACGACGCGGCACTGAGCATCACGATCAACGCGCCGCCCGCGCTGACCATCACCACCACGTCGGTGGCCACGGCCACGCAGAACCGCAGCTACTCCGCGCAACTGCAGGCCACCGGCGGCGTGCCGGCGTACTCGTGGGCGGTCACGGTCGGCACCCTTCCGGCCGGGCTCAGTCTCAACGCTGGCAGCGGCCTGATCAGCGGCACGCCGACGGCCGTCGAGTCGCAGACGTTCACGGTCACCTGCACCGACAGCGACACGCCGACCGCCGCGACCGACACGCAGCAGCTGACGATCGACGTGCAGGCCGAGCCGGCGGGCGGCTGGCAGAGCCGTGGCATCGGCGGCGGCGGCGCGCTGTTCTCGGCCAGCTGGTCGCACCACACCACGCAGGAGCTTTACATCGCCACCGACATGACGGCCGTGTTCCACTCCACCGACGACGGCGCCAACTGGACCACGCTGGACTTCCGCGAGCTGCTCGGCGGGCATCGCAGCGAGGTGCGCTTCACGTCCGACCCGCAGGTGCTCTACGCGATCCACTGCAGCGAGCCGCGCGAGCCGCGCAAGAGCACCGACGGCGGCGCGACCTGGACCGTGCTGAGCGGCAATCCGGTCAGCGGCGACGACGCGTACCATCTGTTTGCCGACCCGGCCGACACGCAGCGCGTGATCGTCTCGAGCTACGACACGCTCTACATCTCGACCAACGGCGGCACGTCGTTCAACCCGCGCTACACGGCTGGCGGCAACGGCCTGTACATCGGCGGCGTGTTCTGGGACGGCACCGACATCTTCGTTGGCACCAACGAGGGCCTGCTCGTCTCCACCAATGGCGGCACGTCGTTCGCCAACGAAGGCCTGCCGGCGGCCGGCTACGGCATCATCTCCATGGCCGGTGCGCGCAACGGTGGCACGGTGCGGCTGTTCTCGGCGGCTGCACCGACCGGCGACATCTATGGTGGCGCCTCGCCGTGGGATTTTGTGGGCACCGGCACGCGCTGCTACGTGCAGACGCGCGGCGGATCGTGGGCACAGATGGAAACCGGCCTCGGTGCGAGCCCGGAAATCCTGTTTGCCGGCTGCAGCGCCGGCAACGTCAACGTCGCGTGGCTGGCCGGCGGGCAGAGCGGTCGGCCGCAGGTCTGGCGCACCACCGACGGCGCCGCCAACTGGTCGCCGGTGCTCGGCACCAACGGCAACACCAACGTCGGCACCGGCTGGATGGGCCACCAGGGCGACCTCAACTGGGGCTGGGCCGAGCACGCGCTGGGCTTCGGCGTGAGCCCGACCGACACCGGCCGCGCGATCATCGTCGACTGGGGCTTTGCGCACGTGACGACCGACGGCGGCGCCACCTGGCACCAGGCCTACGTCGCGTCGGCCGACGAGAACACCATGAACCAGCCGACGCCCACCGGCCAGAGCTACGCCGGCAACGGCCTGCAGCAGACGGCCGCGTGGTGGCTCGAGTGGTCCGACGCGAACACGCTGCTCAGCGGCTTCACCGACATCCGCGGTCTGCGCAGCGCCGACGGCGGCGACACGTGGCGCTACGCCGGCAGCTTCGGCTGGCCGCATAACACCACCTACCACGTGAAGCGCGCGGCCGACGGCAAGCTGTACTGCGCGACGAGCACCGTGCACGACATGTACGAGAGCACCTACCTGCAGGACTCGCGCATCGACGGCGGCGACGGGCAGATCATGGTCAGCAGCAACGGCGGCACGTCGTGGTCGCTGATCCACGACTTCAACCATCCGGTGATCTGGATCGCGCTCGACCCGACCAACGCGAACACGATGTACGCCAGCGTGATCCACTCCACGGCCGGCGGCATCTTCCGCACGCAGAACCTCGACCTCGGCGCGAGCAGCACGTGGACGAAGCTGGCCGACCCGCCGCGCACCGAGGGCCACCCGTTCAACATGCACGTGCTGAACGACGGCACGCTGGCCTGCAGCTACAGCGGCCGTCGCACCGCGGCCGGCGCGTTCACCACCAGCAGCGGCGTGTTCGTCTCCACCAACGGCGGCACGAGCTGGATCGACCGCACGCACACCGAGATGCAGCGCTGGACCAAGGACCTGGTGATTGACCCGCACGACGCGAACCAGAACACCTGGTATGCCTGCGTGTTCAGCCACTGGGGCTCCAACCCCAACGAGGTCGGCGGCATCTTCCGTACCGTCGATCGTGGCCAGAACTGGTCGCGCATCAGCGACCTCTACCGCGTGGAGAGTATGACCGTGGACCCGGCCGACGCCGACCACGCGTACGTGGCGACCGAGACCGAAGGCCTGTGGGAGACCACCAACCTGACCAGCGGCACGCCCGCGTTCACGCAGGTGGCCGACTTCCCGTTCCAGCACCCGACGCGCATCTTCTTCAACCCGCACAAGGCCGGCGAGGTCTGGGTGGTCACGTTCGGCAACGGCCTGTACGTGAAGGAGTAGGTGTCAGCGCGAGGACGCGGTTCCAGGCGAGCCGGGGGTGTGAACCCCCGGAGGGGATGACGAACGACCATTGTGCCCGGTGACGCGATGCAACCTGATGCATCTCCATTGTGGCTCGACGATGTACGCCGAAAACTCGCTGGCAAACGCCCTCCGGGGGTTTACACCCCCGGCTCGCCTGGCACCTTCGTGCTACGCTCCGGACGGCTGGAGCAACCGATTCGAGACGGACTGAGACGTGCCGAAGCTGATTGATCTCGACGCCGCGGTCGTGGGCATGCACTGCGCCGGCTGCGCGAACACCGTGGAGAAGACGCTGCAGAAGCAGGCCGGTGTCGCGCACGCCGAGGTGAACTTCGCGACCGAACGCGCACGCGTGCAACTCGACGGCGACGTGGCCACCGTCGATGCGCTTGTGGCTGCCGTCACCGCGGCCGGGTACACGCTGGTGCCGGCCGCCGGCGAGGATGCCAGCGCCGACGACGAAGCGGCCAGCGAGGCGGCCGAGAGCGAGGCGCGCGAGCGTGAACTGCGCGACGAGTGGCGCGCGCTGCTCGTCGGCATCATCTTCACGGTGCCGCTGTTCACGCTCAGCATGTGGCGCGACGTCGCTCTGCCGGGGCACGTTGCGCTGCATGCCGCATGGGTGAACTGGCTGTTCGCCGCGCTGGCCACCCCCGTGCAGCTCTACACCGGGCGCAGCTACTACATCAGCAGCTGGCGCAGCCTGCGCAACGGCGCGGCCAACATGGATGTGCTGGTCGCGCTCGGCTCGAGCGTGGCGTTCGCGTGGTCGTTCGTGGTGATGCTCGGCGGCGAGGCGTTCGGCCATCACGTGTACTTCGAGACGGCCGCGGCGATTCTCACGCTGATCCGCGCCGGCAAGCTGCTCGAGGTGCGCGCGCGCGGTCGCGCCAGCGCGGCCATCCGCGGCCTGCTCGATCTTGCGCCCGCCACCGCGCATCAACTGGCCGACGACGAGAGCGAACGCGACGTGCCGGCCGCGCAGTTGCAGCCCGGCGATCGCGTGTCGGTGCGGCCCGGCGAGCGCATCCCGGCCGACGGCACGATCCTCGGCGGCGAATCGGCGATCGACGAAAGCCTGATCAGCGGCGAGCCGGTGCCGGTGGACAAGCGCGAGGGCGACGACGTCGTCGGCGGCACGCTCAATCATAACGGCCGGCTCGTGGTGCGCGTCGCGGCGGTCGGCCGGCAGAGTGTGCTCGGCGAAATCGTGCGTCTCGTGCGCAGCGCGCAGGGAAGCAAGCCGCCGATCCAGGCGCTGGCCGATCGCATCAGCGCGGTGTTCGTGCCGGCGATCATCGGCATCGCGGCGCTCACGCTTGTCGGCTGGCTGGTCATCGCGCAGGCGCCGCTGACCGATGCGGTGGTGCGGATGGTGGCGGTGCTGGTCATTGCATGTCCGTGCGCGCTGGGCCTGGCAACGCCGACGGCGATCGTGGTTGGCACCGGGCTCGGGGCGACTCGCGGCATCCTGTTCCGCAGCGGCGGCGCGCTGGAAGCGGCCGGGCGACTGCGCACGGTGATGCTCGACAAGACCGGCACAATCACCGAAGGGAAGCCGGTGCTGAGCGACTGGCTGCCGGCAGATGAGACTGGCAGCGACGCCAAACTGGCGCTGATCGCCGCCGCCGAGAGTGGCAGCGAGCACCCGATCGCGCGGGCCGTGGTGGCCGGTGCGCGCGAGCGCGGCATCACGGTGCCGGCGGCCGACAAGGTGATGAGCCACGTCGGCGCGGGCGTCGAGGCGACGGTGCAGGGTCGCGCGGTGCGCGTGGGCAAGCCCGGCTGGCTGATGATCAAGCTGCCCGCGGACCTGCAGCAGCGCGCCGATGCGCTCGCGGCCGAGGGCAAGACGGTGATGGCCGCGGCGATCGACGGCACGATTGCCGGCGTCCTGGCGGTAGCCGATCGGGTGCGACCGACCACGAGCGCGGCGGTCGCCCGACTGAAGGCACTGGGTGTCACGCCGATGATGCTGACCGGCGACCGCGAGGCGACCGCGCGCGCGGTGGCCCGCGACGCCGGCATCGACGAGTCGCAGGTGCAGGCGAATGTCACGCCGGAGCGCAAGCTGGCCGCAATCGAGTCGGCGCGAGCCGCTGCGGGTGGCCCGTTCGTGGCGATGGTCGGCGACGGGCTGAACGACGCGCCGGCGCTGGCCGCGGCCGACGTGGGCATCGCGATCGGCACCGGCACCGATGTGGCGATCGAGGCGGCGAGTGTGACGTTGATGCACGCCGATCCGCTGGACGTGCCGCGCGCGATCGAGCTGTCACGCGCGACGCTGCGGACGATCCACCAGAATCTGTTCTTCGCGTTCGTCTACAACGTGCTGCTGATTCCGGTGGCGGCGGGCGCGGTGCCGGGGGTGCAGCTGCATCCGATCATGGCGGCGGTGGCGATGGCGGGGTCGAGCTTGTGCGTGGTGGGGAACAGCCTGCGGTTGCGCGCGACGCGGTTGGCGTGAGGTGAGGCGTGGGCGGTGCGACAATCGCAACGTTGCCCACGGGCCGCATGTGCGATTCCGCATGGCGTTCAGCTGAACCACTGCGCGGCCTGGCGCAGGTCGACGTTGCCGCCACTGATCACCACGCCCACGCGTGCGCCGGCGTCCACCTTCACAATCGACGACAACAGGGCGGCGCTGGTCATGGCGCCGGTCGGTTCGACCACGAGCTTCAGGCGCTCCCACAGGAAGGCCATGGCCGGGATGATCTGCGCGTCGGTGACGGTGACCATGTCGTCGACCCACTTGCAGATCAGCGGGAACGTCACGGCGCCGAGCGAGGGCGTGCGCGCGCCGTCGGCAATCGTGTCGGGGTTGTGCACCGTCTGCAGCGTGCGCGAATGGAACGACCGCGTCGCGTCGTCGCCGGCCAGGGGCTCCACGCCGATCACCTTGCAGGCCGGGTTGGCAGCCTTCGCGGCCAGTGCGCAACCGCTGAGCAGGCCGCCGCCGCCGCAGGGCGTGAGCAGCACGTCGAGCGGGCCGACCTGCTCGATCAGCTCGTGCGCGACCGTGCCCTGCCCGGCCACGATGTGCGGGTGATCGTACGGCGGAATGATCGTCAGCCCGCGCTCGGCCGCGACCTTGCGACCGAACTCCTCGCGCACGGTCTCGGCCGGCGCGTAGAGCAGCACCTCGCCGCCGTAGCCGCGCGTGGCCGCGAGCTTCACAGCCGGGGCGTTGTCGGGCATGACGATCGCCACCGGCACACCGAGCAGCCGGCCGGCCAGGGCGGTGGCCTGCGCGTGGTTGCCCGACGACCAGGTGAGCACGCCACGCTTGCGCGCGTCGGCGTCGAGCTGCGAGAGCGCGTTGTACGCGCCGCGGAACTTGAACGCGCCGGAGCGCTGGAAGTTCTCGCACTTGAGGTGAATGTGCGCGCCGCCGAGACGCTCGTCGAGCGTGCGCGAGGTCATCACCGGCGTGCGGTGCGCGTGGCCGGCCAGGCGGTGGGCGGCGGTGGCGACATCGTTTGCGGTGACGAGCAGTGGTCCGTCAGCGAGAGCGGGTGGCGCAGTGTTCATGCGAGTGAAGTGGGGAGGCGCCGGGCCGGGCAGGCGCCGCGAGCGCGAGCCCGTGGGTCCGAAAGAGGAAAGAGCGATCACCACAGAGAGCACAGAGGACACATTCCCGTGCACGACCGCAATCGCCGATCGGCAGATTCGTAGCCGCAACGCTCACAGACCGGCTCGCTCGCGCGCGCGGCTCTTGCTACAGCGAATCACAAGTCGTCGTCCCATCGAGGAGCCGTCCGGGCGAGCCGGGGGTGCAAGTAGCATGGGCGCTAAAACAAGAGCCGC
>JBFWQT010000079.1:0-17796 GCA_050249295.1 Planctomycetota bacterium
TCGCTTCATGGCTGCCCTTCTCGAGCGCGACGAAGCGGGCGTTCTCGCTCCAGCCGTAGAACGGCATCATCGGCCGCATGAACATGTCCACGTCGCCCGTCTCGCCGGCCGCACTGATCAGCATCGAGCGCACGTCGAGCGACTCGGCGAGCTCGATGCGGTAGACGCGCGACCAGCCCGCGCCGGCCGAGATCTTCTGCTCGCCGGGCTGCAGCGGTTCGCTGGCCAGCGGCTGCACGGTGTCGAGCAGCACGGCTTCCACCTCGAAGCGGCCGACCGCGCCCACCGCCTCGGCACACACGAGCACGCGCCAGGTGCCGGCCTCGCTCTCGAACTCCAGTGCGGCGTCGCGACCGTGCAGCGTGTTGGCGCACTGCATCTGCTGGCCGCCCGGGCTGGCGACAATCAGGTGCGTGTCGAAGTCGGTCGACGAGGCGCGCACCGCAACACGATGGCCGGCGCCGGGCTCGAAGCGGTAGACCGTCGCAAACTGCCCGCTCTGCATCGTCGAGCTGGACGTGGTCAGTTCGCCCGCCTGGCGGCCCAGCGTGAGCATCGGCGGCTGGTTGGTCGGTGCCGTCGGATCGTTGATGCGCTTGCGCACCTCGGCGAGCTTCGCCTGCAACGACTGGAACGGCGCCGAGTGCTCGCGGCAGTACGTCTCCGGGAAATCCGGCGAGAGGCCGGCCACGCAGCGGGCCAGCGTCTGCTCGGCGTCAGTCAGCGAGCCGCGCTCGACCAGCGCGTCGACACGGCCGAGCACGTCGCGGGCCGGTTGCGCCGCCACCACGTCGGTCCAGCGATCAATCAGCTCGTCGAGTTGCTCGCGATCGCCGACCGTGCCGCCGCCGATGGCCGCGAGCCCGGCCTCGAGGTGGCGCGCCTCGCGGAACCGCGCCTGCGCGGCGGCCACACCGGCCGGGTTGCGATTCCAGGCGTCCAGGTGCTGCTGCTGCTGGGACAGCGCGGCACGCCACGTGTCGAGCGGCGTGGCCTGGTTGGCGTTGGCGCTGGCCGCGTCGGTGTTGCCCGCGGTCGTCGGGTTGTTGCCGGCGGCCGTCGCGTTGTCAGGAGCGGCGATCGCCGTCCCGGCATTGTTGTGGTTGGCGCGCGGGCCGTTGCCGTTGTTCATGCTGCCGGCCACCATCGCGCCGGCAACCACCAGGATGACCACCACGCCGATGATCATCACGAGCGGCATGCGCGAGCGCGTCGGCTGGCCGGGGCCGCTACCCGGCGAGGGCGGCGGCGTCGAGCGGACGCGGGCACGGTCGATGATCGCGGTCTGGCGGCTGGATCGGGTCGTGGTCGAGCGATTGCGCTGCGAGATACCGGCGCGCGTGGCGGGCGACGGGCGCGGTCCGGTAGCGGGACGCGCCGGCGGGTCGGTCACACCCTCGGGGCGGTGCAGCTTGCAGTAGGTGCGGTTGGACTGCTCGACGGCAAGCCCCTTGGCCACGTCCTCGGCGGGGATGCGTGCACCGCACACGTCACAGTACTTGATCACAAAGCCCATGCTGACCCCGCCGACCGGCCATCGGACTGCTCGCGAACGACTCGCGACCCGAATCGTGGATGATGCCAGCAACCCGGTTCCCGGTACAAGCGGCAACAGCCGACAACAATCCGCCAGTCCCCCGCAGTTGCCGGCGCTACCCGGGCTGCCCGGCCACAGCGGCCGGCGCGTTGCTTGAACCGCGACGGGACGATGCGATAACCCTGCACCGCCAATCGGTCCGACCACCACCAGGATCGCCATGGGACTCGGCGTCGCATTTCGCGCATTCTTCTCCGCCCTGTTCAACAAGGACGCGTCGGCCCGCATTGCCGCGGCGATGGCTGGCAGCAGCGCGGCCGGCGCCGCGTCAGTCGCGACGCCAACAACGCCGCCAGCCGCCGCGCCCCCGAAGAAGGACGAGACCGACCCGCGCGCGGCCTACGTGCTGCTCTCCGCGCTGCAGACCGAGGGCCGGCTGGTCGACTTCCTGCGCGAGGAGATCGACGGCCTCGACGACTCCGACATCGGTGTGGCCGTGCGCGAGGTGCATCGCGGCTGCCGCGAGGTGCTCGACAAGTACTTCACGCTGGAGCCCGTGCGCAGCGAACCCGAAGGCGAGGACATCAAGGTGGCGGCGGGCTACGACCCGGCCGCGCTCCGCGTGATCGGCTCGGCCGGGTCGCCGCCGTTCACCGGCACGCTGCGCCATCGCGGCTGGAAGGTCGCGGCGGTGAAGCTGCCGACGCTGACCGGCGACGAGAAGACCCATCGCGTGATCGCGCCGGCCGAACTCGAGACCGGCGGCTGACCACCGGCGAGGAGCGCACCATGACTCATCCGTTGCACGGAGCTGCCGTCGGCTTCATCAAGATTCCGGTCCGCGACTTCGCCGCGGCCTGCGCGTTCTATCGCGACACGCTCGGCCTGACCGAGGACTTCGCGGTGGCCGAATTCGGCTGGGCACAGTACGCCACCGGCAGCGTGCCGATCTGCATCTACGTGGCCGGCAAGGGCGGCGGCGAGGGCACACCCGGCGGCGAGACCGGCGTGCAGCTGCGCGTCAGCGATGCCCGCCGCGCGCACGAACACCTCAAGAGTCACGCGGGCGAGTTGACGGTCGGTGATGATGGCACCACGGCGTTCGTGGTCCGCGATCCGGACGGGAACCGCCTGCAGATCGCCCAGACGTCGTAGCGCGCAGCCGAACCGCGGCGCGTGCCGGTTTCCTCAAAGAACATCCGCGCGGGACGTTCACGCGTCGCCTGCGTCGCAGGCATGACGACGGTCACAGCACAGGATCACACGATGCGACTCCTTCCGATTCTCTCCCCGGCTGATCTCGTCCGCCGCGTGGCCCTCGTCGGGCTGAGCGTGGCAACGCTGGCCGCCTGCGTGGCCTGCACCGCGGCGCCGAAGCTCGACTCGCGGATCGACAACCTGGAACTGCCCAACGAGTTCCGCTCGCGCTGGCTGCTCGCGACGCCGGGCACGTTCGGCGATCACCTGCAGGACCTGATCGGCCGGGTGGTGGTGGTGCGCGACGCCACAGACGGCCGCGGCGCAGAGCCGGACCAGCCCGGTCACACGGTGCGCAAGTCGGACTTCGTCGAGATCGCCGACATCCAGGGCGCCGACCGGATCCGCATCGTGACCGACAGCAAGATGGTGTACTCGAGCAAGATCGACTCGAAGTTCAGCGCGAGCCTCGAGGTGCCGTCGTTCACCGGCAACATGGCCGCCAACCAGGTGCAGCACGTCACGATCTCCGACGTGGCCCGCGCCTGGCTCGACGATCGCGCCTGCCTGCGCGAGCTGTTGCGCCGGTTGGCCTGCCTGAAGCATGAGCCGGGCGAGCAGTATTTTCTCATCACCGGCGTCGTGCTCAGCCACGTGCAGCGCCAGGTGTTCGTCGAGACCAGTGCCGATTCGTCGATCTCGGGCACGGTGTTCGGCGCCAACGGCAAGGTCTACGCGTCCGACGATCGCACCAGCTGCGAGGCGATGATTTTCCTCGACTGCTTCCCGATCCGGACGAACCTGCGCGAGCAGCTGACGGAAGCCGGGGTCGAGGTGGCGCGTGCGAGGGAGATCGAGCTGTCGGAGATGGCGAAGGATACGGCGATGTCGAGCATGGGCCAGCTGCCCGGCAGCGAGGCCCGCGAGCTGGACGCGATTGACACGCTGATCACGCGCGCACGGTCCGCCGCGGTCAAATCAGTCGATTCGGAGTCGATACCCACGCCGACGCACACGGCGATGCGTGTGCTCAACGTTGGCGACTGAGCTGCGGTGCGGGAACCGTGCGCTCAGCGGATGCCCGGCTGCTTGTAGCGGAACTTGCGCTTGAGCAGCGACGAGATGTCGACGTCGCGACGGAACGTGCTGATGTCGAACAGCACCTGCGAGCAACCCCACAACGCGCGACCCCACGCCGGCACGTCACCCGCCTCGGCCGCATGGTCGGCACGGTCGTAGATGCGGTGCGCCTCGGCCAACAACTCCTCGGCCGTCGCGGTTTCGATGGTCTTGAGGTAGGCGTTGCGCTCGTTCTCCATCTGGATGAAGTCGGGATGGTCGACGCCGGGGATGAAGCGCGACGGCTGCCCCGAGACCTCGCGCCCACTCGGCTGGCCGGGCAACTCGTTCGGGTTCACGCGACGCCACGTGATCGCGTTGAACTCGGCCTCGAGTTGGCGGATGCGCTCGCGCCGCGCCTCTTCCTCCGCACTGAGCGGATCGGCCGCGGGGACGGAAGCGGGCGCAGCCCCGGCGTTGGCGTTGGCGTCGGCCGACGCAGGTGGCGTCGGCGACTTCCCGGCATCCAGCGCGGCCGCCACGCGATCGAGCGTCTGTTCGAGCAAGCCACCAGCCGGGCCCGGCGAGCGGAAGTCGGCCCGCGCACCAGCCAGGTGATCGCTGATCCGGCGCAGTTCGTGTTCGAGCACGTCGATACGCGCGCGCAGCATGCGCTCGTCGGCCGACATGCCGGGCTCACCGAGCGTGCCCGCGTCGGCGGTCCGGTTGTCGTTGGTGGATGCCGGCCCGGTGTCGTGGCGCGTGTCGGGGGCCGTGCGCATAAGGTGCGCCGTGATCAGCGACGCGGCGACGGCGCAGACCACAGACGGGAGGAGCGTGGTCAGCGCGTTCGGTCGGGCGGCGGTCGCTTGAGTTGCTTGAGTGGTGGCCATCGGGAATCCCCGGGGTATGAGTGCGAGTGGTGGTCAGGTGCGCGCCGGGTCGACCGGGTTCGGGTCAACGCACGCAGCCGGCGTAGAGCCGGCCGCGGCGAGCGCGTCGCGTCAGTGGGTCAGCCGGCGGGGCCGGTGCTCAGAACGACTCTTCACGCCACGCCTCCTTCTTCTTGCCAACGTCCTGCAGGAACATCTGGCGGCAGGCGCCGAAGTAGCGGATCACGGCGACGAAGCGGAACACGCGCCACTCGATGCCCATCGTGGTGGCCTGGGCGTCGAGCGTGAGGTAGGTGTTCCACTTCTGGTACAGCGCCTGCACGAACCCGAAGAGCAGCGTCTCGAACTCCTGGTCCGACTGGATGCGCTTCGTGTCGCCGACCGCGAACTGGATGGCGGTCTGGTAGCGGGCATTGCAGTTGGCCATCAGCGCGGCGCGCATGGCTTCCTCGGCTTCGGCGAGCTCGGCGGTCACGGCGTCCATGTAGGCCTTGAGCACGTCGCTCCCGCTCTCGTCCACCTTGGTCTTGATCAGGTCGAGCTGCGCGTGGAACACGTTGTGGTAGACCTGCATGTGGTTCTCGACATGGTTGGCGTAGCAGTCGAGCAACTCCTGCGGGTCATTGCCTTGCTGGGCCTGCGCAGTCTGCACGAGCACACTGATGATAAGAACAGAAGCGCAGAAGGGAACAATAAACTTGCGGGTCATTCGGATGTCTCCTCGTGGTGACTGAATTCGATGGACGGACCGTCGCCGCATGCTGGCGCCATCGCGACAGCATTCGCGTTCAACAACTCACGTTGTTTTCAGTTTTTGTGCGGCAGGGTCAGACTACGCCGTGCGCTGGACTGTGCAAACGGTGTGTTTGGTTGGAAGGGGGGATCGCTGGGGCACCATCGCCACAACGTGTTATCTAGGGAGGAGTTGTGCGTTTGGTGGGCGGCCGGTGCGAAAAACACGAAAAATAATGGACTGGTATTATGGTATTTGCACAAATCGGCCACTCGAACTGCAAAGCTGGATGGAATGGGATATTGCAGCCGACGAGCGGGCCGTGTGTCTCAGGCCCGTGACTCGCTGGTGGTTGTCTGTCGCCGCGAGGGCTTGTCGAAGGGGCCGATTGTTGACCACGGAGGACATGGAGAACACGGAGATGGGGCGAGCGGCTCCGCACCTCGCGCTTGCCGCGTCAGGAATAGTAAAACAGTGGGGTTTAGGGCTTGACTTTCGATCGAATCAGCGTATTATTGATAGCGTGATGATCTGTCTCGGATCCCTCGTTGGTCCGTTCGAACGCTCCGCCGGGTTCGTCATGGAACATTGATTGGGGATCGCGGGAGTGGCCAACCGACCGACGTGGCCGACGTGGCGGAGGTCGTCCTGGCGACCGTGAAGGTAGCCATACGAGGCTTCGCGCGATTTCACTCTTCGTTCACGTTTGGAAGCGTCTGTGACACCATCTGGAGGTGAATATGGAAAGGAAATGATATTTCCGTACCGTTCCAGGCATCTGGCCAGATCGGTGATCGGAGTACTGCGAAGCGAACCCAACGACTTCCCTTCGAGCAAGCCCGACGCGCAGCGCAGCGGAGCGAGGGACGCCCTGGCGGCGACCACCACGGGCGACGAAACGAACCCAACGACCTCGCCACGTCACTCCGGGCAGGGCAAGCCCGACGCCCAGCGCAGCGGAGCGAGGGACTCCCTGGTGGCGACCACCACGGGCGACGAAACGAACCCAACGACCTCGCCCGTCCGCAAGTCCGCGAGTGTTCTGCTTTCGCCGTCCGCTGTGGTCGGTTACCTTTGCGCCGTGGGATCCTCGATGGCCGATCCATGACTGACACCGCCACCACCAGCGCTGCTCCGCATCCGCGCACCACCGTCCGCCGTCCGTGGCGCGCGGCCGCGTGCGCGATTGTCGCCACGGCTGTCCTCGTAGCCACGACGCTGGCGGCGGCGCAGGATCCGCCCGCCCAGCCCGATCCGCCACGACCCCCGGCCGACGACTCGCCGGTCGCGAAGTGGGCGAAGTCGATCAACGATGTGCCGTTCCAGACGCTGCCCGGCGAACCGCTGCGCCGCACCTGCCTCCGCGCCACGAACGACTACCTGTGGTTCGTGCGCATCGACTGGCCGGATGCGGTGCTCAACCCGCCCGCGCCGGCCAGGCCCGACGACGCGGCCGACGCCGACCCGGACGACGTGCGCCGCCGCCGTCCGCCGCCGCCGCAACCGACGCCCGATCACCGGGTGCTCTGCCGGCAGCGCATCAACAGTGGGGATGCGGCAGCGGGTGCGACGCCGGTCACCGAGGTGCTCGAGCTGGGCCACTATCCGCATGCCTACGTCATCAGCGCCGACCGCACGCGCGTCGCGGCTGTGCGCCAGACCGACGACACCAACGGCGACGGCCGCGTCGATCATGAGGACGCGCGCACGCTGTGGGTCGCCCGGCTCGACCCGCAGAACGAGGCCACGGCGCCCGACTTCCAGCCGGTGTACACCGGCAGTCCGCAGCTGGTGCTGGCCGCGCTGCTGCCGCTGGCCGATCAGGCGCTGGTGATCGAGCCCGGCTCGCACCCGTTCGTCAACCGCATCCTGCGCGTGCCGCTGCAGGCCGGCGCGCAGGCCACCGAGCTGACCACCGGCATGTACGTCGAGTGCATCACGCCGGACGAGAATCATGCGGTCGTCGTGCGGCCCGGTGCGCGCCCCGAGCCCGAGCGCTTCCCGTGGGGCGGCCGCGGCCAGCCCGCCGGCATCGCCGACGGCGAGAGTGACGACTTTGCGATCGCGCGGCCGCCGGTGCACGTGCTCGTCTCGCTGGTCGCCGGCAACGATCCGGAGCCCGATGTGGTGCTGCTGCCCGGCGAGGACTGGTCACGCATCGTCGACGTCGACGACCACAAGATGTGGATCGAGCAACTGGTGCTGCCGCCGCAGTACGCCGCGCACCGCGACCACCCGACGCGTCAGACGCGCAACCTCCTGAGCTGGATGGATCGCGAGAACCTCACGCGCTCGCCGATCACGTCGGACGGCCAGTACGACGACCAGTACGTGGCCCAGTTGCACGGCCACGGCACGCTGTACCTCCACAACACCAACATCAACCGGCATCTGATGGTTCACAACGACGAGTTCGACCGCCACTTCGAGGTGCGCGAGATCTCGCCGATGACGCCGGAGTTCGTTTTGTCGCCCGACGGCAAGCGGCTGTGGTTCTTCGAATACGCGGCCGAGCGCGGCCCGTTCCGCCCCTTGCTGACCCCCACCACCATCCGCTGGCTGCCACTCACCCGTGACTGACACCTCCGCTGCCCCCTCGTCTCCTGCGCCTCCGGCCCCCGCCGCAGCAACGCCCACGGCGTCCGCGTCTGCTCCCGCGTCGGCGCCCGCGCCGCGCAGTCTCGGCGTGACGATCGTGCTCGCGTTCGCGCTGCTGCTGCTCGTCGGCGAACTGATTGTCATCCTGGTCGCGGCCGCGCAGATCACGCCCGGCAAGCCCGAACCGGGTCACAACCCCGACGTGCGCCTTGCGCCGATCCAGCGCGGCCCCGGCGGCGAGACCAATCGGCCGCCCGGCATGATCGGCGACCCGTCGCGCGTGGTCGATCCCGGACACAATCGCGCGCGCCCCACGCCGGTGCTGACCGCGGAGGCCGGCGCGGTGCGCCGCATCGACGATCGGCGCATGTCGTTCATGATCGACCTGCGCTGCCATCCCGGCTTTGCCGTGCGCACGCTCAGCATTGCCGTTGCGTTGCCCGACGGCGTGATGGCGGTGGAGGCGGTCGAGTTCCGCGGGCCGCCGGCGGCGTGGACCGTTACGGGCTCGCTGCTGCAGTTGCGCCTCGACGAGCCGCGCGCGGTGTACATTGGCCCGGCCGGCGGCTGGAGCGCCGACATCACGGTGCAACTCGGGAGCGACGCGCAGTTGCCCGACGCGGCCGCGCTCGACGTCGGCGTCACGTTGTCGGACGCCTCGCCGCAGTCGGTGGAGTTGCGCGCGGCACGGCTCAAGGTGGCGATCCCTCCCGTGGGCGCGCCGCGCACGCCAGGCGAGAACACGAATGAAGAAGAGTGATCCCGGCGCTTCGCCGCAGCCAACGCGGGAACCGGAACGGGCATCCGAACCGGAGTCGCTGAAGTTCGAGGATCGCCTCGCGAAGCTCGAGTCGTTGCTCGACCAGCTGGAGCGCGGCGAGTTGCCGTTGGAGGAGGCGTTGCGCGCCTACGAGACCGGCGTGGCCGAGTTGCGCCGTTGCTACGAGTTGCTCGAATCGGCCGAATCGCGGGTGCGTCTGCTGGTCGAGAGGGCCGACGGCAGCCTGACGACGGAAGACCTGGACAAGTAGCGCGCGCGACACGAGCGCGATCGCGGGAGCGGCGGTACTGACGAAGACTCACACCGGTACGTCCGCTCCCTGACGGTCGCGGCTCTTGTTCCGCTCCGACGGGAACAGACCCATCATCTGCTGCGGCGCCGTGGCCACCGGTTGCGGCACCGTATTGTCACCACCGATTGGCGGCTCATGCGCAGGCACGCGGGAACTCGACGGCATCGTCATCAGCACCGAGTCGGCCGGTCTCCAACCGGCGTGCGCGGCCTGCCACTCGGCGACGGAACGGGAGACCACATCGATGTCCACCGCCGGCTCGGCAGCCTTGACCCCGCGCTGCCGCCAACGACGCAGCAGGTCGCGCATTCCGGCCAGCGACATCGTCGCGAACCCGAGCGTGAATGCCAGCAGGTACGGCGCGAACAACGCACGACCGGCCCGCAGGTATGCAACCAGCGAACACGCGCACCACACCGTCAGCGCCAGCTCGGCCAGCAGCGTCCAGTCCATCGGCAGCCGGTAGCGCGACGCCCGCGCGGCACCGTTGTCCTTCGGGGTGCGCACAAACCCGCTGCGAATGCCGAGCATTGCCTCGAGTACCGCGCGCGAGTTGCTCACGGCGATGCCCATGCCGACGACGATCAGCACCGGCAGCATCATCATCCGGCGCAACCACTGCCGGCGCAGCGCGCGCTGCCCGGCCAGGTACATCGCCGACGGCCCGAACGTGCTCGTCAGCGCGACGATGATCATCACGACGAACACGTCGCGCGCGACCGGCGTCTCGTCCCACACGCGCAGCATCGGCCACGCCAGCGCCGCCATCAGCAGCATCAGCGGATGAATCAGGTAGTGGCTGATGTGCAGCAGCGCCTGGGCCTTGACGTACAGCGGCTGCCGCGCGAGCAGCACGCGCCGCCACAGCTTGCGCATGGTCTGGATCGAGCCCTTGGCCCAGCGGCGTTGCTGCGAGCGGAACGCGGCCATGCTCGACGGAATCTCGCCGGGCACCTCGACGTCGGGCGCGTACTCCATGCGCCACCCGGCCAGCTGCGCGCGGTACGAGAGGTCGAGGTCTTCGGTCAGCGTGTCGTGCTGCCAGCCGCCCGCATCGGCGATCGCCGCGATGCGCCACACGCCGCAGGTGCCGTTGAAGTTCATCAGCGCGCCGGACCACAGGCGGCCGCCCTGCTCGATGCCGAAGTGGCCGTCGATCGCGACGGCCTGCATGCGCGTGAGCAGCGAGTGGCCGTCGTTGACGTGGCCCCAGCGCGCCTGCACCATCGCCACGCGCTCGTCGGCCATGAGCAGCGGCACGGTGCGCCACAGGAAGTCCGGCTCGGGCATGAAGTCGGCGTCGAAGATCGCGACGAACTCGCCGCGTGCCGTCGCGAGCCCGGCCTGCAGTGCGCCGGCCTTGTAGCCGTCGCGGTGGTCGCGCTGCAGCAACCTGATCGGCAGGCCGCGCGCGGCATGATGCTCGACGAGCTGGCGGGCGATGTCGCGGGTGTCGTCAGTCGAGTCGTCGAGCACCTGGATGTCGAGCTTGTCGTGCGGCCAGTCGAGCTGCGCGACCGCCTGGATCAGCCGGCCGACGACGTAGCGCTCGTTGAACACCGGCAGTTGCACGGTCACAACCGGGAGCGTCTCGCGACCGCTGTCGCCGTCTTCCGCGCGGTCGCGGTACGCCTGCACGATCGCGCGCGACCGTGCCAGCTGCGCCGGCAGTGCCCGCACGCAGAACCAGCGCAGCACGTAGCAGTTGATGCCGTAGACGGCCAGGCCGCCGACCACGATCAGGTAGAGCGTCAGCAAGGTGCGGTCATGGGCGGATCGTCACTCGTCGTCGTCGGCCGTGATCGCGGGGGCCGCCGTGGTGATGGCGGCGCCGCGGCCCGAGGGGCGGGGCACCGCGCCGACACCGCGGCCGATCTGCGCCAGGATCTGATCCTTGCGGCCGCGCGGATCGGGAATGCCCCACAACATGTAGAAGGTGGGCTCGCGCGGAATCGTGATCCGCTTGCCGTTGCCGAGCTCGACCTTCACGCCCTTCTTACGCGGCCGGGCCAACGAGCCGGGCTCCGACTTCGACTTCTTGCGCGTGTCCTCCTCGACACTGGCCGCGGCCAGGCCGTCGCGCGAGAGCGGGATGACGGTGCCGAAGTTGAAGATCGAGCCGAGGAAGGTCTGGTGGATCACGATGTCGTCGATGCTCGTGTAGAGCAGATCGCGCTCGCTCTTGTTGAAGATGCCGAAGCGGGCAATCAGTCGGCGGTCGGTGAGAATCCAGACGCGCGAGCCGCGGCGGAACTCGAGGATGATCACGCCGCCGATGCCGAACACGAGCGCCATGACGCTCTCGTAGTGCATCGGGTTGGGGGCCGGCTTCCAGTTGAGCGACTCCCAGACTGCCTTGAGGAAGCCGGCGTCGATCACACCGGTGACGGCGGCATGGACCTGGTTGCGCAGGCCGAGGGTGATCGCGCCCGCGCCAAGCAGCAGCGCGACGGCGACGAGCCAGCCGAAGCTGATGCGGAACAGCGGCATGATCGCGGCCGGAATCAGCACGGCCACGGCCCAGACGATGAACCAGGCGGTGGGTGGTTCGAGCGCGCTCCAGCCGATGGCGGTGAGCGGGATGGTGCCGCTCATGTTGTGGAGCGACTCGCCGATCTGCGGCCCGGCCAGCAGCCCGATGACGCCCACGGCCATGAACCAGCACCAGAGCGCGTAGAGTGGCGAGTACGCCAGCCAGTGCGGGCAGGTGCGCAGCAGTTCTTTCTCGTCGGCCAGCATGAGCCTTTGCCCTCGGTGGGTGTGCGGCGCGCGGGCGGGGGCGTGTGCCGTGGCGTCGCTCGCATCATGCGCGCGGGTCTGACGATGCGCAAGCAGCAAGGCGCCGGGAGGGACGCGGTGTGGTGGCGCGCGGACGCAGCCCGGAAGGGCGGACGAACTGCGACCGGAGATGTCCCGCCGGCGGGCTGCTCAGCTCGCGTGGGCGGTGTAGGCCTCGTTGATCCGGCCCCAGTGCAGGTTCTTCAGGAAGTTCGCGATGTACGTCTTCCGGGCCGGGCCGTCCTTGCGGTAGTAGGCGTGCTCGAAGACGTCGCAGGCGATCAGCGGAATGCCGCCCCAGATCGCGCCGTTCATGTGCTCGTCGACGAGCACGTTGATCAGCCGGCCACTCGCCAGCTTGTCGAGCACCAGCACGCCCCAGCCGCTCAGCTTGGCGGCAAACGCCGTGGCCGCAAAATCCTCGGCCCACGTCTCGATGCTGCCGAACTCCTTGGCGATCGCGGCCTGGATCGCGGCACCCTTGCTCGCGTCGCCGTCACCGCCCAGGTTGCGCCAGTAGACGTCGTGCAGCAGGGCACCCGCGTGGTTCCATGTGATGCGCCGCTTGAGTTCGCCGTACTCGCTGTAGTTGCCGTTGGCGGTCTTCGGGTCGGCCGTCTTCAGGCTGGCCTCGATGTGGTTGAGCGCGGCGACGTAGCCCTTGTGGTGCTTGTTGTAGTGCCAGTCGCTGGTCTCGGGCGACATCACCGCGGCGAGCAGTTGCTTCGCTTCGTCGTCGGTGTACGGCCGCGGATTGAAGACCCACTCGCCGCCGGTAGCGGGCGCCGACGCGGGCTGCGCAGGCGTCTGCGGCGTCGGATGATTGCCGTACGGCGGCTTGCTGTCGCCGCAGCCGGGCAGCAACGTGCCGGCAAACACGCCCGCCAAGGTGCCGGCCACCAGTCGATTGAACTCGCGGCGATCGATCGAACCGTCACTCATCAGGGCCTCCGTGAAGCAGGAGCGAAGGACCACGAGCCGGCCGGCAGCGAGGTGCATCGGCCGGCCCGTGAATCCGTTGCAGAGTAGGTGCGGCGAGTCACGTCCTCGTCCTGTCAGGGTGCGGGAGCCCTCCGGGCGAGCCGGGGGTGTAAGCCCCCGGAGTCTGGTACCGGGACCAACACATGACTCTGCCGGTAGCGCTGATGTCGAGCGCTCGCCTCAGTACCAGACTCCGGGGGCTTACACCCCCGGCTCGCCCGGAGGGCCCCCCGCATGGCACGAGGACTTGGTTCTTCGCTGCAGTGAGCACGTCGAGTGTGAGCGGACGAGCGCGAATGCGCGCGCCCGCATGCGATCACTTCTTGTGCTTCTTGTAGGCCTCGTTGATCCGGCCCCAGTGCAGGCTCTTCACGAAGTTCTCGATGTACGTTTTCCGGCCCGGGCCGTCCTTGTGGTAGTAGGCGTGCTCGAACACGTCGCAGGCGATCAGCGGGATGCCGCCCCAGATCGCGCCGTTCATGTGCTCGTCGACCAGCACGTTGAGCAGGCGGCCGCTGTAGAGGGTGTCGAGCACCAGCACGCCCCAGCCCGAAAGCTTGGCGGCAAACGACGTGGCGATGAAGTCCTCGGCCCACTTCTCGATGCTGCCGAACGCGGCCTCGATCGCGGCCTTGATCTCGGGGCCCTTCGCGGCGTCACCGTCGCCACCCATGTTCGCCCAGTACACGTCGTGCAGGACGGTGCCGGCGTGGTTCCAGGGGAAGCGGCGCTTGAGCTCGCCGTAGGCCGAGTAGTTGCCGTTGGCGCCGGCGCGGTCGGCACCCTCGAGACCCTTCTCGATGGCGTTGAGACCGGCGACGTAGCCGGCGTGGTGCTTGTTGTAGTGCCAGTCGCTGGTCTCGGCGGAGACCACCTTGCTCAGCAGGGTCTTGGCTTCGTCGTTGCTGTAGGGGCGCGGATTGAGCTTCCACTCGTAGGCCATGACAGGTCTCCGTTGGGTGATGGACGGAAAGCCGCTGCTCAGCGCGCTTCCGGGACGGTGCGGATTCGCCCGCGTGATAGGTCGCCCCGATCAGCCTGTCAAGCGCGGCCGCCCGCGCAGGGGCGTGCGACGCCGGCTCCGGAGGGCGTTGACGCGAGAACGTCGATCGGACGGCTGGCCGCCTCGTATACTGGAGGCGACGATGGTTCACCCGAATGCGACGCCCGGTTGATGTTCTTGCTCCGCCCTCGCCGGTTTTCTCCGCTCCTTCTGGCCGCTGTGCTGCAACTGGTGTGTATCGCGCCGTTGCGTGCGCAGGACGGCGACGCGCCGGCCCGCGATGCGATCCGCGCCGGCTGGCAGGCCTGGCATGCCGGCCTCTGCTACCCGCTGACTGGCACCGACCGTCACCGCGCCGACGAGTTTGCGACGCGCGCCGTCGGTGTGCCGTGGGGCGAGTTCTGTCGGTTGGCACCGGTGCCGGCCGACCTGGTTGAAGACCTCTCGCGCTACGCGGTGCGCATCCGCACGTTGCGCCGGGTGGTGCGACTGGCGATGGGCACGGCGGAGCGCGAGAAGCTGCTCGACGCGTTCGACATCGCCGCGCTGTGCGACCTGATGCCGGGCCTGCGTCGCGAACTGGGCACCGACGACGGCGTGTTCGCCACGCCGGCCGAGGCCGCGACGTTCGCGCGCGCGCTGGAACAGGCCTGGCCGCAGACCTGGGGCAACTGGCTCGGCCGACTCACCGCCGAGCGTGTTGCCGACGTGTTGCTTGCGCGCACCGCCGAGGAGTTGTTCCCGTGCGACACGCTGACGCGCGACGGCCCGCGCGGCGAGCAGCGCGCACTGCAACTGGCCGGGACCGATACGTGGGCCGCGTTCATCCAGCAGGCCGGTCGCTTGCCCGAGTGGCGGCGCGTGCAGGAGCAGGTGGCGAAGTCGGCCGAGCAGGCCGACGCGTTGCGCCGGCTGGTGTGCAGCGCGGCGACGTGGCGCGAGGCGCATGCCGGGGCGTGGGGTGCCGTACCGGTGCCGTCGCAGTTTGCCTCGGCGGATGAGTTGCAACGCTTCGCGGCGTTGTTCGCCGACCGCTTCCCCGAGGTGTGGGCGAACTGGATGGAACAACTCGCGCCCGAAGTGACATGGGAGACGATCCTGCACTACCACGCGGGTCGCCTTGCGGGCCTGGCCGGCGAGAACGACGACGCCGGTCGCGCACTGGCCGAGCAGTTTGCGGGTGTGCCGTGGAGCGAGCTGCCGAAGCGCTCGCCGAGCTTCGCGACGATGGCCGGCGACGGCGTGGCCTGGGGTCGTCGGGCGTCGGCGTTGCGCGACCTGCTGACCATCCCGGCGACGGCGGCGCTGGTGCGCGACGGGAAGATGGCGGACGCACTGGCGCAACCCGGCGCATCCAATGCGGGCACGGTGCTCGGCAGTGCGATGCGCGCGACGGCCTTCGCCGAGCAGTTCCGCGGTCGATTCCCCGGCATCTGGCAGCGCTGGATTGACGGCATCGACGCGGCCGAGATCCGCCACGTGTTGCGTGCGCGCGCGGCGTGGCAGTTCGTCGCCTGCGAGTCGGTGCCCGGCGAGGTGGACGCGGCGCGCGCCGACGGCGTGGTGCTGGAACTGACCAGCATGGTCGCGCGCGAGTGGATGCGACTGGCCGCGGCGCATGCTGCGTACGCCGCGATCAGCGCCGAGGCCGACGCGTTCGGCATGCGCGTGGGCGTGCTGCGCCGGCTGTACTGCGATCCGGATACGTTCCGCGCCGCGCGCGCTGGCAACTTTGCCGGCATCGATGCCGACCTCCTGCGCGACGCGCCCGCCGACCTGCGTTCAGCCGCGGGGCTGGGCGAATTCGCGGCGACGGTCCAGCGCGAGTTCCCTGCGTTGGTCGACGGCTGGCGCCGCGGACTGAGCAGCGCGATTGCCGATGAGTGGTTCCGCCAGGCTGCTCTGGGCCGGTGCGCCAGCCCGACCGGCGAGGATGATTCGCGCGGCCGTCAGCGCGCTGCCTCCTTCTATGGTGCCGGCGGTGACGTGTTCCGCGATGCGCTCGAGGCGCGGCCCGACGCCGAGGCGATTGCCCGGCGCGGCGACCGCTTCCTCCGCGCGTTGCGCACGCTGCGCGCCCTGGTGATGGAGCCGCAGACTTTCGGCACGGCGCGCCGCGGCGACTTCGCGCGCATCTGGGACGACCCCGCGTTGCGCGCCGTGGCCACCCGCGACGGCGCCTTCGAGTCGCCGGCCGACGCCAGCGACTTCTCGCGGATGATCGCCACGCGCTACCCCGATGTGTGGCAGGGCTGGCTCGAGCACCTCACACCCGAGATCGCCCGCGCGATCTGCCGGACGTGGGTGGCCGGGCTGCTGCACCGCTCGGACGATCAGGACGACCCGGCGTTTGCCACAGCCTTCGTGCTCGAGCAGATCGGCCTCGACTGGGCCGCGCTGAACGCCGACAACTTCCGGATCGAGAGCGACGACGTAGCGGCCACGCGCGCGTTCCTGGCGACGCACACCCGCCGCGTGCGCGTGCTGCGCGAACTGATGTGCAACCCGGACACGCGCGAGTACGCGCAACGCATGGACCTGCGCGGTGCGCTGACGATCCGCGCCGGGCTTGCGGCCAACGCGCGCTTCGATGGCTTCCGCCAGCTCGGCGACGCCACTCCGGCCGCGGCATTGTTCGCCGCCGAGTTCCCGTCGATCTGGAACGGCTGGCGCGTGCGCGTGGCGCTGACCGAGGCGCGGGCCCGCGAGATCCTGGAGGTGTGGCACGCCGGGCGCAACGCAGTGCCCGACATCACGAAGCTCTCCGATCCGCAGGCCGAGCGCATGGTGCAGGCTGCGGCCGGCACACCGTGGCGCGAGTTCCTTGGTCAGTTGCGCGCGAAGGAGTGGGGCGCGCGCGTCGACGGCGAGGTCACGCGCGACTTCGGCCGGCGGATTGCCGCGCTGCGTCTGCTGGTGCTCTCGCCGGGGCTGCGCGCGCTGTTCCGCGAGGGGCGCATCGCGGACGTGCGCGACAGTGCGATGCGGTCGGGCGAGGCCACGGTGCGCGCGGCGATCAGCGCGTTCGACAATGCCGACCATCTGCACAGCTTTGTGTTGCGCGTGCAGAGCGGCTGGCCGGCGTTGTGGGCCTCGTGGAATCGCGCGAGCGACTCGACGATGGAGCGTGCGCGCCTCGCGTGGCTGGCCTTCCACGTGGCCGGGTGGCGCAGCGAGGACCGCTTCGACGAAGCCGCGGCGCGCGCCGCGATGTCGGTGGTCACCCGCCAGGCGGCCGAGCAGGCCCTGCAGGATCCGGCCATTGCCGGCCTGCGTGGCAGCAGTCATGAGCTGTCGCGTCGCGTGCGCCTGTTGCGCCAGTTGCTGACCGACCCGGCCACGCGCGACCTGACCCGCTCGCTCGACTTCGTGACGCTCGCCCGCGGCAACCAGCTGGTGCTCGATGGCCGCAAGGTGTTTGCCTCGCCCGAGGAGGCGGCTGCATTCGCGCGCCAGTTGCGTGAGGATTTCCCGGCAGTGTGGAGCGAATGGAGCGGCCTGCGCCGGTGAGCGCTTGTATACTCCGGGCGAACCCCCGCTGAACACGCGTCCCTGACGTCCTGAACGTCCTGACCCGGGTAGTCGTATGAAGGTCCGTGGCTTCCTCACGATTGTCGGCATCATTCTCCTCGGTGGCGTCGCCGCCCTGATCTTCCTGGCCGGCCAGCGCGACGACTCGATCCGCCTCGCGATGTCGCAGGAGCCCGACAACCTCAACCCGGCACTGACCAGCATGGCCGCGGCCATCGACGTGATGCGGCTGCTCTACTCGCCGCTGTTCGACCTCGAGGACAAGGAAGGTGGCTGGACCGAGGTCCCGGTCGCGTGCGTGCGGATCCCCACGTTCGAGAACGGCCTCGTGACGAAGATCGAGGGTGCGGACAACTACCCGCCACCGACAAAGAAGGACGGCGAGAAGGACGAGGACTTCGCGACCCGGCTCA